>NZ_JAYMEE010000006.1:0-159578 GCF_037029245.1 Mesoflavibacter sp. CH_XMU1422-2 | reverse complement strand
GCCTTACAATGGTGAACATAGAAGTACTCTAGCAATAAATAATTAATATTTTACTTGTTTATTGCCTCAGTTCTTTGTTGTGCGTTCGTTATTTTTCAAAAGGTAATTTCTGTTTAAATTCGGGATTTCGTTGTTCCCAATTCGTTTTCTCTATTTGATAATGTTTTTTAAATTCCGATATCATTATTTCATATTCCGATTTTGGGAATTCAAATCCGTTTATTTTTTCAAACCATTCAATTTTTGAGCCAATTTTTTCAGCGTTATATTCCGTAGTTTTATCAATTCCTAATCTTTTCCATTTTATTGTTTTTCCGCAATTTTGTATTTCCGCTAAAATTAGTGTGCAGGAAAAGTCATTATCATCTGGACACATTAATATTGGGCAAATTGTTGTTTCTCCGTATTTAGGTAAAATTCTATTCCAAACAACTTTTCGTTCCTGTTCTATTTCCATCCAAAAAAGTAGAGTAGGATAAAGTCCTTTGTACATATTGTTTGGATATAGTTCTTCGAGTTTTTCGTCAAGCCAAAATCCGTCAATTTTTAGATTCGAAAAATCATCTGTTCCGTAATCACTTTTATCTATTTCGGCTTTTATCGTATTCATTGGTTTTAATGACGCACAACACTTTGATAAATCGAGTTTTCAATTCGTTTTATCTATTGTAAAGTGAAGATACATTTTCTGTTTAAAACATGAAAAATCATTCGATATAAAACCAATTAATCCATATAAAATACCGTTAGGTTTTGTAAAGAGTTAAAAAGCGTCCTTTAGTCCTGTCGAACTAACGAGAGACATCACACAATTAACACAGAGCAGAGTATGCAAATCCGACACTACAAATCAAGATACGATTTTTCCTATAACGTAAACAATAAAATAGTTTACTCCAGCCAAATCTTATCTAATACTAACTTAAAAGACTGTGGTTTTTTATTAGCAATTAAAAAAGTAAGCTGTTCAATACTATTGCTGTTAAAATTTGGTATATCTAAAGATCTACCTCTATAAGTTGGTTGCAAACTAGCTAGTTGTAATTTAATGATTTGCCAATCTCCGTTGGTTTTAAACTCTTTTTTGTAAGAATAATAGTCGTTTTGGTCTTTTTTTAATCTAAATTGATAGTTGTTACCATCGCCTTTAAGCTTGATACAAACTGTTTTGTAGTTGGTAATATCTAATGTATCAAAAGTATATTGCACAGAGCTAAAACCACCATTATTTTCTAAAGATACGTCGCCGCTAAATACTGCATAACCATCTTTATTTAATTGAAAGTTTCCGTTAGATTTTCCACCCATAACAACATCATCTACAACTTGCCAATCATCTAAATTACTGGTGTTATTAAACTGAAAAATTGTAATTGAAGTCATAAAAGCAAAAAGGATTAAGGTTAAGATTAGAGTTTTCATAGTTTTTTACTCTAAAAATACGGATTTTATAGCAGTTTGTTAAATGAATTGGTGTTAGGATATGTAATTCCAGATGTTTTTAAACTTAGCCATTTGACGATAGGTGTTTAAAATAACCGCATTTTCTGGATGTGATAAGCTTGGATCTTTGCTTAGTAGTTGTTTAGCCCAATAACGTGCGTGTTGTAAAATGTAGCTGTCTTTTACTACATCTGCAATACGCAAGTTAAGTACACCGCTTTGTTGTGTACCCATAATATCTCCTGGACCACGAAGTTTTAAGTCTACTTCGGCAATTTCAAAACCATCGTTGGTTTGACACATGGTTTGGATGCGTGTTTTACTGTTTTCTGATAGTTTGTGGCTTGTCATTAGGATACAATAACTTTGTGCTGCGCCACGACCAACACGACCACGTAATTGGTGTAATTGCGATAAGCCAAAACGCTCGGCACTTTCAATAATCATTACAGAAGCGTTTGGCACATTTACACCAACTTCTATCACCGTTGTAGCGACCATAATTTGAGTTTCGCCTTTAGCAAAACGTTGCATTTCAAAATCCTTATCGGCAGGTTTCATCTGTCCATGAACAATCGAAATTTGATACTTAGGCGCAGGGAAATCTCTAGCGATACTTTCGTATCCATCCATTAAATCTTTATAGTCCATTTGAGCGCTTTCTTGTATCAAAGGATAGACGATATAAACTTGTCTTCCTTTAGCTATTTCATCACGTATAAATCGAAACACTTTAAGTCGATTATTATCGTATCGATGAACGGTTTTTATGGCTTGTCTTCCAGGTGGTAATTCGTCGATAATCGAGATGTCTAAATCGCCATAAATTGACATGGCTAAAGTACGCGGAATTGGTGTTGCTGTCATCACCAAAATATGCGGTGGAATAGGAGCAGATTGTTCGCCATTTTCTAAAATTATGGACGGACCTTTTTTCCATAATTTAGAACGTTGCTTAACTCCAAATCGATGTTGTTCGTCAATAATGGCGAGTCCTAAATTTTTAAATTTCACCTTGTCTTCAAGCAAAGCATGTGTGCCAATTAAGAGGTCTAATTCGCCATTTTCTAGTAAATTATGAATTTCTTTTCGTTCTGAAGTTTTACTTGAACCTGTAAGTAGTTTAATTCTGATTTTCAAATCTTTACACAGCTCAACTAATCCGTTGTAGTGCTGGACTGACAAAATTTCAGTTGGCGCCATTAAGCAGGCTTGGTAACCGTTGTCAATCGCCATTAATACTGACATTAGCGCAACAATGGTCTTTCCAGAACCAACATCGCCTTGTAATAAGCGATTCATTTGCGCATGACTACCTAAATCTGAACGAATTTCTTTCAAAACACGTTTTTGTGCATTGGTTAATTCGAACGGTAAATGGTGTTTGTAAAAGTTGTTAAAGTGGTCTCCAACTTTATCAAAAGGCAATCCTTTTATCTTCTTTTTATTGATTAAATTTTTTAAAATTAATTGCAATTGAATGTAAAATAATTCTTCAAATTTTAACCTAAATTTTGCTTTAGAAAGTGCTTCTTGATTTTGCGGAAAATGGATGTTGAATAAAGCTTCAGATTTAGAAATTAATTGGTTTTCTTTTAGCAAATTTTTAGACAAAGTTTCGGCAAATTTCCCCTTCGTTTCTAAGAACAAATTTTGCATGATTTTTGTCATCACACGATTGCTAATTCCTTTGTTAGAAAGTTTCTCTGTAGAAGGATAAATGGCTTGCATATTACTACGCAAATTTGCTTGATGCTCGGACAATAATTCGATGTCCGGATGAGGCATGCTAAACTTGTTTGCAAACAAATTTGTTTTACCAAAAATGACGTATGGTGTATTTAGTTTTAAACTTTTTCTAATCCATTTTTGACCTCTAAACCAAACTAGTTCCATAGTGCCAGTTTCATCTTTAAAAGTAGCAACTAATCGTTTGCCTCTTTTTTGAGCAACTTCTTCAAACTTGATAATTTTACCAACAATTTGAACTTCGCTAGCATTAGGTTGTAACTGGTTAATTTTATAGTACTGCGTGCGGTCTAAATACCGATTAGGAAACAGATTGATTAGATCTTGATATGTATGAATACCTAACTCTTTACGTAGTAAATCTGCACGATTTGGTCCTACGCCTTTTAAATAATCTATAGGAGTTTGTAAGTTGGTACTCATAAGCAACGAAATTACATTTTTTTGAGTTAAAGTGAAAGAGTTTAGTGTCACTTCGAGTGTTTTGTGAAGCATGAGTAAAATGTATCGAGAAGTTGTCATGTCGAACCAAAGAGAGACATCACACAATTAGCTCGACGCAGAGTAAGAAAATTAGAAACTCCAAAAGAACTTCAAAGTAGGTGAGATTTCTCCTACCGTCGAAATGACAAGTCTAAGTCATGTCGAACCAAAGAGAGACATCACACAAGTAGCTATGAGTGTAGTTGAAAAATATTAAAACCGATATGATTCGATTTCTCCTTTCGTCGAGATGACAAAAAATTGTATTTTGGTCTAGTCCTTGATAAATACAAACTATGAGATATTACCTATTACTTCTTTTTACATTTTTTAGTTGTCTTGTTTCTGCACAGCAAACGGATGTTGTTGATTTTAAAAGAGCTGAAGTAAATATTACTGTACAGACAGAGGATAAATCAATTTTTGGTTTGGTTACTTACTATTTTAATGTTTTAAAAGCAATAGATTCTTTTTATGTAGATGCAAAAAACATCGAGTTTGAAGATGTGTCTGTTAATGGTAGTAAAGTTGAGTTTAATTTAAAATCAAATCATTTAATTATTAAGAAAAAACTTGATGTTTCGGTAGATAATGAGCTTTTGTTAAGTTATAAGTCAAAGCCTAAAAAAGCTATGTATTTTGTCGAAAAAGAAGAATATACACAAGTTTGGACACAAGGTCAAGGTAAATACACTAGCAATTGGTTGCCAAGTATTGATGATATGAATGATAAAATTGAGTTTGATTTAAACATCACTTATGATAAAGATTATACCGTTGTTGCTAATGGAAAACTAACAGAAAAACAAATCAACGAATCAACAATTACTTGGCATTACGACATGCAACAAACAATGTCAAGTTACCTTGTTGCTTTAGCTATTGGTAAATACGATAAAAAAGAAATCACTTCAAAAAGCGGTATTCCTATCCAATTATATTATTATCCAGAAGATTCTGCAAAAGTAGAGCCAACGTACCGTTACACGAAACAGATGTTTGATTTTTTAGAGGAAGAAATTGGCGTGCCATATCCTTGGCAAAACTACAAACAAGTACCTGTAAAAGACTTTTTGTATTCGGGTATGGAAAATACTAGTTGTACGATTTTTTCAGACGATTTTATGATTGATGAGGTTGGTTTTGTAGATAAAAACTACGTTAATGTTAATGCGCATGAGTTAGCTCACCAATGGTTTGGCGATTTGGTTACCGAAACTTCAGGGACGCACCATTGGTTGCAAGAAGGTTTTTCTACGTATTACGCGCTTTTAGCAGAACGCGATATTTTTGGTGACGATTATTACTATTGGCAATTATACCAATATTTAAAAGAATTAGAAGCACAAGAACAAGCCGAACAAAGTACAGCGTTACTAGATCCAAAATCTAGCAGCACAACGTTTTATAAAAAAGGTGCTTGGGTTTTGCATGTTTTAAGAGAAAAAGTAGGTGATAAGGCGTTTAAAATAGCTGTAAAACGTTATTTAAACAAACATGCTTACGGTAATGTAGAAACTAATGATTTTATAAGTGAAGTTGAAAAAGCTTCCAAAATGGAATTGTCTAATTTTGTACAAGTTTGGTTAAAAAGTAAAGCATTACCCATTAACGAGATGAAAGCGGCTTTACAATCTAACCAAACGTCTGAATTTTTAATAACTATTGAAGAGTATCCGTATTTAAAATACAGAACAGACGATGATGATAATTATGTGCCATCAAGTTTGGTAACACAATTACCAGAAGGATTTTATCCAATGCAAGTTGCAGTATTAAAAGAAACGTTGTCTAAACCAGACTATCCAACTTACAACGATTTGGTAAAAGAAGCGTTTGCGTCTAAAAATCTTCACTTAAGACAAGCATTAGCATTAAACATGTCTGAAATTCCGGAAGACTTTCAGCAAGATTATGAAACGTTGTTAAATGATCAATCGTACGTCACCATTGAAGCTGCTTTGTATAACCTTTGGGCAAATTTTCCGCGAAAGCGAAATAAATATTTAGAGCAAACTCAATCTATTTATGGGTTTAACGATTACAATGTGCGTACGTTGTGGTTAACATTGGCTTTAGCAACACCAGAATTTCAAACAGATAAAAAGCAAGATTTTTTTGAGGAATTGGTAAGTTATACCAATCAAAAGCAACCGTTTAGTTTACGCCAAAATGCATTTGGTTATTTGTCTAGTATTGGTGTGTTTAATGAGGACGCTTTAAAACACTTAATTGAAGCTTCAAAACATCATAATTGGCGATTTAAAAGTTTTGCTAAATCGTTATTAGAAAAATTATCTGAAGACGATAGATATCAATCAATAATTAGTAATTTGCAAAAATAATAGTAACCCAATACAAGATTAAATTTGAAAGCTTTAGTAATTTCTGGTGGCGGAAGTAAAGGTGCGTTTGCAGGTGGCGTAGCGCAATATTTGATAGAGCAAGAAGGTAGAGATTATGATATGTATTTGGGCACATCTACCGGTAGTTTGTTAATTCCGCATTTGGCAGCGCATGATATTGGAAAGCTGTATGATATTTATACGCATGTTAATCAGCATTCTATTTTTAATATTAACCCTTTTGTTGTTAAGAAAAAAGGCGATAGAGAATATGTGTCTATTAATTACTTTAATACTGTTTTGCAGTTTATTAAACGTAAGCGAACCTTTGGAGAAAGTAAAAATTTAAGAAAGAATATTAAAGAGAATTTTACTAAAGAAGAATATGATCGTATTCGTGCAACCAAAGAAGATGTGATTGTTACGGTAACTAATTTATCTAAAAATAGAGCAGAGTACAAGTCTATTAAAGACTTTAGTTATGAAGAGTTTTGTGATTGGATTTGGATTTCGTGCAATTTAGTGCCTTTTATGTCTTTAGCAACTAAAGATGGTTTTGAGTATGCTGATGGTGGATTGGCTTGTGTTGTACCTATCAGAGAAGCTATTTTAAGAGGAGCAACCGAAGTAGATGCGATTATTTTAGAAAGTGAAAACCTTGAGTATAACAAGGTTTTAGGTAAAAATCCGTTTTCTTTAATGATTAACTTATTTGGACATTTGTCTGATCAAGTAGAAAAAGGCGATATCGCAATAGGACGCTTAGCAGCAAAACATAGAAATGTAAAGCTTAATCTATATTTTACACCAACAAAACTTACCGAAAACTCGTTAATCTTTAATAAACAATTGATGGAAACCTGGTGGCAACAAGGGTATCATTACGCTGAGTCTAAACACGCCATAGGACAACCAATGGATCAAAGTGAAAAGTTTAAGGACGAAATAGAGTCTTAACTCTTACCAGATTTCAGATACTTCTTTTTTAATATAGTGTAAACCTGCATTGCTTGGTGCTGGTTTGTCTAGCATTTCGTTTAAAATAGCTTCACGAAGTTTATCTGCATTATCAATTTTTTCGCTCATAGCGACTTTTCTAATTAATTGCACTGTCGCGCTTTTAGATGCATTAATCACACTCCAACAATTATCACTAAAGTAGATTTGTTGTGCTAGGTTGTGCTCAAACTCTTGCTCAATATTTTTTATTAATAAAGTTTCGTAGTCTTCCTTATTGTTACCAACAGGTGCAACACGAAGTAATAATTTATTAGGAGAGATACGTTCTAAGAACAGCGTTAACCTTTCGTAAGCTTGTAATCGTATCGGTAAAGATTGTTTATTAAGCTCTTTAGCTACTTCGTATTTTCTACGCTCAAATTCATTGTTAAAGTATTCTCTAAAAAATAAGTAAGCAACAATACCAGTAATTAAAGCAGGTATACAATACAATAGTAGGGTTAAGACTTGATCTTCCATGGTTGTTTTTTTGTTTATACAACAAACTTAATGTGTTTTAAATTATTGTACAAGTAAACCGATAATTGAATGAAAACCAACTTTGGTTGAACGAGAATCCTTACAAATAGATTGGTAGTACTTTTCTAATGTCTACCTCTTTATTTTTGGATTGCTATTAATCTTTTAAAATAAATCGTCAAGTTTCCTGATAGAGTTATTCTTGGCGATTTGTTATTAGATCATAATTTAACCTCAAAATTTTTAAAAATGAAAACCTTATTTAAACAAGCATTAGTCGTATTAGTACTTATAACATTATTTAATTGCGATAATGATGATGGTAATGCACCAAATGAAAACGTTTGTAATTATCAAGGTCTTACTGCCGAAATTAATAGTACGCAAACTTTAATTCCAGAATCCGATTTACAAACAGATTATTTTCCAAATAATGATGGACTAGGTATGCCAGCTGTAGAAGTTTGGAGCACAGCAAGTCCAGGTGATACTTTTATAGTAACAAGAGCTGTAACAGATGGTGCTGTAGATGCAAATCCTGAAATTAGAATAGGTACTGTAGATTATACAGGTACTGTAACATGCCAAAGAGGAAATAGTGCTGTTGGTGATGAAATGAGATTTGATATCGTTTTATCTAATGGTAGTGAGGCTGAGTTATGTGTAATTATAGATACTGTAACTCCTTAAACTATTTGTATGAAATCTATAAAGTTTTTATTTGCAGTATTGTTAGTTATCACAATGTTTAATTGTGATAACAACGACGATGCACAAACAGATCCTGTAACTCCAACAGATGGATTTACACATAACAATGTATTTTACAATACACCAAATGCTTATTTTGAAATAGATGAAGATGATGACGATCCTAATATTGGTGGTGATGGTTATCCAGACAACTATAGTTTTTTCTTCTCTAATGGACGTATGTTTGATAATGACCCAGCAAATGTCAATGGTTTAAATGATGATTTTTTATTCTCTTTAAATACTACTAACTGGGTGTTTTTAAATGTAGAAGTTGTAGATAATCCAAGTTTGTCTAATGCAGGTTCTTCTGCAGGAAACACTTATGTGGTTTCTAGTATAAACGACTCTGTAATAATAGAAAACGGTCAAATAAATGGTTTAAATCCTGCTTATTTTATTAACGGTGTGGAGTATGGAACAGGAGACGAAAATGTAGGCGTTTTTAATACTCCAGGTACGCAAGGTCCAAGTATAACAATTAATACAATAGATTTAGACGCTAATAATCCTTCTGCCAGTACAATAGATGTCGATTACACTTTTATGAATCAAAATGGAGAAGTCATTACAGGACATTACGAAGGAACCTTTGGAGTAATTCTAGATTAATATGAAAATATTTAGAAATATAATAGTTGCTTTAGTTCTTTTTACATCTTGTAATAATGACGACGATGTAAATAACGATGCAACTAACGAAACCCAGTGTAACTATCAAGGTTTTTCGTATTTAGATAACAATAATAACGATCAAACTTTAATTCCAGAGCCAGAATTAAACACACAATATTTTCCAAATGCAAGTAATGGACCATATGGAGCGCCAGGAATAGAAATTGCTTCATATACAGGTTCAACTACGCTGTTTTTTACTACTAATGTAATAGCATTAAACGATACAGGAACTGGATTAATTACCATTGATAATGGTACTGAGCAAACAGTTACTGTTACTTGTCAACGTGCTGGAACAGCAGTTGGTGACGAGGTGAGATTAGACGTTGTTTATGGAAGCGTAGAGGTCGAATTTTGTGTAATAATTGATGAGGTTTTATAAAATAGATAATTATGAAAATACAAATTAAACACTTAGTACTTTGTTTAGGTTTATTAGTTTTTAATTGTAAAGATGAAAATAAATCTCAAGCATTAGAAAAAACTACTAAAACCGAAACTTCAAAGCCATTAAGTAAAGCAGAGAAAACAGAAATAGTAAGATATTATTTAATAAATGGCAGAAAGCTTGAAGAAAAAAATTTTCACGAAATCATCTTTTTAAATGATGCTGTAGATGGTGTAAAAGTCATTCACTACGAAGGTAAAGACGCTTTTTTTGGTTTTAAATTCTCTGAAGCATTACAATTTTATAATGCTAATAAAAAATAAAATTATGAAATCAATATTAAAAATTAGCTTACTATTTAGCATAATATTTTTGGTAGCTTGTAGTAATGATGATGATGGGTCAACAACTACAGGAAATACAAACGAATATTTTAAATACACAATAGATGGTGTAGAACGAATATTTGATTATGAGGTAGAAGGACATTTAGAAACAGATACTTCTACAATAATAGATAGATTTGAGATAAATGCATCAGGACAACAACCAAGTGGCGATTTAAGAAGAATTGCTGCTAGTTTTTCTTTTGATAGTAATGGTGTTTTTATACCAGCTTCTACTTATAATTAGGGATTAGCTTTAGATAGTACTCCAACAGAAAAATTCTATTTTGCAGAAAGTACATCTACCAATTTGTTTGTTTTATCTGGTGATTTTGCAACGCACCCAATAGTTGCTTCAGTTACTTCGGCAAACCCATCAAATATAGGAGATTATTTAGAATTTACTTTTTCAGGAACTTTTGATGATAATGGTACAACCAGAACTATTTCAGGTGAATGTAGAGTACAACGAGATGCAGATCAAAATTATTAAAAATATAGATTATGAAAACAATACTAAAATTAAGCCTACTATTTACTTTAGTATTAATAGTAGCATGTGGTAACGATGACGATGCGTCATGTGTTGAACAAACATGGTATCAAGATGCAGATGCAGATGGTTTTGGTAATCCAGCTGTAACACAAAATGCTTGTACACAACCAACAGGTTTTGTTTCTAATAATACAGATTGTGATGATAGTGATTCCGGTATAAATCCAGGAGCACAAGACGTTTTTGATGGAATTGATAACGATTGTGATGGAGATGTTGATGAATGTACAGCAGATTCAGATTGTGATGATGGTGACCCAAATACCTATGATTATTGTAATAATGGATATTGTACATCTGTACCTTATTGTGCTAATGATAATGACTGTCCAACAGGAACAACTTGTGTAGATTTAGGTGGTGGACTAAAAGTTTGTCAATAATAATTCATTTACATTTGTGTAACCAATAAATACATCTATTTTGAAACCAAAACAATTCCATATCATATTCTTCTTGATCTTGATATGGAATTGTTCATTTTCACAAAACTATACCAATTACACCATTGCAGATGGATTGCCAAGTAACCATGTGTATAAGCTAACTCAAGATTATAAAGGGTTTATTTGGTTTGCTACAGATAAAGGTTTGGTAAAATATAATGGTTCTACCTTTAAAAATTTTACCACAAAAGATGGTTTAGCAACTAACGATATTTGGAATATTTTGCCTACCAAAGACGATAAACTTTGGTTCTTGTCTAAAACATCAAGTTTAGGTTATGTTAAAAATGATAGCGTTTATAATTTTAAAAGTGATAAAAAAAACGAAATTTTCTATCCAATTTTCACTAGTCATTTAGCAAATGAAGTTATTCTAACAAGTCCTTCAAAGTCACACAGATTAATCGATAATCAATGGAAAACAGTACTAGAAAATAAATTTAGAAGCGATAATTTTTTCCTTTACGTTAAGCATTCTAACATTAAAAACATAGAGCTGATTTATCCATTAGATTTTATTAAAATTCACACAAAATCTGATGAATCAAAAGAATTTAGATTCAAAAATAGGTTGTCTAGCATCCATAAGCGTGGTCAAATAACAGATAGTTTGTTTTATTGGGTAGACAACAAATCATATCACATTCTAAACTTAAATACTCGGCAATTACATAGTAAAACCTTTAAGCAGCAGTTAGATTTAGAAACTGTAAAACATGCTAGAATTAATTTGATTAACAGTCAATTACAAATATCTGCTACTGGTTTTGTTGGTGTGTTAGATAATAATTTCAACATTAAAAATACTTTTGTTTTTCCAGAAGAAGTAGAAGCACATTTTGGGTTAATTGACGCTTCAGGATCGGTTTGGGTAACGTCTTTTAACAATGGTATGTACTATTTTACTAAAAACAAGCAAGAGGTTATTTATCAATTAGAAAATGATAAAATACTAGATATCAAAAAAGTAAATACTAAACTTCTTGTAAATGTATTTAATAAAGGATTTTATGAATATAATAGTAAAACCAAAACACTAAAACCAGTTGTTTTAGAAAACGATTTCTTTTTTGACGCAAATTACATTGAAGATACTAAAACCGAATATTACCTATCTAATCAAGCTATTTATAGTATAGAACAAAACAATATTTCTAAAAAACAATATGTAAAAGATTTAGACGAAGATTCAGATATATTTAGGCAATTTGTATATTTTAAAAATACTATATATGCTATTTTTTCAACTGGAATAGCCAAATTAAACTCAAATACATATCAAGTTGAAGAAGAGTATTACCAAAACGGAATTACACAGTTATTGGTGTTAAATAATAGGTTACTTATAGCAACAAACAATGGATTAAAAGAACTAAAAAATAATATAATTGAAGCGATAGATTTTGAAAATCAATTTTATGACATTTCCATTTTAAGTTTAGTTAAAGTATCTAAAAATCAATTTTTAATCAATACTGATGGATTTGGAAGTTATATCACGGATTTAAAAACCATTATACCATTACCAAAATCTGAATTTTTAATAGCTAATAATGCATTTGTAAAAGAAAACTCGCTTTGGTTAGCTACCGATTCTGGTGTTTTGCAATACGTTAAAAAAGATGAAAACTTTCAATATTTAAAAACGTTTGATGTTTCAAGTGGATTGCCAACCAGCCAAGTAAACACAGTCTTTGTAGAAGATAATGTTTTAATTGCAGGTACCAATTCTGGTATAATTACAATGCCATTAATGGCCGAAGTTACTAACAAATGTATCGATTTGTATGTTGATGCAGTCTATTTTAACGATACGAAAATTTCAAACAATGCATCATTTCAATTTCAAGACAATAACAGTCTTAATGTAAATGTTGAAACTATAGATTTTTCAAATGATAAAGACAAAACATCGTATCACTATAAATTAAAACCAGTACAAGATTATTGGAATATTTCTAATACATCGCTCTTAAATTTCAATAATTTAAAACCAGATAATTACACGCTTTATGTAAAAAAGAATGGTAAAGAAAAAACATTTCAATTTACCATTCAACCCTTGTGGTGGCAAACCTTGTGGTTTAAAACTTTACTTGGTTGTTTAATCACTACCTTGTTGGTATCTACAGTTTGGAAGGTAAGTCAGCAAATACAAAAGAAAAAAGACCAAAAACTTATTCAAGAGAAGCAATTGTCAGAAATTCAATTAAAAGCTTTGCGTAGTCAAATGAATCCGCATTTTGTATTCAATTCATTATCAGCAATTCAGTATTACATCAACGAAAACAATTATGAAGCTTCGGAGCAGTATTTGGTGAAATTTTCTAAACTAATTAGGCAATTTTTTGAACTTTCAAAAGAAAATGAAATCACCTTAAAAGATGAAATTCAGCTACTAAAAAGCTATTTAGAAATTGAAAAGCTGAGGTTTAGAGAAAAGCTAGATTTTCAAATCAAAGTAGATGAAAACCTTAATGTAAAGGAAACTAAAATACCAACCATGTTACTGCAACCAATAGTTGAAAATGCAGTAAATCATGGTGTTTTTAATAAAGTTGAAAACGGAAAAGTTACCATAAAATTCAATGTTGTTAATACGCAAACCATTGAAGTAAAAATTATAGATGATGGAGTAGGTTTTGCAAACACAAAATCTAAACAGAAAAAACATAATTCTTCAAACGTTATAGCAGATAGATTAAAATTTTTAAATCAGACAGGAATTTGGAATATTACTTTTGAAAATAAAGAACTAAATTCTGAAGCAGAGGATAAAGGAAATCAAGCTATATTTATAATAACGAATTTAAGGTAATGAGTCAGTTAAAAGCCATATTAGTAGACGACGAGATTTCTAATCTAAAAGGATTAGAAAAAAAGCTTAAAACGTTATTTCCAGAAATAGAAATTTCTGGTATGTTTCAATCGCCAGAAGATGCTGTAAGTGCTATAAATACAACTCAATTAGATATTTTGTTTTTAGATATACAAATGCCAAGGATTGATGGTTTTGAGTTGTTATCACGATTAAAACATATCAATTTTCAGATCATTTTTGTGACTGCGTATAGCGAATATGCAATAGAGGCTTTTAAACAATCTGCTGTAGATTATATTTTAAAACCAATTGATAATGACGATTTAAAAATTGCGGTACAAAAAGCTTTGTCAAATATTGTTTCAGAAAAAGAAAAGCAGTCTAACTCTAGACTATTGGATTTATTGTCTGAGACTGTTAAAAAAAATAAAGTTGTTGTACCAACCTCAAAAGGTATATCCTTTATTCCAGAAGAAGAAGTTATGCACTTAGAAGGTTACGAAGGCTATACAAGAATTCATTTAATAGATGGTACAACGCTAATGAGTTCTTACAACTTAGGTAAGTTTGAAAAAACTTTAGGAGCAATTTTTTTTAAGTGTCATAAATCGCATATTATCAATTTAGAACACGTTAGACACTTTGAAAATGAAGGTTACATTGTTTTAGATACAGATTACAGAGTGCCAATATCTAAAACTAACAAAAAAGCTTTTTTAAAGATGTTTAGCTAGTTTTAATTTTTAACTAAAATAGGTTTAATGAAAAAACACTACGCCTTTCCACCTAAATGAGGACAATCTTTTAAACTCTGCATACCACTAAAAGGAACTTCAACTTTATGGTATTTATAGGTGCTGTCAAGTTCTTTACTTAAGTTATGGTCGTCTACATTAACTTCAACATCATTCATTTTAAACTGGCAAGGATGTTCGTAACCTGCAGCATGAGTAATTTCTAAAAATTCTTTTTTAAACGTGTTAAAATATTGTGCTAAACGTTCGCTTTTTAAAGGTACATCAATACCACGTTGTAGCCATTTGTTTTGTGTTGCAACACCTGCAGGACAACGGTTAGTATGACAAACTTGTGCTTGTATACAGCCAATGCTCATCATAGCTTCACGTGCTACATTAATACAGTCTGCTCCCATTGCAAACGCCATAGCTGCTTTAGCAGGAAACCCTAATTTACCACTACCAATAAAGACGATACGCTCTGTTAACCCTTTGTCCTTAAATAATTTATATAAATCACCAAAAGCATAAACCCATGGTAAAGACACGTGATCTGCAAAACTTGGTGGTGCAGCACCAGTACCACCTTCGCCACCATCAACTGTAATAAAATCTGGACCTTTACTGTTGGCTTTCATATAATCTGCAAGTTCTTCCCATTGTCCAAGTTTACCAATAGCAGCTTTTATACCAACAGGTAATCCTGTTTCTTGTGCAATTGCTTCTACAAATTCGACTAACTCAGGTATTGTATTAAAAGCAGAGTGATTAGGTGGTGATAATACATCTTTACCCATTGGTACGTGTCTAATTTCAGATATTTCTTTAGTGATTTTGCTGCCAGGTAAAACACCACCTTTTCCTGGTTTTGCACCCTGTGATAGTTTTACTTCTATAGCTCTTATAAACGGATTATCTTGGACTAGTTTTTTAAGTTTTTCCATAGAAAAATTACCATCATCATCTCTAACGCCAAAATATCCTGTGCCAAAATGAAATATAACATCACCACCATGTTTATGATATGGTGATAAACCACCTTCACCTGTATTATGATATGCGCCAGCTATTTTTACACCTTTATTTAAAGATTCTATTGCTTTTGCAGATAAAGAGCCAAAACTCATTGCAGATACGTTAATTACAGATGCTGGTCGGTATGGTCGTTTACGATTGTTGTATTGACCCATAACCTTTGCACATGGTAAAAAATGGTTGTCTTTTTTATTTGGATGATTGTCTTCTAATTTATAAGGAAGCATTGCATTATTTATAAAAATGTGCTGATGTGCGTAAATATCTCTATCAGTACCAAAACCTTCGTAGTTATTTTCGCCTTTTGAAGAGGCATAAACCCAACCGCGTTCAATACGGTTAAAAGGAAGCTCTTCTCGGTTATTAGCAACAAGATATTGCCTTAATTCTGGGCCAATACTTTCTAACATATATCTAATGTGTCCAACAATAGGAAAGTTGTGACTTATGGTATGTTTACGTTGTATAATATCGCGTACAGCGATTAAAGCAAGCGCTATAATAATCCACATCCACCAAGAGATGTTAGAAAGAAAACTTAATAGTGTATCCATGAATTTGTAAGTTGTTTTTTCAAAAATAGTAAAATTACAATGCTAACATTTCTGTTAAGTTAATATAATTATAAAATTGAAAGGTTACATATTCTAAATATTATCTTTAGTATATGGCCACAAAAACCAAAAAAACCGGATTAATAGTAATTTTATCAATAATCGTATTGATTGTTGGTTATTTTATTGCTAAAAACAGTATTCTTAATAAAATTGAAAACTCTCTGTCTAATCTACCAGAACACATTAAATTGCAATATAAATCGATAGATTTAGACTTATTAAATGGCGATTTTAAGATTAAAGAAGTTTTACTTACGATAAAAGGAAAAACTACCGAAAAAATAAACACGCAGTTAGAATTTAAAACATTATCTATTAAAGATTTTAGTTATTGGAATTATTGGAAAAACAATACAATTGATATTGAAAATATAAACGTAAAATCTTCAAAAATCACTCACTTTTATAACAAACAAGTATCTTCTGAAGATTTTAATACTCAAATAAAAAGTCAGGTAAAATTTCCTATACATATTGAATCTTTTTCTGTAGAAAATGCCAATGTTGAAATTTTTGATTCTAATACAGAAGATGTACTTTTTAAATCAGAACAGTTAAATCTGTCTACCTCAAAAATTAGGTTTAACAAAGAAACTTTAAAGACTAAAATACCTTTAAAGTTTGAAAGTTTTAACTTTTCGGCTAATCAAACATTTTATGTCTTAAACAATTTTGAAAACTTGGCTGTAAACAAAATTGAAATCCATAAAAATAACGCAACGTTTACCGATTTAAAAATCAAAACAAAATATGAAAAGCAAGAACTTTCTAAACACTTAAAAGTAGAACGTGATTACTATGATTTAAATGTTGAAGAGATTGTAGTCAATGACTTTGCAACAAACTTTAAAAATGACAGTATTTTTAGTTTTACAACAGAGAATGTAATTATAAAGCAGCCAAATTTCAACATTTATAGAGATAAGTTAGTAGCAGATGATTTGTCTGTAAAACCTATGTACAGTAAACAATTAAGAGATTTAAATTTCGATTTAAAAGTAAAAAATGTACAAATTAAAAATGCTTTTATCACTTATGAAGAAAAGGTGAAACAAGATAAGCCTGCTGGTCAAATAAAATTTACCAATCTAAACGCAAACATTAGTCATTTAGGCAATGCTTTTACTAATTTGGGTACTACAAAAATTGATGTTACCTCTACATTTATGGATAATTCCAATTTAAAAGTTAGTTGGGATTTTGACGTTAATAACCAATTAGATCAATTTGTTTTTAAAGCAGATATAGGAGTTTTAAATGCAAGTCAACTAAACCAATTTATGGAGCCAAATTTAAATATAAGATTAGATGGTCAACTACAGAAAACTTACTTTACAATAAATGGAAATTCTGATGTTTCAAATATTGATTTAAAAACTAAATATGAAAATTTTGATATAATTGTTTTAAAAGAAAATGGCGAAGAAAAAAATAAGTTTTTGTCAGGTTTAATAAATCTATTTGTATCAAATAACAGTAATGATCAATCAGATAATTTTAGAAAAGCAACAGCTAAAAATATACAACGTGTTAAACATAAATCGGTTTTTAATTTTATATGGGTTAATATAAGAGCAGGACTTAAAGAAGCTATGCTGTAATTGTTTATAATTATTGATAAAAACCTTTAGTAAAACCAAGTGGTATGGTTATTTTTACAACAAAAATTTTTACCCTTGGAAAAGTATCTTTCTCAACTTAACGACGCGCAATTAGAACCAACAATTCAAGTAGATGGACCAATGATTATTATTGCTGGTGCAGGTTCTGGTAAAACAAGAGTATTAACGTATCGTATAGCTTACTTAATGCATAAAGGTGTAGACTCCTTTAGTATTTTAGCATTAACATTTACCAATAAAGCTGCACGTGAAATGAAAGAGCGTATTGCTCAAATTGTTGGCGAAAGTGAAGCTAAAAATCTTTGGATGGGTACATTTCACTCGGTTTTTGCACGTATTTTAAGAGTAGAAGGACATCATTTAGGTTTCCCAAGCAATTTCACCATTTATGATACGCAAGATTCTCAAAAACTTTTAGGATCGATAATCAAAGAGATGAATTTAGATAAAGATCTGTATAAAACTAAACAAGTTTACAGCAGAATTTCATCTTACAAAAACAGTTTAATCACTGTAAAAGCATACTTTAATAATCCAGAATTGATGGAAGCAGATGCTATGGCAAGGCGACCACAAATGGGAAATATTTATAAAGCATATGTAGATCGTTGTTTTAAAGCTGGCGCAATGGATTTTGACGATTTACTATTGCGCACCAACGAGCTTTTAACACGTTTCCCAACCGTTTTAGCAAAATATCAGGACAAGTTTAGATATATTTTGGTAGACGAGTATCAGGATACAAACCATAGTCAGTATTTAATCGTTCGTGCATTGGCAGATCGTTTTCAAAATATATGTGTAGTTGGTGATGATGCGCAGAGTATTTATGCCTTTCGTGGTGCAAATATTAATAACATTCTTAATTTCCAGCGCGATTATGATAATGTAAAATTGTACCGATTAGAACAAAATTATCGTTCTACAAAAAATATTGTTGGCGCTGCAAATTCAGTCATTGACCATAACCAAACTAAGTTAGATAAAGTGGTTTGGACAGCTAATGAAGAAGGACCAAAAGTAAAAGTGCATCGAAGTTTAACCGATGGTGACGAAGGTCGTTATGTAGCAAGTACCATTTGGGAAACCAAAATGAATCAACAACTTAACAATAGCGATTTTGCCATCTTATACCGTACCAATGCACAGTCTAGAGCAATGGAAGACGCGTTACGTAAACGAAATATTCCGTACAGAATTTATGGCGGATTAAGTTTTTATCAACGTAAAGAAATTAAAGACGTGTTGTCTTATTTACGCTTGATTTTAAACCCTTCAGATGAAGAAGCTTTAAAACGAATTATCAATTATCCAGGAAGAGGTATTGGTCAAACTACAATAGATCGTTTAGTGGTTGCAGCCAACGGTTTAGGTAAAACCATCTGGGAAATTTTAAAGGAAATTGACACAGTTCAGGTAAATATAAATAAAGGTACCAAAAATAAATTACGCGACTTTGTAACCTTAATTGAAAGTTACCAAGTGATGAATCAAACAGCTACCGCTTTTGAACTTGCAGAACACGTTGTAAAATCTAGTGGTCTAATGCGCGAGTTTAACAAAGACGGAACTCCAGAAGGTGTAACAAGACTAGAAAACGTTGAAGAATTGCTTAACGGTATTAAAGATTTTGTTGAAGGACAGCAAGAATTAGCAGATGCCAAAGGTGATTTAGCCGAGTTTTTAGAAGATGTTGCATTAGCTACAGATTTAGATAACGAAAAAGGAGATGATGATGTGGTAGCATTAATGACCATTCACCTTGCAAAAGGACTAGAATTTAATAATGTATTTGTAGTAGGTTTAGAAGAAGATTTATTCCCAAGTGCTATGAGCATGAATACGCGTAGCGAGCTGGAAGAGGAACGAAGACTGTTTTACGTAGCTTTAACCAGAGCCGAAAAACAAGCCTATTTAACGTATGCTTTATCACGTTACCGTTGGGGAAAATTAGTAGATTCAGAACCAAGTAGGTTTATAGAAGAAATAGACGATCAGTTTATAGAAAATATTACGCCAAAAGAAGAAAGACGTATCAATCCAATGTTATCTGCAGACATCTTTGGAGATGTAGAACCAAATAAGGTTAGGTTTAAAAAGCCAATTCAACCTAAGTTTAAAAAGAAAGAAAAGAAAGCGCCGGAAAAGTTTACACCATCAACACCTAAAAACCTTAAAAAAGTAGATGCTTTAGGTAAAAACGATGTGCCAAGTACCAACTTATTTGATGGTAATTTAGCTGTTGGTAATATTGTAAGTCATATGCGATTTGGAAAAGGAGAAGTCTTAAAAATAGAAGGAAAAGGAACCGATACCAAAGCAGAAATTAAATTTGAAGTTGCAGGCGTTAAAAAGCTGTTGTTACGTTTTGCAAAATTAGATGTAATAGGGTAAATTAGTAGGCAGTAGGCAGTAGGCAGTAGGCAGTAGGCAATTTTTAAACTTTAAATTAAGAACTATCTAACTTTAAACTAAAGTATAAATGGCAGATTTTATTAGAATATACGAAGAAAACCCAAACCCGAAAGCGATTAAGCAAGTAGTAGAGGTATTAAAAAAAGGAGGTTTAATAATATATCCAACAGATACTGTTTATGGTTTAGGATGTGATATCACAAATACAAAAGCACTAGAAAAAATCGCACGTATAAAAGGCGTAAAATTGGATAAAGCAAACTTCTCATTTATTTGTCACGACTTAAGTAATCTATCAGATTATGTTAAGCAAATAGATACTAAAACCTTTAAAATTTTAAAACGTGCTTTACCAGGACCATACACATTTATTTTACCAGGTTCTAAAACCTTACCAGCTGCATTTAAAAAGAAAAAAGAAGTTGGTATACGTGTGCCTAATAACAATATTGCTTTAGAAATTGTAAAACTTTTAGGTAACCCTATTGTCTCAACATCTATTAGAGATGAAGACGAAATCATAGAATACACAACAGATCCAGAATTAATTCTAGAAAAATGGGACAATCTTGTAGATTTAGTTATTGATGGTGGTTACGGAGATAATCAAGCATCTACAGTTGTAGATTTATCTAAAGAAGAACCTTTAATTGTTAGAGAAGGTAAAGGTAGTTTAGAGATTTTTTAGTTCTTTAATAAGAAAAGCTTTGCGACGCTATCTGTATTATAAATGTCACTTCGAGTGATTTACGAAATGTGAGTAAATTGTATCGAGAAGTAATTTCAATATATTTTATCTTCAGTAGAAGTAGATAATAAACTAAAACAGAAAATGCAACCAACAAACAATCATATTAATTACGTCGAGTTTAAATCTACAGATTTAGAAGCTACAAAAACCTTTTATAGCAATGCTTTTGGTTGGCAATTTACAGATTATGGCGATAGTTATGTTGCTTTTGAATCTAGCGGACTAGATGGTGGTTTTGAAAAAACAAATCAACCAATTGTAAATGGTGCATTAGTGGTTTTGTATCATAACGATTTAGAAAGTATTAAATCAAAACTAATTCAATTAGGCGCGACAATTTCTGTAGATATATTTTCTTTTCCTGGCGGAAAGCGCTTTCAATTTTTAGATCCTTCGGGTAATGAGCTAGCTATTTGGAGTGAATGATAATTCCATAAAAAAAGCCCAACTTAAAGTTGAGCTTTTTCATATTTATTTCCTCTGAATTAGTTACCTTCTTCTTCAGATAATGTCTTCATTTCTTCTTCAATCATTTTGTAAAACTGATCGATTTTTGGTAAGATGTAAATCTTTGTTCTTCTGTTAGTCGCTCTGTTTTCAGCAGTATCATTTGGTACTAAAGGTAAATGGTCACCACGTCCAGCAGCAATTAATTGTTCTGGCTTAACACCTAACTCTTGTAAAGCTCTTACGATAGAGGTACTACGTTTTACACTTAAGTCCCAGTTATCTAACAATACGCCTTTTCTGTATGGTACATTGTCTGTATGACCTTCTACCATAGCTTCAAAGTTTGGCTTACCATTAATTACTGTTGCTACTTTACCTAAGATTTCTTTTGCACGATCGGTAATGTTGTAGCTTCCGCTTTTAAATAATAATTTATCAGATAAAGAAATAAATACTACGCTTTTTTCTACATTTATTTCAATGTCTTCGTCATTAAGACCAACTTCTTTCTTTAAACTTGTTACTAAAGCTAGTGTAACACTATCTTTTTTAGTTAACGCGTCTTGTAATCTTGAGATTTTTAAATCTTTTTCTTTTAAACTTTCTAAAGATTTTTCTAAGTTTTCTGCACCTTTTGTTGTTAAAACAGTCATGTCTTTAGTGCTTTGTATTAAAGCTTCGTTATTAGCTTTCATATCGGCTAAACGGTCTTGTAACTCTTTAACTCTTGCTAACTCTGCAGCTTTATCTGCTAAACAAGAGTTTAGTTTAACTGTAGCAGTGTTTAATAAATCTTGTGTTTCTTTATGTTTTGCTTCTAATGCAGCGTATTCTTTTTTAGATACACATGAGCTTAGTAACAGTAGTGCACTTGCACTAAATAATATTAGTTTCTTCATAATTTATGGATTGAATAAAATTAAATTTATACACACCAAAAGTATAAATATTTAAAATGTTAAAATTAGGTTTAACAAAACTTTTGCTAAAAGATTTAAAGTTTTGAAAAAGTAGATCTCTTTTTAATGAAATATTGATAAACTATAGATTTTATAGAGAAATATCCTGCTTGTTGGGTTAAGTTTTTACGTTGCCTTAAAAGTGTTTTTAATTTGCCATAAAATGAAAAATGAGCTTTTAAAACGGCTAAGAAATGATTAAACTTTAGTTGTAATAAGAATCTTAATCCGGCAATACCATCCAAAATTAATCTAACTAAGATTATCAAAAACAAATTTCCTTTGGCGTTTTTGGTTAAGGTAAATAAACTATTTCTAAAATTTAGATACGTTTTTTTAGGATTTGCTGCGCTTAACGTTGCACCGCCAACATGATACACAGTGCTTTCTGAAACATATTTTGTTTTGTAGTTTAAATTAAATGCACGCCAACATAGATCAATTTCTTCTTGATGGGCAAAAAAGCTTTCATCAAAACCATTTAATTGTTTAAAAACTTCTTTTCTTATAAAAAAGCAGGCGCCAGATGCCCAAAAAATGTTTTTGTTTTGATATTGATTAGTGTCAACTTCTATAGTGTCAAAAATACGACCTCTACAAAAAGGATAACCATACTTGTCAATAAAACCACCAGCAGCGCCAGCATATTCAAATTTAGATTTGTCTTTATAATCTAAAATTTTTGGCTGAATGATTGCTGTTTCAGTTTCAGTGTTAAAAGTGTCAAGTATTGGGTCAAGCCAATTTGGTGTGACTTCAATGTCGCTGTTAAGAAGACAGAAAATATCTTCATCTACAAACTGTAATGCATCATTGTAACCTTTAGCGTATCCACCATTAATTTTGTTTTCTATGATTTTTACATTAGGAAACAGATCTTTTACAAAAGCAACAGAACTATCAGTAGATGCATTATCTGCTACATAAATTGTGGCGTCTTTAGAATAATCAATAACAGAAGGCAAAAACTGCTCTAGAAGCTTTTTTCCGTTCCAATTTAATATGACAACTGCTATTTTCAATATTGGTTATTTGTTTAGGTGTTTATTTGTTTTTGTCATTCAGAACGAAGTGAAGAATCTCATTTAATGATGCTTCGACAAGCTCTGCATGACAACGTTATTAACTATTATATTCCGGAATATCCCTTAAAAATTGATAATGTTCAGCTTCAAAATCCATTTTGCAATAATAATGATTTATACCATTGGTAACCATTAAATAGTCGGCATTTAGCGTTAGGTTATAACGCGCAATTTGATCAAAAGTATCTTGGCTTATTTTAATCTTAGGCGCTTTACATTCAACAATCAGCTTAATGCTTCCGTCGGTGTTAAAAACAACAATGTCGTAACGCTTTTTTAAGTCGTTTACTTTCAGCTCCTTTTCAACGTTAATTAAAGATATTGGATAATTTTTGACTTCAATTAAATAATGAACGCAATGCTGTCTTACCCATTCTTCGGGTTGCAAAACGATAAATTTTTTACGTATTACATCAAAGATAGATACTTTATTTTCGCTATTTTTGAAACGAAACGAAAACTTTGGAAAATTGAGGTCTAGCATTAACGCTGTTTAATTTATTTCAAAGTTAAGGTACAATAATAAAAAAGCAAATTCCATGTCATTTTTTTGGAATTTTAAACTTGCAATTTTAAGCTTGTGGATGACGTCAAACAACTGGTAACCGACATTAAAAACGGAAATATCAAACCCATCTATCTGTTAATGGGTGAAGAGCCTTATTACATTGATAAAATTTCAGAATTTATTGAAGAAACCATTCTTACAGAAGAAGAACGAGGTTTTAATCAAATGGTTTTATATGGTCGTGATGTTGCGGTAGAAGATATTGTTAGCAATGCTAAGCGTTTTCCAATGATGGCAGAACGCCAAGTGGTTATTGTAAAAGAAGCGCAAGATTTATCGCGTACGTTTGATAAGTTGGATGATTATGCAAAAAAACCTCAACCATCAACCGTTTTGGTGCTTTGTTATAAATACAAAACAGTAGATAAACGTAAAGCAGTCTATAAGGCGATTAATAAGACAGGAGTTGTTTTTGAGAGTAAAAAATTATACGACAACCAAGTACCAGATTGGATTAAACGTGTCTTATCACCTAAAGGCTACACGATTACACCAAAAGCATCTCAGCTGTTAGTTGAATTTTTGGGTACAGATTTAGGAAAAATTAATAATGAACTTGAAAAACTTCAAATAGTTTTACCAAAAAACACTCAAATTACTCCAGAGCATATTGAGGAAAATATTGGTATAAGTAAAGATTACAACAATTTTGAGCTTAGAAAAGCAATAGGCGCAAAGGATAGTGTAAAAGCTTTTAAAATTGTGCAATATTTTGCAGATAACCCAAAGGATAATCCAATGGTGGTTACGGTTGCTTTGCTCTTTAATTTCTTTTCTCAGTTATTACAATTACACGGAATGAAAGATAGAAATCCGCGTAGTGTGTCAAGTGCATTACGTGTTAATCCATATTTTGTAAACGAATATTTGGATGCTGCAAGAAACTTCCCAATGCGAAAAGTAAGTCAAGTGGTTGCTCTACTTAGAGAGTTTGATGTAAAAAGCAAAGGTGTAAATAGTAATGCGGTACCACAAGGTGATTTACTAAAAGAACTATTAGTTAAGATTTTAAATTAATATCTTTAAAAATACTGTAAAGGTCTTCGACAAGCTCAGACTGACATTGGATAATTGGTTTTTTAAGCGAAAATGATTTGTCACGCTGAGCCTGTCGAAGCTCAAATATTAAAAAATGAAATTCTATTATGTTTACATATTGCTTTGTTCTGATAACTCTTATTATACAGGAATAACTAATGATATAGAGAAAAGAGTTTCTGAACATCAATCTAAAAGGAGTAGAGATAGTTATACAGCAAGTAGATTACCTGTTAAATTAGTTTGGAATTTAAAATGTGACAATCCTATTGACGCAATTAAAGTTGAAAAACAAATAAAAGGCTGGTCAAGAAGAAAAAAAGAAGCTTTGATTAATGAAAACTGGCAAGATTTAGTACAATTATCTAAAAATTACACACAATTTGGGAAACCTAAATAAAAATCTTAGTGTAATAAAAAAGTCTTCGACAAGCTCAGACTGACAAAAGGAGGTTTTTTATTATATAGAAAAGATTTGTCACACTGAGCTTGTCGAAGTGCATTATCATTAAAAAAAGTGATTATTAAAATGAAACTTATTTACTTCTCTACATTATTTGTTTTACTAATTTCTTGCAAAACAACTCAAACACTTCCAGATCCTTTACAAGCAGGTTGGAACGGTAAAAAAGTATGCGAATTGTTGCAAGATACTAAAGAGCAACGCATATTAAAGTGTACCTTTCCACCAGGTGTTGGGCATCAAAAACATTATCACAATCCACATTTTGGTTATACCTTAAAAGGAGGCACTTTTAAAATTACAGATACTTCGGGGACAAAAACTATTAAAGTACCTACAGGAACAACTTGGAGTAAAACCAAAGTAACACAGCACGAGGTATTAAATGTAGGAGATAGTACTTCTGTCTATTTAATTATAGAGCCTAAGTAATAAAGTATTTAACATTTAACTCTGTTTTTAACACAATAAACATATTCTTTAACATTAAGTATTAAAGTCCGGTTAAACCAATTTTGATTTTCTTGTTTAGTATTCATTTTTAGTAATTTAGATACCGAAAAAGAATTATTAATCACAAAAAAACAATCAAAAATGGAAAATTTAGATAGAAAGAAAGTTGCGATTTTAGCAACCAATGGATTTGAAGAAAGCGAGTTGAAAGAACCAATGAATGCTTTAAAAGAAGCTGGTGCAGATGTACATATTGTATCAGAAAATTTAGGAAAAATTAAAGGATGGCAAGATGGAAATTGGAGTAATGAATATGAAGTAGATAAAACCATTGATGAAGCATCTCAAGAAAATTATGATGCGCTAATGTTACCAGGAGGAGTAATTAATCCAGATATTTTAAGACGTAACGAAGATGCTATACGATTTGTAAAATCATTTTTTGCAAATAAAAAACCAGTAGGAGCTATTTGTCATGCACCATGGTTATTAGCAGAAGCAGATGTTTTACAAGGAAGAAAAATTACATCTTTTAATTCCATAAAAAGAGATTTAGTAAATGCAGGAGCAAAGTGGGAAGACAGTGAAGTAGTTGTAGACGAAGGATTAGTGACAAGTCGTAACCCAAACGATTTACCAGCATTTAACAGTAAATTAATTGAAGAAGTTTACGAAGGTAAGCATCAAATGCAAACTGCATAATACTCATAAATCTTTTAATAAGAAAAGCGAACTTAGAAAGTTCGCTTTTTTTTATACGTTAGATAAAGTTTCTGTTCTGTGGGCAATACCCCAATCTACCATAGCGTCTAAAACTTTTAAAATATCTTCGCCAGATTTTGTTAAAGAATACTCGATTAAAATAGGAGTAGAGTCGTACACAGTACGTTTAACAACACCGTTCATTTCTAGATCTTTTAATTCTTTAGATAACATTCTTGGTGTTATTTTTTCAATGTTTTCTTGTATGTCTTTAAATCTTGATTTTCCGTAAAGTAAAGTAGCTATTATGGGTAATTTCCATTTTCCGCTTAATACATTTAAAGTATCATTAATCGCTAAAACAAATTGTCTTGGACAAGCTTTAACTGTTGATATGTCTTTTACTCCGCTCATTTTTAGTTATTTAAAATTCAACTATACTTAAGTATACTAATATTTTATTAGTATTAAGTATACTTTGTATAGCAAAAGTATTAATTTTGTTTCAAATAATAATTAAAAACACAAAAAAATGATATTAGTTACAGGAGCAACCGGAGAATATGGTACACACGCAATAAACTTTTTATTAGAAAAAGGTGTAGAGCCTTCAAATATTTCAGCTTTAGTTAGGTCTGAAGAAAAAGCTCATATTTTAAAAGAAAAAGGCGTAAATATTAATATAGGAGATTATAATGATTATAGTAGTTTAGTCGAAGCTTTTAAAGGCGTTGATAAATTATTGTTTGTATCTGGTAGCGAAATTGGTACTAGAGAAGCACAACATAAAAATGTTGTTAATGCTGCAAAAGAAGCAGGAGTAGATTTTATTGCTTACACTTCTTTTATAAGAAATGTAGATGCTAAAGATTCTGCAATTGGTTTTTTACAAGACACACATCAAAAAACAGAACAATGGATAAAAGATAGCGGTATAGACTACACTATTTTACAAAACGGTTTATACTTAGATATTTTACCAATGTTTTTAGGAGAAAATGTTTTAAATGATGGTATTTTATTACCTGCAGAAGATGGTAAATCAAACTCAGTATTAAGAGCCGAGTTAGCAGAAGCTGCAGCACACGTATTAACTACAAGCGGACATGAAAATCAAACTTATCCGTTAGTGAATAATGAAGCTTTAACGTATCAAGATGTTGCAAATCAATTATCAAATATTAAAGGTGAAACTGTAAATTATACATCACCAAAACCAGATACTTATCAAACTATTTTAAAAGAAAATAATGTGTCAGATGAGTATATAGGTATGTTAACATCTTTTTCTGTAGCACAAGCTAAAGGAGAATTACAATTAGAAAATAATACTTTAGAGCAATTTTTAGGAAGAAAACCTAAAACCGTAAAACAATATTTAATAGAGGTTTATAGTTAACTATGAATCGTAAAGATTTTATAATAAATTTAGGCTTAACAAGCGCAGCAATACCTATGGTAACCTCTTTAAATTCTTTAGAAAAATTATCTAGTACGTTTAAATCCACAAAAAGAATGCCTGTCTTTTTTTTAGGACACGGTTCGCCTATGAACGGAATTGAAGACAATCAATTTGTTCAAGGGTTTAAAAAACAAGGTGAATTATTAGAAAAACCAAACGCAATTGTTGTTATATCGGCACATTGGGAAACAAAAGGAACAAAAGTAACAGCAATGGAGTTTCCAAAGACTATTCATGACTTTGGAGGTTTTCCTAAAGCGCTTTATGAAGTACAATATCCCGCACCAGGACATCCAGAATTAGCTAAGGAGATTTCTACCATAGTACAACCTGAAGATACAGTACATTTAGACCATCAATGGGGATTAGATCATGGTGCTTGGACAGTAGTAAAACATATGTTTCCAAAAGCAGATGTGCCTGTTATACAGTTAAGCTTAGATTACACACTAAACGGACAACAGCATTTTGATTTAGCACAACAGTTAAACCGATTAAGAGATAAAGGTGTTTTAATTGTTGGAAGCGGTAATATGGTGCATAACTTAAGACGATTAGACTGGTCAAAAATTAATGATAATTATGGTTATGATTGGGCAATAGAAGCTAATACAAAAATGAAAGAATGGATTTTAAGTAGTAACCATAAACAGTTAATAGATTATAAAAATCAAACACAAGCATTTAATCTAGCCATACCAACACCAGAACATTATTTACCATTAATTTATGTAATGGCTATGGCAGACAATAAAGATGAAAAACTACTATTTAACGATCAGTATTTAGGAGGATCTTTATCTATGACCAGTGTAAAAATTGGTTAGATTTTATTCTAAGTCTTCTAACTTTAAATTATAATCATACTGCAAATCTTCGTGTAGATTTTTTACTTTCTTTTTAATTGCTATAATATTTCTGTCGTAAAGATTGGTTAAAGTCGTGTTTTTAGATATTGAAGGCGTCATAGCTTTTAATTTCTTACAGAAATATATAAGAAGCTCGACTTCAGTTTCTTTGTTAAGCGAGTAACGGATGTACTTTTTTGTATTACGTAATATTTTTCTAATGCTTTTCTTTATGTAAAAAAAGCTACTGGTGTTAATTTGGTCAAACTGTTCATCAATTTCAGCTTTTATAGTTTCAATATAACCAGCTTCGTAATCGGCTTCAAAAAGTAAGTAGGTAAGTAGTTCTTTATTTTCTTTTTTAAATCTAGATAAACGTAAACAAAGCTCGGCAAGTTCATCGTTAGATTTATGTTTTAATTCTTTACGTATGTTCGCAACGGTAGCAGATTTCATCTATAATTTATAGTGTTTTCTAATGGTGTTTTTAACCCTAAAAAGTCTAAAAATACCAATTAATAATATAATAGGAGCAATGCCGATTAAAACAACTCCAAAGGTTTTTAAGTCTTCAAAAAGTTCAATTTTTAAAATAGTTATACCGGTACCTAAAATGACTAAAAAGGTTCTAAAATAAGCTAAAAAAGTTCTTTCGTTTGCTAATTTAGTACGTTCTATAGCAAGCCAATCTCTTGTGGTTAGATCGTTTTTAGTAATGCTCATTGTTAAATATAATTTAGGTTAAAGGTATTAAATAATTATTACTCTTTTTCTTAAGCTTTAACATATTAAAAGAATAGTTTATCACTAGTTTAACATCAAAAAGTCTTTAAAAACTTAACTTTAAGTAAACCAATTAAAATTTTAATTATGCCTTTTATTACAAATAAAAATACAGAAGAAATTGTAGATGTTTTTTATGAAGACTATGGCGAAGGACAACCAGTTATTTTAATTCATGGTTGGCCACTAAGCAGAAAATCTTGGGAACATCAAGTTTGGAAAATTGTTGAAGCAGGTTACCGTTGTATATCTTATGATAGACGTGGATTTGGTATTAGCTCTTTCCCATGGAATGGTTACGACTATTCATCTTTAGCTAGCGATTTAAATGAAATTATCAAACAATTAGAATTAGAAGACGCGATTATTGTTGGTTT
Source organism: Mesoflavibacter sp. CH_XMU1422-2 (assembly GCF_037029245.1). NCBI lineage: Bacteria > Pseudomonadati > Bacteroidota > Flavobacteriia > Flavobacteriales > Flavobacteriaceae > Mesoflavibacter > Mesoflavibacter sp. CH_XMU1422-2. The sequence goes on along the minus strand of NZ_JAYMEE010000006.1, from coordinate 129,686 downwards.
TTCTATGGGTGGAGGAGAAGTAGTTAGGTACTGTACCGATTACGGAACTGATAAAATTGCAAAAGCTGCATTAATCAGTAGTATAATTCCTTTAGTAAAACAAAAAGATGATAACCCTTCTGGTGTCCCAGAAAAGGATTTATTAGGAATCAAAGACGCTTTAGAAAATGACCGTGTAGGTTTTTTAAAAGAATTCTCTAAAGGATTTTATAATTATGAAGAAAATAAAGATAAAATTAGTCAAGCACAATTAGACTATGACTTTATAGTAGCGTCTCATGCATCGCCACGTGGTACAATTGAAGCAGCCAAAGCATGGATGCATACTGACTTTAGAGACGAATTAAAAAATGTAGATGTACCAACATTAATCATTCATGGAGATGCAGATAATACTGTACCGATAGAAACTTCTGCAAAACAAGCAGCAAAAGGAATTGTAAATAATACTTTTCATATCATCAAAGATGCTCCTCATGGATTAAATATAACGCACAAAGAAGAATTGAATAATCTTTTAATTAAATTTTTAGAAGAATAAACTTACTATATTCTAAAACAAAAAGCGCATCCTATAAAGATGCGCTTTTTTTAATTAAAACTTAAAATTACCTACCTTAATTTAGGAAAATTAGTAGGATTAGACTCATGCATTACATCATAAATAGCTTCAAAAACATCTTCAACAGATGGTTTTGAAAAATAATCGCCATCTGTACCATAAGCTGGTCTATGAGGTTTTGCTGTTAATGTTTTTGGTACGCTATCTAAGTATTTAAAAGCGCCTTGTTTATTTATAATTTGATCTAAAATGTATGCAGATGCTCCGCCTGGCATATCTTCATCAATAACCATTAGGCGATTTGTTTTTGCTACACTTTTTACGATATCTTGATTTAAGTCAAAAGGCAATAAAGATTGTACATCAATAATTTCTACATCAATACCAACTTCTAGCAACTCTTTAGCTGCTTGCTCAACAATTCTAAGTGTAGAGCCATAAGAAACTAGTGTAATATCGGTTCCTTCTTTAACAGTTTCTACAACACCTAAAGGTGTTTTAAATTCACCTATATTATTTGGCATAGGTTCTTTTAAACGATATCCGTTTAGACATTCTACAATTATTGCTGGTTCATCACTTTCTAATAACGTGTTATAAAAACCAGCTGCTTTAGTCATATTTCTTGGTACTAAAACATGTACACCTCTAACAAGGTTTAAAATACCACCCATTTGTGATCCAGAATGCCAAATACCTTCTAATCTGTGTCCACGAGTACGTACAATTAAAGGTGCTTTTTGTGTAGACTTTGTTCTGTATCTTACTGTAGCTAAATCGTCACTAATAATTTGTAACGCATACATTATGTAGTCTAGATATTGAATTTCTGCAATAGGACGTAAACCGCGCATAGCCATACCAATACCTTGCCCTACAATTGTTGCTTCTCTAATACCAGCGTCTGCTACACGTAATTCGCCATATTTTTCTTGTAAACCTTCTAAACCTTGGTTTACATCACCAATATTACCAGAATCTTCACCAAAAATTAATGTTTCAGGATATTTATTAAAAATAGCATCAAAATTATCACGTATTACTACACGACCATCTACTTGCTCTGGATTATCATCGTAAGTTGGTTTTACTTCTTTTACATGAATAGCAGCTGTTTCTGTTTCATTTAAAAGATCAGAGCTATATTTTGGTTGAATTTTGGCAAAGTAATTCTCTATCCAATTTAGTAATTGGTTCTTAGCTTTGCTTTCTTCAGATATTACATAACGTAAAGCTTTTCTAGCTGAAGAAATGACGTCTTTACGGTTAGGTTCTTTTATATCTTTAAGCTCGTTAGTAAGTTTTTCAATAAGAACTTTATTAGAACTAGTTGTTGCTAATTGTGTTAATAATGAAATGACTTCTGTTTTTTCTTCAAGAATTGGTTTTAAGTAGCTTGTCCAAGCTGCTTTTTTACCATCTCTTACTTGCTTTTTTATATTCTTTTCAAGGGTTTCAAGCTCATCTTCTGTTGCAATGTTATGCGCAATCATCCATTCACGCATTTTTACGTTGCAATCATGTTCTCTTTCCCAAGACAAACGGTCTTGAGATTTGTAACGTTCATGAGAGCCTGAAGTCGAGTGACCTTGAGGTTGAGTTAATTCTAGTACATGGATAAGGACAGGAACGTGCTCTTCTCTTGCAATTTTTCCTGCCATTTCATAAGTTTCGATTAGGTTAACGTAATCCCAACCTTTTACGCGTAAAATTTCATAACCTTCATTGTCTTTATCGCGTTGAAATCCTTTTAAAATTTCAGATATATTTTCTTTTGTAGTTTGATGTTTTGCATGAACAGAAATTCCATATTCATCATCCCAAACACTAATTACCATTGGTACTTGTAAAACTCCTGCAGCATTAATGGTTTCAAAAAATAAACCTTCACTTGTACTTGCGTTACCAATGGTTCCCCAAGCAACTTCATTACCTTTATTAGAAAATTTTGCAGCATCTATACCGTCTACATTTCTGTATATTTTAGAAGCTTGTGCTAATCCTAATAATCTTGGCATTTGTCCTGCAGTAGGAGAGATATCTGAACTTGAATTTTTTTGTTTGGTTAGATCTTTCCAGTTTCCGTTTTCATCTAAGCTATGTGTGGTAAAATGTCCACCCATTTGTCTACCAGCACTCATAGGCTCTTCTTTAAGATCTGTATTGGCATACAAACCAGCAAAAAATTGTTCTATGTTTAGCTCTCCGATAGCCATCATAAATGTTTGGTCACGATAGTATCCAGATCTAAAATCACCATTTTTAAAAGCTTTAGCTAATGCTAGTTGAGGTACTTCTTTACCGTCACCAAAAATCCCGAATTTTGCTTTACCAGTCAACACTTCTCTACGACCAAGTAAGCTACATTCTCTACTGGTTACAGCTACTTTATAATCGTTAAGGACTTCTGTTTTAAAGTCTTCAAAAGAAAGGTCTTTTTTTGTGTTAGTTTTTGCTTGCATAATATAGGAATAAGTTACTTGCAAAAATAGGTATTAAATCTGATTTTTGCAATGTGTGATTATCTTAAAATAATACGAAAAATTAAATTAAATAAACAAAATTTTGTTAATTTCTTATTATTTAAAAGAAATATCAATTTTGGTTAAGAATTTTTTAATAAACAAAAACTCTAAATAAGAGTTTTTTAATACCATCTTCTTGTAAATAAACCTAATAAAGTTTGAGGCGAAAGTGTGACGATAAAACGTATTTTTTGGTCGTAGTTTGGTTGACCAATTTCCCAACCTAAATTAGAATAAACAGGAAGGTATATTTCAAAATAATCTTCTACAAGGTTTAGTCGTATACCAGAATCGTAAACAAATTTAGGACTTAAGTTTTGGCTTTTTATAACTCCAACATCTCCATAAGCCATTATATAACGCCATATTGTAGCACTTGTGTTTACAGTTGTAATCCATTGATTGGCATAAGGTTGCTCTAATTTTGATTTAAATCCACCTTCTGCAATGATTAACTGCTGGCTTAATAAGCCTTGTTCTTCACTACGTCCTAAATAATCATAATCAAATAGGTAATCTGTAGGTCTGTCTAAAGCAAAACTAAAAAAGTCAGAATCTTGATAAGTTTGATTATACAAGAAAATACCAGAGAAAACCCTTAAATTAAATTGATTGTTTTTTTCGGTAAGTGTTCTAAATTCTAACGTAGTAGATGCTTTACCAAAATCTTTAGAGAGTTGTAAGTCTATGTTGAAGTATTTTGTTTCTTTTAAATTTCTATCGTTAACATTATATCTAGCATTAAAAACACCATATTTTGGCTCTCCATCGGTTTCAAATTCGCCTGTTGGATCAACTTCTCGGTCAATATTAACATATCTAAAATTTAGATATTCTCTTTTATTATCTCTTAAGTTTTTATGGTCTCTAAATATAAAATCTATATAAGGAGTAAAGCTTGTATATGATAAATTTGGTGCATAATTGTAGTAATTACCAGATATACCATAACGTGTTCTAAAATTATTAGAGTTTTCTGGTCTTGCAGAATACGATACAGATGCACTACCGACTAATTGTTTACTTTTTATACCAAACTTTGGGCTTATTTTGTAATTAAGTCTTTTGCTTAATAATGTTTTGTTATAAAGTTTTAATCCAGGTGAAAGACCATCATAAAAATTATACTCAAACTCTGGCATAAAAAAGACTTGGCTATAATTTGGGTCTTCTATATCTTTAAATAGTCTAAACTGTAATGGTTTATTGGTTAAGAAAAAACCATCAAGTTTTTTAAAATTATTACGTTGATTAAATTCTGGCGCAACATTATCATAGTTTAAAGCTAATTGATCAGCTTCAGTTTTTTCTACTTTTATTTTTTTTGTGCCTTTAAAACCTTCAATCCATTGTTTAGAAATTACCGTATCATTTTTTAGTTTAAACAAGGCAATTGGCATTGTGTTGTCACGAATGTTTTTTATTGTAATTTCTAAAGAGTCTTCAGTTTTTTTAACTCTTTTTATACGATAATCTATTTTTTTACTTGTAGAGACATAATCTTCAAAAAACCAATCTAAATTTTTGTTAGTCTTATTTCTAATAAAATTCTCGAAATCTAAAGCAGAAATTGGTTTCATTTTTCTAGTTTTCACAAACTCAGAAATACTATTTTCAATGGTTTTATTTCCTATATAGTCATCTAAATAATTAAGTCCAACAGCTGCTTTGTATTTATTAGATATATTTTTATTAAACTTAAGTAAGCTGTCTTTAGGCATATCTAGTGGTTGATCTAGATTGGTACGTGCCATGTGCATGTATAAAAATGGATACTGGTCATTAAACTCTAAATCTGATGCATGAAAAGCACGTACGCCCCAAATATTAGCTAGCTTACCAAGTATTTTTTGATTTGGATAGTTTTCTTCTACATATTTCATTAAATAGTAAATCTGAATGCCATCCAAAATCCATTGATCTTTTCTTGGGTTGATTAGCAATGTGTTTTCTAAGTAGCTTCTTAGTGCTGTTTTTAAGATTTTTAGTTCGTACTGAAATGTATCGTCAAACGGTCTTATAAAATCTGGTAATAAGTTAAGACCGTAAATTGGATCTTTTTTATAATCTATCCAGGTTAATAACATTTTTTCGTGAGGATACTCACCCAAGTTTTTATTAATAAATTGAGTTACTCTATCTGTAACAATAGCAACTTCAGCAGGATCTAAATCTTCAGTATCAATATTAGATTTGATGTTAAAAAAGTCTGTTTCTACAGTTTTGTAATCATTGTTTTTAACTAAAGAAAACTTGGTCGTTAAAACATCTTTTCCTTGCAAAACAGTAGTAACATTGTCTCCTCTTGTTGTATTTTTTAAGGTGTTTAATTCAGATATAGGAGTAAATGATTTCGGGTAGGTTATTGTTAGATTAACATCAGATTTTGGTAAGTATAAATCGTCTAAATCTTTATTGCTGTAATAATGCCATTTACCATCAAAAATAGCAGGAGTAATATACCAAAAGCGTAAATTATATTGACCATTATCTGTTACACCATAGCACGTAAATTTATTGTTTGGTATTTGCACAATGTAGTTTAAAGTTAAATTATAACTGCTTTTAGGTTGTAACGGCTCTTTTAAAGCAACTTTAATGACATCTATATGTTTCTTATCTAAACGGTCAAAAAATAAGGCATTATTATCCTGATTTATACTTGTTATGGCAGTGTAACCTCTATCTTCGTTTTTAGCAAAGTGAAAAACGGTTTTAAACTCGTCTGCAAAACGTTCGGCTAAAGGAGATGTTTTGGAAGAGTAACTATGACTCCAATCGTTAAGATAAATAGTATCTAAAACCTTGTTAGAATTATTATAATAAGTAATGTTTTGAGTGATTGCAATACTGTGATTGTTTGTGTCAAACACAGCATTAATGTCCATTTTATTTTGGCTTAGCGCCGAAATGGAAAACAGGCAAATTATGATGAGAGTGTATTTAAATTTCAATTTTCTTTTTAATAGCTTTTAAAAGTTATAGCAATACTTTTTTCTTGAAAATAATGTTTTCAAATTTAAAAATGTACAGCGAACAACAATTTTTTTTAAAAATTATAACGAAAGAAAATCAATATTGTTTTAATTGATTGAAAATGTTTGTTTTAGAGATTTTCTCTAGTCCTTGTATATAGAATACGAAATTAATACACTATTGGTTTCATCATTTAATGATAATTGACCATTATGATCTAAAACAAATTGCCAACCAAAAGGTTCTTTTTCAACTCTGTAATATTTAATGTTGTTAGAAGTCTTTACAAGCTTTAATTTTTGAATTTTTTTATGTTTTCTATAATACAAATTATTATCGTTCATTTTTACAAATTCAAAATAACCATCTTCTTTCTTAGTTTTAAAAGATTGAAGTTGCCATTTGCCTATAACTTCAGTTTCTTTAAGCTTTTGAAGTTTAAGTTGGTATATAAAAGCTTCATATAAGTCTTTACTTATGGTGTTACTATTTATCTTATTTAGTTTTTCTAGTAATGATTGATGTTTATTGCTTTCGCCATAAACAGAGTAGTTATAAAATGTTAATGAAATCCCTTCTAACTGATAAGCTGGATATTGAATTAACTTTTGATTACCTCTTGCATTAGCGCAAGTTTTTATAATTGGCCAATAGGCAATCTGTGAAGGTCCAAAACAATTATGAATGTGGTGCATTTCTACAACACTATTATTAGGAAGATAGTGTTCTAAGCCATGAATTTCAATCATTAACGCAGACTTCATCATGTGCGTAATGGTTAAAGAATCGTGTTGTTTGGTTATGTAATTATCTTTATAAAGTGCGTTCTGATCTTGGTCTAAAAGATCTTTCCAATAGTCTTCTATCTCCTGATCTGTTTTTAGTGCGGATATTTCTTCCTTATATTCTGATAAAAGTGTTTTTTTAGCACAAGAAGTAAATAATACTAAAGCCGAAAATAACAGATAAATAGACTTCATTTTAAAGTATTATAATTCAAACCAATCTGAAACTTTAGTTGTTTGCTTTGGTATGTATGTTTTATGAATAAACTCGTTATTTGCTTTGTTGTATTCATAGTCTTTAGCCCATTCTTTGTGGTTTTTGGCTAAAGCTTCTATGCTTTCGCATACATAATCTACTTCAGTACAAGTGGTTGTTGGGTGAATAGACATACGTATCCAACCTGGTTTTTGAGATAAGTCACCAGCTGTAATTTCACAAGTTAAAGAATGAGATTTTTCTTTGTCTACGTGTAATAAGTAATGACCGTAAGTACCAGCACAACTGCATCCACCACGTGTTTGTATTCCAAATTTGTCATTTAATAATTTTACACCTAAATTGAAGTGTAAATCTTCAATATAGAATGAAAACACGCCTAATCTATCTTCATGCTCTGCAGCTAAAACATGTAAATTTTCAATGTTTTTTAAACTTTTAAAGATATGATGTGACATTTCGTGTTCTCTATCTAAAATATTTTTTACACCCATTTGGTCTTTTAGCTTTATAGCTAAAGCCGTTTTAATAGTTTGTAAAAAACCTGGTGTACCGCCATCTTCACGGTCTTCGATACTATCAATATATTTGTGTTCTCCCCAAGGATTTGTCCAGCTTACGGTACCGCCACCAGGACAATCGGGAATCATATTTTTGTATAGTTTTTTATTGAAAACCAAAACACCAGACGTACCTGGTCCGCCTAAAAATTTATGAGGAGAGAAAAATACAGCGTCTAAATAAGCGTCTTCATCTTCTGGATGCATATTAATATCTACATAAGGTGCAGCACACGCAAAATCTACAAAACAAACACCACCATGTTGATGCATTGTTTTAGCAATTTGGTGATAAGGTGTTTTTAAACCAGTAACGTTAGATGCGGCAGTTACAGAAGCGATTTTTAATGGACAGTCTTTGTATTGTTCAAGTAAAATTTCAAGGTTTTTCATGCAGAATAAACCGTCTTTTCCTGCAGGAATAACTTCAACTTTTGCCATAGTTTCTAACCATGAAGTTTGGTTAGAGTGATGTTCCATATGTGTAACAAACACAACAGGTCTTATCTCGTTTGGTATTTTAGTGTATTTGCTTAAATTTTCAGGGACTTTTAGTCCTAAAATACGTTGAAACTTATTGACAACGCTTGTCATACCATTTCCAGCAACAATTAAAACATCATCTTTATTACTGTTTACATGTCCCTTAATGATTTGTCTTGCTTTATGATAAGCATTAGTCATTGCGGTACCAGATACAGTGGTTTCCGTATGTGTATTAGCTACAAAAGGTCCAAAATTGTTGATTATCTTTTCTTCGATTGGTCTGTACAATCTACCAGAAGCTGTCCAATCTGTATAAACCATTTTTTGTTTTCCGTAAGGTGATTCAAATTCTTGGTCTATTCCTATAATATGTTTTCTAAACTGAGAGAAATAAGTTTCTAGTTTAGAAGTTTCGGTTCTTTTAGCGTTTGTTGTGTACATAACCTGAAAATTTTAAGCTATAATATACTAAATATTAGCAATTTCTTTAATTTCTGAAATGATTTTTTCTGCCAAAGTATCTGCTGCTTCTTGAGATTTAGCTTCGGTATATATTCTAATAATGGGTTCTGTGTTACTTTTTCTTAGATGAGCCCAACTTTCAGCAAAGTCAATTTTTACACCATCAATAGTAGTTAAATTTTCATTACTGTATTTATCTTCCATTGCTTTTAAAATAGCATCAACATCTAAAGTAGGCGTTAATTCTATCTTTTTCTTACTCATAAAGTAGCTAGTGTAAGTTTTTCTAAGTTCGCTAACACTCATTTTTTTATCAGCTAAAAGACTTAAAAATAAAGCTACTCCAACCAAAGCATCACGACCGTAATGAGAAGCAGGATAAATAATTCCGCCATTACCTTCGCCACCAATAACGGCGTTGTTTTTCTTCATTAATTCAACCACATTTACTTCTCCAACAGCAGAAGCTTCATAAGTTCCACCATGCTTTTTAGTAACATCTCTTAAAGCTCTAGTCGAGCTCATGTTACTAACCGTATTACCAGGTGTTTGGCTTAAAACCCAATCGGCACAAGCTACAAGCGTATACTCTTCGCCAAACATATTTCCGTTTTCATCCATAAACGCTAAACGATCTACGTCTGGATCTACAACAATACCAAAGTCTGCATTATGTTTTTTTACAGCATCACTTAAATCGCCTAAATGTTCCTTTAAAGGTTCTGGGTTATGCGGAAAATGACCTGTTGGATCACAATATAATTTAACGGTTTCTACACCTAAATGTTCTAAAAGTAAAGGAATAGCAATACCGCCAGTACTATTTACACCATCAACAACAACCTTAAAATTAGCGTCTTCTATTGCTTTTTTATTCACTAAATCTAAAGCCAACACTTCCTCAACATGTAAATCAAAGTAAGCGTCGTTTTTAGTAATTTCACCTAAATCATCAACTTCTGCAAACGTCATGTTATCAGACTCGGCAATTTCTAATATTTTTTGGCCTTCTTTACCATTTAAAAATTCACCTTTCGCGTTAAGCAACTTTAGAGCATTCCATTGTTTTGGGTTATGACTTGCAGTTAAAATAATGCCGCCATCTGCGTGTTCCATTGGTACAGCAAGTTCTACTGTTGGTGTTGTTGATAACCCTAAATCAACCACATTAATACCTAAACCTACAAGTGTATTCATTACTAAATTTTGAATCATATCGCCCGACAAACGCGCATCGCGACCAACTACAACTTTATAATCTTTTTTATCGCGTTGTTGTTTTAGCCACGTACCGTAAGCCGAAGCAAATTTTACTGCATCAATTGGTGTTAAGTTGTCTCCAACGTTACCGCCAATGGTTCCTCTAATTCCTGATATAGATTTTATAAGTGTCATTATGTTCGTTATCTTTGTTTTGTTGATTTTAAAAGTGTAAAAATACATATATTTATTGAATGAACTACTTAGCGCATATCTACCTTTCTGGAAACAACAAAATGGTCACAATTGGTAACTTTATTGCTGATGGAATACGTGGAAAAAAGTATAAAACATACCCGATAGAAGTTCAAAAAGGTATATTATTACACCGTCAAATCGATACCTTTACAGATGCGCATCCAACCGTTAGGCAAAGCACCAAAAAGCTTCATAAAAATTACGGTCATTATTCTGGTATTATTGTAGATATTTTATACGATCATTTTTTAGCTAAAAACTGGTCAAAATATTCTGATGTGCCATTAGAAGATTATGCCGAAAATTTTTATCAAATCTTAACTGATAATATCGACATTTTGCCACAACGCATCTTAAAAATGATGCCACATTTAATTTCAGGAAATTGGTTGTTAAGTTATGCGACAAAAGAAGGCATAGCAAAAGTATTAGACGGAATGAATAAGCGCACCAAAAACCGATCACAAATGAATTTAGCTACAAAAGAACTTGATTTATTTTATGACGAATTTGAAGCTGAATTTACCTCTTTTTTTGAGGAGCTTATCGCATTTTCAGAAGAAAAGCTAATCCAAATCAACCAAGAATTATCATGAAATACAGGTTACTTTTAATAATTGTTTTTCTTTCATTTTTCAATTGTAAAGAAGACAAAAAACTAACAAAAGAAGGTGTAATTGCAGATAAAGCCATGATAGTTTCAGCAAGAGCTGAAGCTTCAAAAATAGGAGTGGAGATTCTTAAAAAAGGCGGAAACGCTTTTGATGCTATGGTAGCAACAGATTTAGCTTTAGCGGTATGTTACCCTTATGCTGGAAATATTGGTGGTGGCGGATTTATGGTTTACCGACTAGAAAATGGTGAAATTGGTGCGTTAGATTATCGCGAAAAAGCGCCACTTGCAGCTACAAAACAAATGTATTTGGATAGCTTGGGTAATGTCGTCCCTAATTTAAGTACAAAAGGCGGATTGGCTGTTGGCGTGCCTGGTACTGTTGCTGGTTTATTTGCAGTACACGACAAGTTTGGAAGTTTGCCTATTCAGACCATTATGCAACCTGTGATAGATTTGGCTAATCGTGGTTTTGTTGTCACTAAAAAGCAACAAGCTGTTTTAGATGAAAAACGAAAAGATTTTCTTGAAGTTAATAAAGATACCATTCTGTTTGCTAAACAATGGAAAGCTGGTGATACGATTAAAAACAAACAAATGGCAAAAACATTGGTTAAAATTATGATAGATGGTCGTGATGCCTTTTATAAAGGTGAAATTGCAGATTCTATAGCAAATTTTATCCAAAGGAATGGTGGAATAATCACCAAAGAAGATCTTGCAAAGTATGAAGCCAAATGGCGAGATCCAATTACATTTACTTATGATGATTTAAAGATCATTTCAATGTCGCCGCCATCAAGTGGTGGAATTTGTTTAGCTCAAATAATGAAACAAATTGAACCTTATAATTTAGATGAATTTGGACATAATTCTCTTAAAGCCATTCAAGTAATTACAGAAGCCGAAAGACGTGCGTATGCCGATAGAAGTTTTTATTTAGGAGATCCTGATTTTGTAAACATTCCGCAAACCCAATTAATAAGCGAAAGTTACGCGTCTAATAGGATGAAAGATTTTAGTTTTGAGTCGGCAACGCCTTCAACAAAGATAAAACATGGCGATGTTCAGGTTATTGAAAGTGATGAAACTACACATTATTCAATTGTCGATCAATTCGGTAATGCAGTTGCGGTAACCACAACATTAAACTCTGGTTATGGTTCTAAATTGTATTCAGAAGAATTAGGTTTCTTTTTTAATAACGAAATGGATGATTTTTCTAGTAAACCAGGCGAGCCAAACGTATACGGATTAATTGGAGCAGAAGCAAACAGTATTTTACCAGAAAAACGTATGCTAAGTTCTATGACGCCAACTATTGTAGAAAGAGACGGAAAACTATATATGGTTGTTGGTACGCCTGGCGGATCTACCATTATCACTAGCGTGATGCAAGCTATAATTAATGTGCATGAATTTGACATGAGTATGCAAGAAGCAGTAGAAGCGCCTAGATTTCATCATCAATGGTTGCCTGACGAAATTAGAGCAGAACCAAACGCTTTTAATGAAAAATTAACCAATAAATTACAAGAAAAAGGATATATTATAAATATAAATCGTACACCTGTAATTGGTAAAGTAGATGCTATTTTAGTAAAAGAAAACGGGCAATTAGAAGGTGGCGCAGATCCAAGAGGAGACGATACCGCAGTTGGATTTTAAATGAATAATTATGGCAATAAAAGCAAAGAAAATATTTAAAATAATTTTAGGAGTAATTATCTTTTTTACACTACCATCATTACTGTTTTTTGGATTTGTATACTTTAAATATGCAGAAGATTTACCTCAAATAAACCCAACAGAAAAAGCGGATATTTTAGCTAATAAAATGTTAGAAGCTTTAGATTACGAGGCTTATAAAAATACCGATTATATAGAGTTTACTTTTAAACAAAGACACAAATACCAATGGAACAAATTAGAAAATACTTGTAATGTATTTTGGAGTCATTTTAAAGTAGAACTAGATTTAAATGACAAAAGCAACTCCAAAGTATTTGTACAAGATCAAGCGTATAATGGCGTAGAAAAAGAGAAATACGTACAAAAAGCAATAGATTATTTTAATAATGATACGTTTTGGTTAGTAGCGCCATATAAAGTTTTTGATGCTGGAACAAAACGAAGTATTGCCAAAAACGAAGACGGAGAAGAAGGTTTGTTAGTTACTTACACAAAAGGCGGAAGTACACCAGGTGATTCTTATTTATGGCATTTAGACGAGAATTATAAACCTAAAAGCTTTCAAATGTGGGTAGATATTTTGCCAATTGGCGGTTTAGAAGCAACGTGGAGCGATTGGAAAACTACCGAAACAGATGCAAAATTACCAACCTTTCATAAATTTATGTTTTTAGGTTTAGAGTTGGATGATATTAAAACTTCGAGGTCAGAATAAAAACACGAATTATCACTAATATGTTTGGCAAATAATTAATAAGAAAACAAAGTTTAACTACATAATTTTAGTTTTGCTAACTGCTAACTGCTAACTGCTAACTGCTAACTGCTAACTGCTAACTGCTAACTGCTAACTGCTAACTGCTAACTGCTAACTATTTCTTTTTCTGCCCAACAAACTGTTGTTCTTTCAGTTTAAATAAGACGTTAAATGTGGTTAAACTACCATAAATACGTGTAATATATTGCTGTAAATCTATTTTTTCTTGTTCTTCAAGATTACTAGAATTTATTTTTTGTTCCATCACACGCAAACGATCACGAACCATTGTAATCTTATGAAAAAAGTCTTCAATTTTTATCTCCTTACTTTTTAAATTGTCGTCAGCTGGTTTTAATTCCATTGTGCCGCCTTTCCATTTGTCGCCAATATGCACAACTTCAGAGACATCACTGTATTTTTTTAAGATACTTACCAAGCTACTTTCAATATCAAAAAAGCTAACTGTATCTACCTCGTTTTCGGCAGCTTCAATAGTTTCAAAATCATCGTCTAATGGTATAGTTTCTAATCCGTTTTCAATAAATGTTACCCAATATTGTTGACTGTCAACATTGGTAACAACGCCTTTTCCGTATGATGTATGATTAATTCTTGATCCTATTCCTAAAAGCTTCATTTGTATCTATTTTTAAATTTCCGTGACAACGAAAGTATAAAAAAACATAAAGACTTCATTAAGAAAATGATAACTAATTGCACTTCAAAAAGATTGATAAAAACCGTATCTTTGCAACTTTGCCAATTCACAGATATTTGCTAAAAATTGCTATGACAAATTTTGAAGAAAACATTGAAGTTAAAGGCGCAAGAGCACATAACTTAAAAAATATAGACGTTACCATTCCGCGAGAAAAACTAGTTGTGATTACTGGTTTGTCAGGAAGCGGAAAATCGTCTTTAGCGTTTGATACCATTTATGCCGAAGGACAACGTCGTTACATCGAAACATTTTCGGCGTACGCTAGACAATTTTTAGGCGGATTAGAACGACCAGATGTAGATAAAATTGATGGTTTGTCGCCTGTAATTGCTATAGAACAAAAAACAACCAGCAAATCACCACGATCTACCGTTGGTACCATTACCGAGATTTATGACTTTTTAAGATTATTATTCGCAAGAGGTAGTGACGCTTACAGTTACAATACAGGCGAAAAAATGGTGAGTTACAGTGATGAGCAAATTAAAAAATTAATTACCGAAAGTTACAAAGGTAAGCGCATCAACGTGTTAGCGCCGGTAATTAGATCTAGAAAAGGACATTATCGTGAGTTGTTTGAGCAAATTGCAAAACAAGGTTTTGTAAAGGTTAGAACAGATGGAGAAATTAGAGATTTAATTAAAGGCATGAAACTAGATCGTTACAAAACACACGATATAGAAATTGTTATAGATCGCTTAAAGATAGATGAAAATGTAGATAACGATAAACGTTTAACCGAGACAATTAATACAGCAATGTATCATGGTGATGACGTGTTAATGGTGATTGATCAAGATACGCAAGAAGCACGTTATTTTAGTCGAAATTTGATGTGTCCAAGTTCTGGGATTTCTTATCCAAATCCAGAACCTAACAACTTTTCATTTAATTCGCCAAAAGGAGCTTGCCCAAAATGTAATGGCATTGGAACCTTGTATCAAGTTAATGAGAAAAAAATAATTCCAGACGATTCTTTATCCATAAAAGCTGGTGCATTAGCGCCTCATGGACCAGAAAAAAAGAGCTGGATTTTTAAGCAGTTTGAAACCATTGCACAACGCTATAATTTCAAATTAACAGATCCTTACAAGTCAATTCCTGACGAAGCAAAACAAGTGATTTTATATGGCGGAAATGAGAAGTTTTCTTTGGAAAGTAAAACATTAGGCATTACCAGAGATTATAAAATAGATTTTGAAGGTGTCGCTAATTTTATTGAAAACCAATACAATACTGCAGAGTCAACATCATTAAAACGTTGGGCAAAAGAATATATGGACAAAATTGAATGTCCAGAATGTGAAGGCAGTAGATTGCGTAAAGAGTCGCTTTATTTTAAAGTGAACGAAAAAAACATCGCCGAACTAGCAAACATGGATATTAGTGAGCTTTCTGCTTGGTTTAGTGATTTAGAACAACATTTAAGCAAAACGCAACTAAAAATTGCAGAAGAAATTATTAAGGAAATTCGTGCCAGAATTCAATTTTTATTAGATGTAGGATTAGATTATTTGTCGTTAAACCGAAGTTCAAAATCCTTATCTGGTGGAGAAGCACAACGTATTAGGTTGGCAACACAAATAGGATCGCAGTTAGTTGGTGTGTTATATATTTTAGACGAACCTAGTATTGGCTTACATCAACGCGATAACGAAAAGCTAATTAATAGTTTGGTGTCTTTACGCGATATTGGTAATTCGGTTATAGTTGTAGAGCACGACAAAGATATGATAGAACGTGCCGATCACGTTATAGATATTGGTCCACGAGCAGGAAAACATGGAGGAGAAATTATAAGTGAAGGTACGCCAAAAGCATTATTAAAAGGTAACACCATTACAGCACAGTACCTTAATGGTAAAATGGAAATTGAAATCCCTAAAAAGCGTCGTGAAGGTAACGGTAAGTTTTTAGAGCTTAAAGGCTGTACAGGTAATAACTTAAAGAATGTTTCTGTAAAGTTTCCCTTAGGAAAAATGATAGGTGTTACAGGTGTTTCAGGAAGCGGTAAATCGACGTTAATTAACGAAACGTTGTATCCAATTTTAAACGCTCATTACTTTAATGGTGTTAAAAAACCAATGCCATACAAAAGCATTAAAGGTTTAGAACATATTGATAAAGTGATTGATATTAACCAATCGCCAATTGGTCGTACACCACGAAGTAATCCTGCAACCTATACCAAAACTTTTGACGAAATACGTAGTCTTTTTGCCAAAATACCAGAAGCGATGATTCGTGGTTATAAACCAGGTAGATTTAGTTTTAATGTCGCTGGCGGAAGATGCGAAACTTGTAAAGGTGGCGGATTACGAGTAATTGAAATGAATTTTCTTCCAGACGTTTACGTAGAATGTGAAACCTGTCAAGGAAAACGTTTTAATCGCGAAACTTTAGAAATAAGATACAAAGGAAAAAGTATTAGCGATGTATTAGATATGACTATTAATGAAGCGGTAGACTTTTTTGAAAACATACCAAAGATTCATAAAAAACTGAAGACCATAAAAGATGTTGGATTAGGTTACATTACTTTAGGACAACAAAGTACAACGCTTTCTGGTGGAGAAGCGCAACGTATAAAATTGGCAACCGAGCTAAGTAAACGCGATACAGGAAATACTTTTTACATTTTAGATGAACCAACAACAGGACTTCATTTTGAAGATATTAGAGTGTTAATGCAAGTGTTAAATAAATTAGCTAATAAAGGCAATACTGTGTTGATTATAGAACATAATTTAGATGTTATTAAAACAGTAGATTACATAATTGATATAGGTTATGAAGGCGGTAAAGGCGGCGGACAAGTAGTTGCTGAAGGCACACCAGAAGAAGTTGCAAAACATAAAAAAAGCCATACAGCACGATTTTTAAAGAAAGAATTAAACTCTTAATAATAAGCTAATTACGATTTTGTTAACACATATTGGTGATTTGGATATGTAACTTTAAGTAACATTAACCATTAAAAACCAATATATTATGAGAAGTATTCTTTGGCTAGTAGCCGTTATTTGTATAATCATGTGGGTTCTTGGATTTTTCGGAATTGTTTCAGGAATGGGAACCGGAAGTTTAATACATGTATTATTAGTAATTGCAGTAATAGCAGTGCTTTATAACATCATTTCAGGAAGAAAACCACTGTAATTTTTAGTATAAAATATTCATTTTTAGAATATTATATAAAGACTAGCAATATTGCTAGTCTTTTTTTGTTTAAAAAATGTGAATAGAACAGCTAAATCCTTTCAAATCTATTAAATTTGTTTGTTTGAATTTTTTAAAACTATAATATGAGAAAAGAACAACATCCTAAAGGTTGGAATGAAAAGAAAACAAACGACTCTTGGGCGATTTTTAAAATCATGGGCGAGTTTGTTAACGGATTTGAAAAAATGAGTGCAATAGGACCAAGTGTATCTATATTTGGATCTGCTCGTACAAAACCAGATCATAAATACTATAAATTAGCAGAAGAAGTAGCTTCAAAAATTGTTAATGCCGGTTATGGTGTAATTACTGGTGGAGGACCAGGTATTATGGAAGCAGGTAATAAAGGAGCTCATTTAGCTGGCGGAACATCTGTAGGATTAAATATAGAATTACCTTTTGAACAACATGATAATCCTTATATAGACTCAGATAAAAGCTTAGACTTTGATTACTTTTTTGTTAGAAAAGTTATGTTTGTAAAATACTCTCAAGGTTTTGTAGTTATGCCTGGTGGATTTGGAACATTAGACGAGTTATTTGAAGCAATTACTTTAATCCAAACCAATAAAATTGAAAAATTCCCGATTATATTAGTTGGTACCGAGTTTTGGGAAGGATTAATGGATTGGGTTAAAACAACACTTTTAGATAGTTTTAAAAATATTAGTCCTGGAGATATCGACTTAATACATTTAGTAGATACAGCAGATGAAGTGGTAGAAATACTAGATAAATTTTACGAAGAATATGGTTTAAGTCCAAACTTCTAAAAAAACAAATAGGTTTTAAAAAAAGAAATTTCAGAAGATAATATGATGTTATTTTCTGAAATTTTTTGTTTTACATAAACTCTTTTGGCACCTTATCTCTGTGTTTCCATCGTTTATGAGTCCATAAGTAGTATTCTGGTGCTTCGTAAATTTGTTGTTCTACTAATTCAAAAAAACGATCGGTGATTTCATAATCTTTAAAATCATGAGGGTTTTCTGCAAGAGTAGTAATTGTAGTTTCATAATATCCTCTTTTAACACGCTTTACAGCAAAAAATACTACAGTCATATCAAGGCGTTTTGCCATTAATTCGGCACCAGTATAAACAGGAACTTTAATTCCCATAAAATTTAACCAATGGTAAGCTTTATCTGGTTTAGGACTTTGGTCTGCAGCAAAGCCATTAATAGTTAATTCGCCTTTATTCTTTGCTTTTTGCAGTACGTCAAAAGTTTCTTTAGTAGTTATTAAATAAGAGTTGTAACGTGCTCTAATACGTTTTACCAAACGGTCAAAATACTTATTGTTTAATCGTTTGTAAATAGCGTAACCAGTGTAGTTTATATAGGTTTGTAATATAAAAATCCATTCCCAACTGGCATAATGCGCAGTCATCATTACAATACTCTTACCTTCTTTTTCGTGTTTTTTAAGCTCTTCAATATTTTTAAACGTGAAGCGTTTTTTCATTTCTTTTTCAGAAATAGTCATAGATTTTATAGCTTCAACAACCATATCACATAAATGATGATAGAAGTTTTTAGTTATCGTATTAATTTCATCATCAGATTTCTCAGGAAAAACAAGTCTTAAATTTTCCTTTACGGTTTTTTTTCTGTAGCCAATAATACGGTAGATTAAAATGTACAATCCATCAGAAAATGCGTAAAGTAATCTAAAGGGTAAGATAGAGATTAACCACAAAAAAGGGTAGATTAATATGTAGGCAATAAATTGCATGATGCGTTCTTAGTTTAGCTTGGCAAATATATAGTATATTTGAATGAAACTTAAATATTGAAATGGGTAATTTAGCAATTGTTACAATAATTATAATCGCTGCAAACGTCATAATTTCTTACAAAGGATTTGACGATTATGGTTTTTTTGATAAGTATAAATTTAATGTTGGTGCCATAAAAAGAGGCGAACAATTTAGATTGTTTAGTTCTGGATTTTTACATGTAAATACACAACATTTGTTATTTAACATGATTACGCTGTATTTTTTTGCTAACAATGTAATTGCATATGTTGGGTCACTTAAATTTATAATTATTTACGTAGTTAGCTTAGTTGCTGGAGGATTATTGTCGCTATATTTTCATAAAGATGAATACCATTACAGCGCAGTAGGAGCAAGTGGAGCAGTTACAGGTATTTTATACGCTGCAATACTGCTTAATCCAGATATGAGTTTGTTTTTCTTTTTTATTCCTGTTCCAATTCCAGGCTATGTTTTTGGTATTGGTTACCTTTTATATTCTATCTACGGAATGAAAAAACGTATTGGTAATATTGGACATGATGCGCATTTTGGAGGTGCAATAGGTGGTTATATAACTACTTTAATTTTTGTTCCGTACTTGTTTCAAATTAATTTAACAATGGTTGTTGTTTTAGCATTACCAATCATTTTATTGTTTGTAATGAAAAAGTTAGGCAAAATCTAAACAAAAAAACTCCGATATTTTATCGAAGTTCTTGATTTTCCACGAAAGTGAAATAAAAATTTTAATTCGCTAATAACTCAGCAACTTTATCTTCTAAAGCTTTACCACGTAAATTTTTTGCAACAATCTTACCGTCTTTATCCAAAATGTAAGTCGCAGGTATTGATCTTACACCATAAGTTTGTGCTATTGGCTCTTGCCAACCTTGTAGGTTAGATACATGTTTCCAAGTTAGTTTATCTTGCTCGATAGCTTTTAACCATCGGTCTTTTTGCTGTGCTTTATCTAAAGAAATCCCTACAATTTCTAATCCTTTGTCGTGATATTGGTTATACATTCTAACCACGTTTGGGTTTTCTTTTCTGCATGGTCCGCACCAACTAGCCCAAAAATCTAAAATAGTGACTTTAGCGTTAATATCGTTAATATTTAAAGTAGCCCCATCAGGAGTTGGCGCAGTAAAAGTTGGCGCATAATCACCAATGTTAGTCCCAAAAACGGTAATTTCCTTTTTTTCTTCTTTACAAGAAAACAATGCTAAAACCGAAATAAATAATATTAAAGTGTTTTTCATTACAAATAAGTTTGCAACAAATATAAACTATAAAAGTTGAATAAAATATGCATATTTTTGCACTATGATATACAACGATACCATAGTAGCTTTAGCAACCGCTTCTGGTGCTGGCGCAGTTGCCATAATAAGATTATCGGGTAAAGACGCTATAAAGATAGCGGCAGATAATTTTAAGTCTGTAAAAAGCCAAAAGTCGCTTAGCGACCAAAAGACGCATACCATACATTTGGGACATATTATAGATGAAAACCGCGTAATAGATCAGGTTTTAGTATCAGTTTTTAAAAATCCAAATTCTTATACAGGAGAAGATGTAGTTGAGGTATCGTGTCATGGTTCGGTTTATATTCAACAAGAAATTATTCAGCTATTTTTAAGAAAAGGTTGCCGAATGGCAAATCCTGGCGAATTTACTTTACGTGCTTTTTTAAACGGAAAGCTAGATTTAAGCCAAGCCGAAGCTGTTGCCGATTTAATTGCTAGTGATAACGAAGCATCACATCAAATTGCAATGCAGCAAATGCGTGGCGGATTTTCTTCTGAAATAGCTAAGCTACGTGAAGAATTGTTGAATTTTGCTTCTCTAATAGAACTTGAATTAGACTTTGCAGAAGAAGATGTAGAGTTTGCAGATCGTACACAATTTAAAGATTTGGTAGATCGTATTTCTTTCGTTTTAAAACGTTTAATAGATAGTTTTGCAGTAGGAAATGTGATTAAAAACGGAATACCAGTAGCAATTGTTGGAGAGCCAAATGTTGGTAAATCTACATTACTTAATGCGCTTTTAAACGAAGAACGTGCCATAGTAAGTGATATAGCAGGAACAACCAGAGATACCATTGAAGATGAATTGGTGATTAACGGTATTGGTTTTAGGTTTATAGATACCGCAGGAATTAGAGATACAAAAGACGTTGTTGAAAATATTGGGATTAAAAAAACTTTTGAGAAAATAGAACAAGCGCAAGTTGTTGTTTTCTTATTTTCTGCTAACGAGTTTAAAACACAAAGCGAACGTTTGATTGTAGAAGTAGAGAAGATTAAAAACAAGTTTCCGCTTAAACCTATGTTAATTATCGCTAATAAAGTAGATCAATTATCAGAGGAAGAAAAAGAAGAAGTGTCACAATCTTTAAATACAATTCAACACATTGAAGCATTAATGATTTCGGCAAAAAATAACGAAGGTGTAGAAGATTTAAAAGATAAATTAATAGGTTTTGTTAATACTGGTGCATTAAACAATAACGAAACTATTGTCACAAACACACGTCATTATGATGCTTTATTAAAAGCTTTTGAAGAAATCCAAAAAGTAAAATACGGCTTAGAAACTGGACTTTCTGGAGATTTAATGGCAATAGACATTCGCCAAGCTTTGTATCATTTTGGAGAGATTACTGGTGAGATAACAAGTGATGATCTTTTGGGTAATATTTTTGCTAATTTCTGTATCGGAAAGTAATTATCTTTCTCTTGTTTGCTAACTACCTGTTTTTATTGGTTTTACAAGTTTTTAGCATCTCTTTTTTGTTGCCCAATTGCTCTTTATTTCTTATATTTGTTGTTCAGTTGTTGCCCTAATAGCTTATCTGTTGCCCAAATCATAAAGCAACAAATCAAAGCGAAATGATGCACCATATAGCACCACCAAGCAACATTGAGCTACAAGTAGCACCAAATGAGCAGTACAATTAAAATACCGAAATTCTGTCAATTCTGTGGAATGGCTTTTGTTGCACAAAAGACCACCACTAAGTATTGCGGTCATACGTGTGCAAGTAGAGCCTACAAACAACGTAAGCGAGAAGAAAAAGTACAATCCACCCTATCCGAGCAAATAAATAATAGTAAGCCTACATCTTCCGAGAACTTGCAAACTCTGCAAACCTTACCTACACAAGCAGGAAATCATATCAATCTTAGAGATAAAGAATTTCTAAGTATTACTGAAGCTGCCAATTTATTAGGTGCAAGCAGATGGACTATTCAGCGGATGATAAAACGTAACCAATTGAGCATTGCAAAATTAGGTAGGCGTACTATTATAAAACGGACAGAAATCGATAATCTCTTTAAAATTTAGCCTTATGAAAGTAACATTAAGAAAACGCAAGAAAGGAAACAAAATCAGTTTGTATTTAGATTACTATGCCAATGGTAAGCGAGAATATGAATATTTAAAATTGTACCTAAAACCTGACCCAGAAAAAGGTTCACTTACTAAGGCAGAGAAAGACCAAAATAAAACGATACTACAATTAGCTGAAAGTATCAGAGCCAAAAGGCACTTAGAGATTCAGAATAACATTTATGATTTTCAAGACAAGGAGAAACTAAAGGGCAGTTTCCTATTATACTTTGATGCACTTACAGAAAAGAGAAAAGCCAGTTTAGGTAATTATGGTAATTGGGATAGTGTTGGTAAGCATCTAAGAAAATACAGCCCAAGAGATATTTCATTTGATAGAGTAAATCGTGAATGGGTACAAGGCTTTAAAGATTATTTAGATAATGAAGCCAAAACAAAAAGTGAAAACGAATTATCTCAAAATTCCAAGTACTCCTACTTCAATAAATTAAAGGCAGCATTAAAACAAGCGGTTAGAGATGGGATTTTAAAATACAATCCTGCGGAGCAAGTCCAGGGATTCAAACAAGGAGAACCACAAAGAGAGTTTTTAACCTTAGAAGAAGTACAAGCATTAGTAAAAGCAGATTGCGAAAGTAAGCAGCTAAAAACTGCGTTTTTATTCGCTTGCCTTACTGGTTTAAGATGGTCAGATATAAATAAGTTAATTTGGTCAGAGGTGCAACATTCTGATGAAATGGGCTACTACATTCGTTTCAGACAACAAAAAACCAAAGGAGCGGAAACCTTACCAATATCCGAGCAAGCTCGTAATATGTTAGGAGAAGAAAAAGAAAAAACAGAGCGTGTTTTCAAAGGCTTAAAATATAGTGCTTGGCACAATGTTAAATTAGCTCAATGGGTACTTCGTGCAGGTATTACTAAAAACATCACGTTCCATTGTGCAAGACACACCTATGCAACCCTACAGCTTACAATGGGTACAGATATTTATACCGTATCAAAATTATTAGGTCATAGAGAATTAAAAACCACTCAGATATATGCCAAAGTAATAGATAACAAGAAGAAAGAAGCAGCTAATAAAATTCAACTCGATTTATAGTATGGAACTAACTATTTTTAAAAGCATCATTTATGGCGACCTAAAACCTTGGGCAAGTGATGCAGTCAATGAAAAGTTTTACAGACAAAATTTGTCTGCAAAATTTATACAGCCAAAACATACTATAAATGAGTATTACAAAGCGTTAAAAGAAATCCACAAAAACAAGCCTAATCTATTCAAAGAAGATGGTTTGGAAATATATCTTTTGCAACCTGATACAAATATTCAACACGATATTCTGTATCCATTGGTTGAAATCCAATTAGCTGAACCAACCACAGCAACACAAAGGTTTTATCATTACTTGCTATTAAATGAAGCTACAAGACTATCAGACAGAGTTTTTAAATGTGTAAATAAAGACATTGGAGAAATTCAGAAAAAAGAGATAGTTCAAAATGTAGTGAAATCCTGCAAAGACTTATTATTAAGAATAGGAACAGATCAAGACAGTTTTAAGCAAACCGACTTGACAGCTTATGTTATTCCGCAACTCATTACTAACGTAATTCGTTTTCTAAAGGAAACCGAAAAGTTATATCCTCAATTCCTTTCGGAATTACCGTCAAACAAAAATGAGCTTTACGGAGAACTATTACAACAACCCATTCCAGATATAGAGATTGACAAAACAACTCCTGAATTTCAAACAGTAAATAATATTCTTTTAGGTATTGATAATTATAAGTTTGAAAAAGATACTCGTTTCTCATTTGGATTTACTGGAGATACAACAAAGCTAAAATCGGTACTCTTTTTGCTTAATCGTGATATGGAACTCTTAAATGAGGATAAATCAACAGTTGAAGAATTATTGTCTGTATTAACAAGTAAAGATTTAAAACTGGGTGCTCCACAAATTTATTTAGGATGTGAAACATTAGAATTTGCATACATAGTGAAGAAATTAGAACTCTCATTCTCAAATTTTACAGCTACCACAATAGACAAATCAAAGTTATTTCATTCTAAAAAAGGGAATGCAATTTCAAAAGGAAGTCTATACAATGCAAACCAAAAACAACCCTATAAAAAAGAAGATATAGACAACATTTTCAGCCATCTGTAAATAAAAACAGTTAGATGTGTTAGATATAGTAGTTAGATGTTAGCGTCTAACTGATTACCAGAGTGTTACGAAATAGTTTAGCGGTCAGAAATGATTGTTAAACCTTTTAAATCGTAACACAATGAGTAACGAAAATTTAATTTTAGAAAAGCTCAACAGACTTGAGCAAAAGATTGAGGAACAAAACCTCTTAAAGAAAGAAGTATTAAACTTCAATGATGCTTGTAGCTATTTAGATATAAGTGCTTCGCATCTCTACAAACTTACCAGTCAGAAATCCGTTCCGCATTTCTGCCCACAAGGTAAAAAACTCTATTTCAATCGTACCGAGTTAGACGAATGGTTACAACGTAACCGTCAATCTTCTACGGACGAAATCGAAAAAGCAGCAGCCAATTATCTAATTCAAAACAAACGCAGTTAGATATGGGCTTTTATCATCCTTTAGACGAAAAGTTAGAACAGATAGACGATAGACTATCAGAACTAACGCTTATGCTTAAAGATAAGCAAAGAAGCAATCCTGACCAAGTGTTTTTCGACACCCAAGAGTTTCTACAGATAATGAATGTTAGTAAGCGAACCGCTCAATATTGGCGAGATAGCGGACTCATAGGCTATTGCCAAATTGGGTACAAAATCTATTACCGCTTATCAGACATACTCCAATTGTTAGACCAAAATTTTAAAGCACCTATCAATGGAAAATAATCACATAAATACTTCTAAAATGGCATCATCAACTATATATAAAAATTTCAATCAACCCATAGAAAATAAAGCCTTACTACTGATAGTAAAGGATGTTATTGAGGGTAAATACAAAGAACCTATTGAAGCTATCCGTATGGCTATTGGAATGGGTAAACCAGAACGAGCAGACCAATTCAAAAAAGAATTAGTAGCCTTTACACCGTCAGCAACTTTTGAAGGCGGTCGTAAAATGGAGTACTTTAAAATGTACAGCGGATTTGTACACTTAGATTTTGATAAGTTAGAACCAGACGAGCTTCAAGAAGCAAAACAGAAAATACAATCCATTCCTTTCACTTTTGCTTGTTTCACAAGCCCAAGCGGTAATGGCCTAAAAGTTTTTATTGAAGTAGATTCTACTATGGAACAGCATAAAACCGCTTATGCACAAGTGCAAGCGTTTTATGAAAAAGAAGTGGGTATTGAAGCAGACCCAAAATGCAAAGATATAACAAGGTTGTGTTTTGTGTCTTACGACCCTGATGGATATAAGAACATTCAAAACCAAAAGTTCAAGGTTAAAACCGAAACGATTTTACAACCTATCACACCAACAGCACCCAAAAAAGTAGTAACCCAAAATCTTAGCAATAATGAAAACAGTAATAGTTCAGAAATCTTTACCGAGTGTATCACATTCACCGAAAACAAAGAAAGCTATACAGACGGCAACCGAAACAATTTCATATATCAATTGGCTTGTAATTGCAACAGGAGAGGAATCGTGTATGATGATACTTTGCATCTTATTCTAAATACTTATGACCTAAACAAAGATGAAATAAAAGCATCAGTAAAATCAGCGTATGATAACAACGCTATACAATTTGCGAGCTATCCAAGTCATAAGAAAACAATACAACCAACTGAGATAGTAAACAATGAAGATTATCTAAAAAACACACCCACTTTTGACGAGCAATTATTTGATAATCTACCAGAGATATTAAGAAAAGGCACAATGGCATTTACAGACCCAAGAGAACGTGATGTTTTTTTTACTGGTGCATTGTCTATTCTTAGCGGTTGTTTACCTAATGTATCGGGCGTTTATGCTCAACAGACTGTTTTTCCAAATCTGTTTTCTTTTATCATAGCTCCAGCAGCAAGCGGAAAAGGTGCTTTAAAATTTGCCAAAATATTAGCAGACCCATATCAAGAAAGTGTATTAGCACAAAGCAATCAAGATAAGTCCATTTATGTAGCTGAATTAGCCCAATACAAGGTAGAACAACGTAACCGAAAGAAAGACGACACAGAAACTCCAGAAGAGCCTGTAAAACCACCTTATAAAGTGGTGTTCATTCCTGCCAATACGTCTTATGCAGCTATCTTACAACACATACAACAAAATGAAGGTAAAGGAATTATTTGCGAAACAGAAGCTGATAGTATGGGAGCAGTTTTTAAGCAAGATTGGGGCGGATATTCCGATATGCTAAGAAAAGCGTTTCATTCTGAAACGATTTCTGTGTCAAGAAAAACCGACAATGAATATGTTATTATCAAAGAGCCTAAAATATCTGTTGCTTTATCAGGAACTCCTGGTCAAGTAGCCAACATCATTGCATCCGCAGAAGATGGTTTATTCAGTCGTTTTTTATTCTATACGTTTAAGGTGGAGCAACTTTGGAAAGATGTATCACCTTTCGGCAATACCTTAAATTTAAACGACCATTTTGAAGTCTTATCGCAGAATGTTTTGGAAATGATTCACTTCTTAGAAGCAAATCCAACGCAAATACACTTGTCCAAAGAACAATGGCAAACGGTTAATTATACAGGGCAACAATGGTTGACAGAAGTAACCACCTTTACAGCAGAAGAAGCTGGAAGCGTAGTAAAACGTTTGGGTTTAATTCTATATCGTATTTGTATGATATTATCCACGCTTCGCAAATTTGATAATGGCGATTGTACCGAAAATATTACGTGTACGGATGAAGATTTTGAAATGGCATTAATGATTGCAAATGTCTATCTGGAACATAGTTTGTTAATGTACAACAACCTACCAAAAAAAGAAGAAACAGGCATTTTTAAAGGTGCTAATAATAAAAAGAAATTTTTTGAAGCCTTACCGCAAAACTTCAAACGTGAAGAAGCCATCATCATAGGAAAGAAATACCAACTCAAGGACCGTTCTATTGATAATTTGCTCAAATCCTTATTAGGTTCACATCTCTCGCAACCCAGTTACGGACACTATCAAAAAACTACAGACAAGCTGTAGTTTGCAACCTTTGCACTTTTTTAAATTCTTCTTGTGGTTTTTGTTCTTGTTTATTTTTTATTTGTCTATATTTGACAAATGCAATTAACACAAATAAGCAAAGGATGAATAAGTTTGGAGACTTAATACGGTCTAAAAGAGAAGAACAAGAAATGCTACTCAGGCACTTATCCGCAGAGTTAGACATTGATACCGCAATGCTTAGTAAAATAGAAAGAGGAGAAAAAACCGCTAAACGTGAACATATAGAACCTTTAGCAAAACTTTTCAAACTTGACTATAACGAACTGTTTTCACTATGGTTAGCAGACCAAGTATTTCAGTTAGTAGAAAATGAAGAACAGGCATTACAAGCTCTGCAAATTGCAGAAAAGGAATTAAAATCAATCAAAAAATAATCAGACCCTATATATGGCTAAGAAGAAAGTAGAAACTACTAAATCAATAGAAGAAACACTTTGGCAATCGTGTGATAAGTTAAGAGGTTCGGTTGACCCATCAGAATACAAACACGTAGTATTAGGGCTTATTTTCTTAAAGTTTGCAAGCGATAAGTTTGAAGAGCGTAAAGCTGAATTGATAGCAGAAGGCAAAGAGAAGTATGTAGAGATGAAAGATTTCTACAATATGAAAAACGTCTTCTTTTTAGAAGAAATATCACGTTGGACGTACATCAGTAAAAATGCAAAACAGAACGATTTAGCATTAAAGATTGATACTGCGTTACATACTATAGAAAAAAACAATCCTGCACTTAAAGGAGCGTTACCAGACAATTACTTTTCTCGTTTAGGTTTAGACAGAACCAAATTAGCATCCTTAGTAGATAAGATTAATGAGATAAACACTTTAGAAGATGAAGAACAAGATATTATAGGACGTGTTTATGAATACTTTTTACGAAAGTTCGCTATAAAAGAAGGGAAAGGAAAAGGAGAATTTTACACCCCTAAAACCATTGTAAACCTTATGGCAGAATTAATAGAGCCATACAAAGGTATTATCTATGACCCTGCTTGTGGTTCTGGTGGTATGTTTGTTCAGTCTATTAAGTTTATAGAAAGTCATCAAGGAAGTAAAAAAGAAGTATCTATTTACGGTCAGGAATCCTCGCCTACTACTTATAAATTGGCTAAAATGAATTTAGCTATTAGAGGTATATCAGCCAATTTAGGAGAGAAACACGCAGATACTTTTTCTAATGACCAACACAAAGATTTAAAAGCCGATTTTATAATGGCAAACCCACCTTTCAATCAAAAAGATTGGAGAGGAGAAAATGAACTCATAGACGACCCAAGATGGAAAGGTTATGATGTACCACCAAAAAGTAACGCCAATTATGGTTGGATATTAAATATGGTATCTAAACTTTCAGAAAATGGTGTAGCAGGTTTTATATTGGCAAATGGTGCATTGTCTGGTGGTAGTGAAGAATACAAAATCCGTAAAAAACTAATCGAAAACAACCTCATAGAAGCAGTTATCATTATTCCTCGTGATACGTTTTACACCACAGATATTAGTGTAACACTTTGGATTATTAATAGAAATAAAAAAGAGCGTACAGCCACTATAAACGACCAAGCTAAAAACTACCGTAACAGAGAAAAAGAAGTCCTATTTATGGATTTAAGACGTTGGGGAAGTGAATACGAAAAGAAGTTCGTACAGCTTACAGAAGAGGATATTAGCAAAGTTGCAGGTCATTATCACAACTGGCAACAAAAAGATTGGGAAACCACCTATAAAAATATTCCAGAGTTCTGCCAATCGGTAGATTTTGATACTTTAAAAGAGAACGACTTTTCTTTAGTACCAAGTAAATACATAGAGTTTGTAGATGCAGATAGCAGTATAGATTTTGATACCGAAATGAAGCGTATTCAAACAGACTTTAAAGAATTACTAAAAGAAGAAAAACAAAGTCAAGACCAACTCATAAACGCCTTTAAAACATTAGGATATGAGTTATAAAAGATTAGGCGATTACATACAATTAGTGGATAACCGTAATGTAGATTTGGCGGTTACAAATCTTTTGGGAATCAATATTACTAAAAATTTTATGCCTTCTGTGGCTAATGTTTCTGGTACAGATTTATCTAAATATAAAATCATTCAAAAAGGTCAGTTTGCTTATTCTGCAATGCAGGTTGGTAGAGATGAAACTATTCGGTTAGCATTATATGCTGAAGATGAACCTGCTATAATTTCACCTGCCTATTCTGTTATAGAATCAAAAGATATTGAAGAATTACTGCCTGAATATATGATGATGTGGTTTCAAAGACCAGAATCTGATAGATATGGATGGTTTATTAGCGATAGTAGTGTTAGAGCAAGCTTAGATTATGATAGACTTTCAGATATTGAAATCCCAATACCACACATAGACGAACAACGTAAATATGTAGCTCTCTACAATGGCATATTAGCCAACCAAAAAACCTATGAAAATAGTTTAGAGGATTTGCAGTTAATATGCGACACCTACATTGAGGATTTAATAATCAACGAACCTGCAAAAACGCTTGGTACATACATACAGCAAGCAGATGAAAGAAATACAGATTTAGAAATAACTTTTTTACAAGGTGTTTCAACTTCTAAAAAATTGATAAACTCAAAAGCTAATACTACAGGTGTTAAGTTTAATAAGTATAAAATAGTAAGGAATGGTCAGTTTGTTTATGTAGCAGATACATCAAGAAGAGGGGAAAAAATTGCATTAGCAATGAATGACGCAGAAGATTGTATTGTTTCTTCAATTTATACAGTTTTTGAAGTTATAGATGAATCTGTTTTAATACCTGAATATTTATTCCTGTTTTTTAAACGTGCAGAATTTGATAGATATGCTCGTTTTCATTCTTGGGGAAGTGCAAGAGAAACTTTTGATTGGGATGATATGTGTAGCGTAAAACTACCTATACCAGATATAAAAATACAAGAAGCCATAGTTACAATATATCACACCTTAGAAGCTCGTAAGCGTATTAATGAGCAACTAAAAGCAAGTATAAAACCTATTTGTCCAGTATTAATGAGAGGTGTTGTTGAGAGTATGGAATGTGAAACAGTAGAAGGTTAAGATTATGATTAAACAAATAAATAACATCACTAATGTTGGTACATTTCGAGACTTTTCTAGAGGTGGTTCAATTCAATTTGAAAAACTGACATTTATTTATGGGCGTAACACAAAAGGAAAAACCACATTAACAGATATACTCTCTTCACTCAAAGAAAATGAGTCATCCTTAATTACATCTCGTAAGTCGATTCCTATTGTTAGTTCAAATCAGAATGTAAGAATTTCAGTTAAACCTCATAATGCTAATAAGCAGCTACCGTGTACTTTTTCTAACGATTCTTGGACACAATTGAACTCAAATAATGACCTTCATATTTTCGGCTCTGATTTCACACATAAAAATTTGTTTACAGGACTCTCTATTGAACGGCAGAATAAGGAGAATTTCACAAGATTTGTTCTTGGTCAGCAAGGGGTTCAATTAGCAACACAAATCGCAGAGGATAAAAGAGTTTTAAGAGGTAAAAGAAGAGGCCTTTCTAATGTTTTGCCAGCATATTTAAAAGATAAGGCAAATGAAGAGTTTCTACCTTTTTTATCTATCGACCCAGCTTCAATTAACCTTGAAGAGACAAAACAGCAATTAATTGATTTAGAACAAAAGCTCAAACAAGAACAGCAAAGACTTGAAAAACCTAGAGAAATACTATCAATTGAAGATATTTCCCAGTTCAATATTACACTAACAAATGTTCAAGAGCTAGTAAATCAAACAAATGATTTATTACAAAGAGAATTTAATGAGATTAGTTCTGTTGCAATTGCAAAGCTTCAGGAGCATATTCAAAATAATTTTGAAATAACCGAAAATGCAGAACAATGGATAAAAAAGGGGTTAGACACTCGAAAATCAGACTCTAGTAACTGCTTATTCTGTGGTCAATCTTTAGAATCCGCAGCCGATTTAATCAATGCATATCACTCGTATTTTAATGAGGCATACCGCAACTATATTTCTGATATATCGAATACGATTAATAATTTAAATAGTCAATGGCAAGAATTGAACTACAGTTCATTGAATACGGTTGCAACAAAACAAACTCTACTTGCACAATATGCTCAGTTAATAAATACAGATGCTTTTACAGCTTTAGTTTCTCGGTTGAATGAGTTAATAGTTTCAGCGAATGAGACAGACCTTAATGTTTTATCAAAACAATTTGCCCAACAGGTAGAGCAAGCATTCAATATAAAAGAAAGAAAGCCGCACGAAATTCTTCAATCAATTGATTTTTCTGACCTTTTAGGAAATTACATTAATTATCAAAGAAACTTATCTTTAATTTCTGAAACCAATGATAGTATTCGGGAAGCAATACGCTTGTTTAAAGAACCCTATCGTAACTTAACGCAAATAAGAACTAGGATTTCTGAATTACAAACTGAAATTGAAACTAAAAAAAGAGCAATTGCAAGAGTTGAACAAAATGATGCTTGCGTTTTATATCAAAGAGAACAACGAGAAATAACAGTTATTGATGGTAGAATAACTGCAAGCGAACAAGCATTATCTGAAAATCAAAACCAATACCTCGATAGGTTCTATGATCGAATTGATTTTCACTTTAAGCAGTTCGGTAGCGAAAACTTCACACTTGAAAGAGGAACGGACAATCGTGGACACCAACCTGTTTATTCTTTAAAAGTAAAGTTCAAAGATGTTGAAATAAACGACTCCAACATTACCAAAGTATTTAGTGAATCTGATAAACGGGCATTGGCTCTCTCTTTATTTTGGGCTAAGTTAGATTTTTTAACACCTGAACAAAAGCAAAATGTTATTATCGTTTTAGATGACCCTGTTACAAGTTTTGATGACAACCGAATAATAAAATCAATAAATCGTATTAAGGCAACCTTGAGAGATGTTCGTCAAATAATTGTCTTGACTCACTATTCTCATTTTATTAAAAACTTTCTTGAGAGAGGGATGAATGATGATTTTGCAATAGCATTCATAGAGATTGCTCAAAATAATAACACAAGTTATTTAAGGCGTATAGAAGGTAGAACGTTTACAGAAACTACCTATGAAAGAGTTGCTACAAAAATATATAAGTTTATTAATAGAGAAAGTGAAGATGATATAAGGTCGTATCTAAGAACGTTTTTAGAAAGTCAATACTTCCCTCACTTTTATTTTGGAAAATTAAGAGAATTTGAACAAAATGGTGTTTCCTGCCCTAATCTCAGTGATAAGATAGACCAAATCTTTTCAGATGATGATGTAGTAAGAGCCAAATTTCACGAGTTTAGAACCACACTAAATGGCGATAATCATATTTTCACAAGTAGTAATGAGGAAGATATAAGGAGTTTTGCTAGTGAAATGATGACGTATCTCTATAATTTTTCTCACAATACGTATGAACATTAAAATTATTGTAAACGAATTAAGATTATAATGACAGAAACCAACCTCATAGAACACAAAGCACTACTCAACAAACTATAAAACTTATGTGAATGAAAGAAAAAGACAAAAACATAAAAGCAAGTGATGAGCTAAGCGACTTTATTTTATACACCGCACCAAGTGGTGAAGTACGAATAGAGATTTATGTGCAAAATGAAACCGTTTGGCTAACACAACAAAAAATAGCCGATTTATTTGGAGTAGATAGAACCGTAGTTACCAAGCATCTTAAAAACATATACACAGAAGGCGAATTAGAAAAAACAGCAACAAGTGCAAAATATGCACAAGTTCAAAAAGAGGGAGAAAGAGAGGTAAAACGAAATATAGAATTTTACAACTTAGATGCTATTATATCTGTAGGTTACCGAGTTAATTCTACCAAAGCTACACAGTTTCGTATTTGGGCAACCAAAACTTTAAAGGAATACATTATAAAAGGATTTACCATAGATGACGAACGCTTAAAACAAGGTAAAACCCTATTTGGTAAAGATTATTTTAAAGAGTTATTAGAGCGTGTGCGTTCCATACGTGCCAGCGAACGCAGAATTTACCAACAAGTAACCGATATTTTTGCCGAATGTAGTATCGATTACGACCCACAAGCTACCATTACCAAAAAATTCTATGCTACTGTTCAAAACAAATTTCATTACGCCATTACAGGAAAAACAGCCGCAGAAATTATCTACTTAAAAGCAGATAGCAAAAAAGAAAATATGGGTTTAACCACTTGGAAAAATGCACCAGATGGTAGAGTTATAAAATCAGATACCAGTATCGCTAAAAACTACCTGCAAGAGAAAGAAATTAAGCAATTGGAAAGAACAGTTACAGGCTATTTCGATTATATAGAAGGTTTAATTGAGCGTGAAAACACCTTTACTATGGAGCAATTAGCATTAAGCGTAAATAAGTTTTTGGCATTTAACGAATACAAAGTGTTAGAGGGCTTGGGTAAAAAATCAAAGAAGCAAGCAGAAAATAAAGCCTTTTCAGAATATGATAAATTCAACAAAACTCAAAAAATAGAATCTGATTTTGATAAGATGGTTAAGGGATTAAAAAAAGGTAAAAAGTAGCCCAATTAAATAAACTGAATGAGCAAACAAGAAAATCAAATCATACTAAAAACCATAACAGAATTGTTAGGGTTAAATTTTTATATCCCAGATTATCAAAGAGGTTATAGATGGACCAGTCATAATGTAAGTCAGCTACTTAATGATGTATGGGAATACCGGCAAGATGCTACAAAAGTAAATTCCTTCTATTGCTTACAGCCTATAGTAGTTAGAAAAAAAACTTGGCAAGGACAAAATGGAGAAACTATTGACGGTTATGAGTTAATAGATGGTCAACAAAGATTAACCACTATGCATAGAATACTTACTTATTTACGCTTAGAACATTTGCGTATCGATAAGTTAAGTGATGAGTATAAACAAGACATATATACTATAGAATACCAAACACGTCCAGAAACTCGCCAATTTCTAAATCAAACAGAAGAGATTCTTAACAAGCCCGATTTATACTACCTAAGTAAAGCATACAATACCATAAAGGATTGGTTTAAAAATAGCGGTAAAATAGAAGGACGTTCAGATAAAAATAACTTTTTAGATACCTTATTGCCCAGTATTAAAAAAGATGAAGATGGCAAAACAATAATGCCTGAGTGGAGTACTCAAATTATCTGGTACGAAATCAATGACAGTACGCAAAAGAGCGAAGAACTTTTTACACGTCTTAACAGAGGTAAAATACCTTTAAATAGTGCAGAATTAATTAAGGCTAAATTTGTTAATCAAGAGAGTTTTAAGGAGTTTGGTGAACAAGAAAAAGTAAAAAGACGAACCCAACTTATTCAACTTTGGGATGAAATAGAGAATAACTTAAATAACCCTAAGTTTTGGGCATTTATATCCAACAAAAAAATAGATGCTTATGCTTCCAAAATAGAATATCTGTTTGATATAAATACACAGAAAAAAGATAATAGTAAAGACCCATTATATAGCTTTATTCATTTTTTTGATGAAAAAGAAAATGCAACGACTTTATGGGAGAAATGGTTGAGTATTGAAGAGGTATATCGTTCGTTAAGTTATTGGTACACAAATAAAAATCATTACCATAAAGTAGGTTATTTAATTGCTATTGGCACGAATATAAAAGACATTATAAAGCTCAAAAAAGAGAATGATAAAGACCTTTTTGAGCAGGAAATAAATTATTTAATAGCTCAGAGCATTCCTAATGATTGGGATGATTTAAGTTATGACAATCGTAACGACCATAAAAAACTAATTGAGATACTACTATTAGTAAATACAGAGCTTACGCGAAAAAATAATAATAACAACGATTTTTTTCCATTTGAAATTTACAAGAACATAAACAAAAGTTTAGAGCATATTCACGCTCAGAATATTATCGGTATCAACGAGAATAAAAAAGAACAATGGTTTTCTTGGTTAGATATGCATATTCAAGTACTGCCCTCAATAGCAACAAATCCTAAGAAAGCAGAAAAAATCATAGAATCTGTAAAAACAATTGATAGAGAAAAATATACCTATGCCCAGTTTCAGGTATTAAGTGATGCTATTATAGATATTCTTCCAAAAGATGATGAGAACGAAAATTTGTATCTACATAATATTAAAAACTTGGCACTATTAGGTTTAACAGAAAACATCTCATTAAGTAATTCCATTTTCGAAATTAAGAGGAGAAAAATAATTGAGATGGATAAACAAGGTGCATTTATTCCTATTGCAACAAAAAGAGTGTTTTTAAACTACTACCAAAAAGAGTCCTATGCACATTCAGCTATCTGGTCTAAAGAGGAAAGAGAAAACTACTTAGAACAAATTGCTGATTGCTTAAACCATTATTTAAACAAAATTGAAGTGCATAATGAAGCTTAAATTTACAGACATACTTGCCAATAAGGTTGAAATACCTATTATTCAACGAGATTTTGCACAAGGCAGAAAGGACAAAAATACCAGTAAAATAAGAAAAGATTTCTTAGATGCTATTTTTGATACCATTGTTAAAAACAAAGAAGAAGGCATAACCAAAAACTTAGAATTAGATTTTATTTACGGTAATAAAACACAAGAAGAAAACCCTGTTTTCTCGCCTATAGATGGGCAACAACGTCTTACAGTATTGTGGCTTTTATATTGGTTTGTAACATCAAAAGAAAACGTACTTACTGAAGATAAAGTAATGCTTAAAAACTTTGTTTATGAAACAAGGCACAGCACTACTATATTTTGTAAAAAACTAATAACATTTAAGCCAAAATTTGATAATAATACCATTTCAAAAGAAATTAAAAATCAGTCTTGGTACTTTGAGACTTGGGATTTTGACCCAAGTATTCAAGCTATGCTTGTGGTATTAGATGCTATAGAAACTCGTTATGCAAAATTCAATTTAGAGTCAATTTGGCACATCTTAAAAGAAGATAATTGCCCATTTGTAATGTACCAATTGGTGTTAAGTGAATTTAAATTATCAGACGATTTGTACATTAAAATGAACTCAAGAGGTAAACCTCTTACAGAGTTTGAATATTTTAAAGCTAATTTTTCTGAAATCATTAGCGACAAAACGTTAAAGCAAAAGTTTGAAAAACAAATAGACCAAGATTGGTTTGACTGTATTTGGAACTTGTTATTAAACACAGAAGAAGCAAAAGACATTAAGGATGTTGCTCTTTTAGTTGATAATAGTTTCTTAAACCTCTTCAATTTTATTACATACATTTTAGGTCTTAAAAATGATATAAAGTATATAGATACAGTAGAATCTAACAAAGAATTAAAGGCAATTTATGGTGACGAAGAAAATGTAAAAGCACTCTTCTCAACCTTAGATAGTTTGGTTCTTAGTGTGAATACAAATCCTAACTTTTGGCAGAACTCTTTTTACTATGATAAAGATAGTTTTCATAAAGACAAAACAAGATTATTCTTCCCTCACAAAGAGCATAATTTATTAGTAAGGTGCTTATTATATTATGATAAAGATAGAGGTTTCACTTTACCAGAACAACTGTTGTTGCACAGCTATTTATTCCAAAACAGTAAGCAAACTGAGAACTTCACAAGAAAATTAAGAATAGTAAGAAACTTAGTTGCTAATTCAGAATTTGAACTACGTAGAGAAACTTTGGTAGAGAGTATTACTGAGCTGGAATCTTTCTTGTTAACTTTTGATTTTGATACATTAAAGAGATTTAAAACAGACCAAGTACAGGAAGAAAAAGAAAAAGAAACTTTTTACAACACACAAGAATCAATTGATGCATTTTATCAATTAGAGGATAGTGATATTTTCAGAGGTAATATATCTATATTTCAATTTGACGAAAACACAGAAAACAGAGCATTACAGTTTTTAAATTACTTTGATGAAGATGTGATTATTAACGATTTCTTTAATAGAGCTAATTTTTTACTTTGTTTTGGCGATTACACGCAACACGATAGTGGTAATCAAGACAGAAAAGAAGGCTGGTACAATATTTTGTCACCAAACAAAAAAGTGATAAGAAAATTCTTTACAACACCTGGTTTTGGTAAAAAGAAGGATATTTTTTCGCATACACGTCCTGTACTTATGAAGTGTTTAGACTTCTTAGTTACCAATCCAAATACAGATGTAAAAGAACATACTGCTACAGAAATAACAGCTTACCAAGAAGAAGGTAAAGATTGGAAATATTATTTTATCAAATACCCATCTTTCCGTCACGAATGTTTGAGAGGTTATTATTACTCATTTGAAGATTATGTTTTCAACAAAATGCGTCAGAAGCAATTCAATGGCTTTAATTGGTGTCCGTTTTTTTATGAGGTAAATAAACAGATTAAAAGTAAAAAGCTAAAACTTGGAGATTACAACGAGTTACTGTTCTTAAAAATCAAAAAAAATACAGTTAGTATCAATATGAAAAGCAATCATTTTCTTTTTGAAAATCATAATTCTGAAGGTGTTGAAAATATCATATTAGAAGAGCTACTAAATACCAACACAATTGATGATAATGGTGTGTTTAAAATAAGTCAAAATGAAGAAGGTTTAGATAATGAAGATAGGATTGTAAAATTAGTTGAATGCATTAATTCGATAATTGAAAGCGTATGAGTACAAAATTTACAGAAGCCAAATTAGAGGAAGCATTTATAGAATTATTGGGTAACGAAGGCTACCCACATTTTTTAGGCAACACCATTAATAGAAATGAAGAAGAAGTATTAATAGAAGAAGATTTAATAGCGTTTCTTTTAAGTCAATACAAAAATGATGGCCTTACTACTAATGAAGCCAAATCTATTGTACTGCAATTAAAAACCTTATCATCATCAGACCTATACGAAACCAATAAAACCATTATGCAATGGTTGGCAGATGGCTTCACTTTTAAAAGAGAAGACCGCAACCAAAAGGATATTTGGATATACTTAATAGACTATTCAGAAGCTAATAATAACACCTACAAATTTGTAAATCAACTTGAAATAGTAGGTACAGAAAAAAGAATACCTGATGGCATTATCTACATAAATGGATTACCAGTAATAGTGTTTGAATTTAAAACCGCTATTCAAGAAAACTGTACCATTCATAATGCTTATACTCAATTAACCACACGTTACAAAAGAGATATTCCCGAATTGTTTAAATACAATGCTTTCTGTGTTATTAGTGATGGTGTCAATAATAAAGCAGGTTCATTCTTTGCAGCCTATGAGTTTTACTATGCTTGGCGTAGAGTTTCTGATTTAGCTAAAGATGTAGACGGTATAAATAGTATGTTTACGCTTATACAAGGTATGTTGTACCAAAACCGTGTAAGAGATATTATTCAAAACTTTATTTACATTCCAGATACCTCTAAGAAGGATGAGAAAATAGTATGTCGTTATCCTCAATATTATGCAGCCAAAGCATTATATGAAAATATTAAAGTAGCTCAAAAACCAGCTGGAGATGGTAAAGGAGGAACATACTTTGGTGCTACAGGATGCGGAAAAAGTTTTACAATGCTTTTTCTGTCAAGGATATTAATGAAGAGCGAATATTTTGAAAATCCTACCATAGTTTTAATCACAGATAGAACAGATTTAGACGACCAATTATCAGGACAATTTACTAACGCTAAAAATTATATTGGAGACAACACAATTACAAGCGTAGAGAGTAGAGCAGAATTAAGAGAATTAATACAAGGTAGAGCAAGTGGAGGTGTTTTTTTAACAACTATACATAAGTTCACAGAAGATACTGAACTCTTAACAGACAGAACAAATGTTATTTGTATTTCAGATGAGGCTCATAGAAGTCAAACCAACTTAGACCAGAAAATTAGAGTTACAGAAAATGGCGTTAAGAAAACCTTCGGTTTTGCTAAGTATTTACACGACTCATTGCCTAATGCCACTTTTGTAGGTTTTACAGGCACACCAGTAGATGCCACTTTAGATGTGTTTGGTAAAGTGGTAGATGCTTATACAATGACAGAATCTGTTAAAGATGAAATCACTGTTAGAATTGTTTATGAGGGAAGAGCAGCTAAAATAGCACTACATAATAGTGAATTAGAAAAAATTGAAGAGT
Organism: Mesoflavibacter sp. CH_XMU1422-2; assembly: GCF_037029245.1. NCBI lineage: Bacteria > Pseudomonadati > Bacteroidota > Flavobacteriia > Flavobacteriales > Flavobacteriaceae > Mesoflavibacter > Mesoflavibacter sp. CH_XMU1422-2. The sequence goes on along the minus strand of NZ_JAYMEE010000006.1, from coordinate 90,204 downwards.
ATTATCAGGTTGCGGAAGAAGCTGGTGCAAACGAATATCAGGTAGAAGAGAGTAAAAAGCAATCTGCTAATATGAATGCTATCTTGGGTGATCCAGACCGCTTAAAAGAGTTAGCAGCAGACTTTGTAAATCATTATGAAAATAGAATAAATGAGGGTGCTACCGTAAAAGGAAAGGCAATGTTTGTAAGCAGTAGTAGAGAGATTGCCTATGAGTTCTACAAAAATGTAATAGCACTTAGACCAGAATGGAATGAAGTAAAAATAGCGGAAGAAGGTGCTGTACTTTCTGATAAGGACAAAAGAGAAATTAAACCTATGGAACGTATCAAGATGATAATGACCAGAGGAAAAGATGACCCAAAAGAAATGTATAATTTATTGGGTACAAAAGACTATAGAAAAGAATTAGATAGACAATTTAAAAATGAAAAATCTAACTTTAAAATTGCTATAGTTGTAGATATGTGGTTGACTGGGTTTGATGTGCCTTTCTTAGATAGTATCTACATTGATAAGCCAATACAGCAACACAATCTTATTCAAACAATTTCAAGAGTTAACAGAAAGTTTAAAGGCAAGAATAAAGGCTTAGTAGTAGATTATGTAGGTATTAAAAAAGCTATGAATTTGGCTTTAGCCAAATACACCAAAGGAGAAGGAGATAACTTTGAAGATATACAGCAATCATTGATTGTAGTTCGTAATCACTTAGACTTGCTATCAAAATTGTTTCACAAATTTGACAGCTCAAAATACTTTAATGGTTCTTCTTTAGAGCAGTTAAATACCTTGAATATGGCAGCAGAATATGTGCAGCTTACAAAGGATTTAGAAACTCGTTTTATGGGCTTAGTCAAAAGGCTAAAAGCAGCTTATGATATTTGTGCCGGAAGCGAACAATTAACCCAAACAGAAAGAGATTACACACACTTTTATTTAGCGGTAAGGTCTATTGTATTTAAACTCACCAAAGGAGATGCACCAGATACAGCACAAATGAATGCTAAGGTTAGAGAGATGATAAAAAATGCACTTCAAAGTGATGGTGTAGAAGAACTTTTTAAAATGGGAGAAGAAACAGAAAAAGAACAAGATATTTTTGATGAAGATTATTTAGCAAAAATAGATAAGATAAAACTACCTAACACTAAAATAAAACTGTTACAACAGCTTTTGGCTCGTGTCATTGGCGAGATGAAAAAAGTAAACAAAGTAAAAGGTATTGATTTCTCTAAAAAAATGGAAACTCTGGTTACACGATATAATGAAAGAGATGAAAATGATGTGTTAAGAAGTGAGGTGTATGAAGAAATGGCGGAACAACTAACTAACCTAATTTGGGAAGTACATCAAGAGTTTACAGCAGGTGATGATTTAGGAATCGACTTTGAAGAAAAGGCATTCTATGATATATTAAAGGAATTATGTGTAAAGTATGATTTCTCATATCCTGAGGACAAATTAATTCAATTAGCTAAATCTGTTAAAGACTTAGTTGATGGTCAAGCTAAATTTCCAGATTGGAGCAAAAGAGACGATATAAAATCGGCATTAAAAGTTGGTCTTATTCTTTTATTAGATGAACACGGTTATCCACCAGTTCAGAGAGATGAAGTTTATAAAGAAATATTTGAACAGGCAGAAAACTTTAAAAAGAATCGTGTCATTAAAAAATAAGAAATAACTATAAAAAAATATTGCTTTTGAAAAACCTTACTATAAATATCATCCCATTCAAACACCCTTCTATTCAGAAGGAGTTTGGTTTTTATACCGAAAAAAAAGAAGGTTATTTCCCTATACACAGAACCGAGCTTCCCAATGAGTTATGGGATAATCAAAAAGAAGAAGTTGTAAAACATAAATATTACTACACCAATTTTGAAGATACAGAAGATTGCATACTCAAAACAAAAGTAGATTTATACAGCAGTACCAAGTTTGCAAAACATCTTTATACACGTTTGGTATATCAATATTTTATTGATATTTCGGATGCAATACAATTCAATTATGTAGGCGATATAGAAGTATGGTTATTAGATGCTAAAGCATCAACAACCAAATACAACAGCTATAACAAATACACCCTAAAAATTGAATTTTCAGGTTTAACCAAAAGTCCTGCATTGCTTTTATCTTATGATAGCACCTCTAAAGTTGCTACCACAAGCATTGATGAAATCAACATTTCTACGGAATATTTCAAAACAGTAGTTTACAATAAAGAAATACAGCGTTTTAAGTACCTTTCAGAAGATGCTAAACAGCATTTAGACCAAGTATATCCATTACTAAATATACCGCTTAAAAACCATTTAGAAATACCGCATACAGTACCAAGAAAAGGCAATAGATACAAACCTTACTTTAATTACATAACCACTTTTTACAACAACTATCTAAATACAGATGAATTTAGAGCCATACTTCCATTAGATGAAAATGGCTTTTTTGATATTGCAGAAGATGAAGTATTGCAAACACATTATCACTCAAACAATTTAAGATTTTATGATGGCGTAGGTATAGACCCAAAAGCAGGAATGAAAAACCCTGGTCCTTATAAAGCAAGTCCACACGATAATGTAAGGTTCTTTTTTATATACCATAAACCTGATAGAGCAGACTATGTAGTTAAATTATATAACTATTTTGAAAAAGGATATAAGACGTTCTTTCCACCACTAAAAAAACATATTCGTCAACCATTTTATATGGATAACGATACCAGTTTAGCATTTGATAGTCCTGATACTGCAATAAAAGAAATCAAACATCATCTAATCAATTTAGAGAAACAACCAAATACAAGATATGTTGCGGTTTATGTAAGCCCAATACATAAAGAGGATGAAGATAACAAACACTTATATTATCAAGTAAAAGAAGAGCTTTTAAAGCACGAAATAACCTCACAAGTAATTTACAAAGAGAGTATCAATAATGCCTATTTTGGTGCATTCTTAGAGAATATCACACCTGCATTGTTAGCTAAAATAGACGGTATTCCTTGGCGTTTAGATAGAGAACTGAAACAAGAGTTAATTGTGGGTGTAGGTGCTTTTAAATCAATGGAAACCAATACTCGTTTTGTAGGTAGTGCATTCTGTTTTAATAACAAAGGAGAGTTTAAAGGATTTGATTGTTTTAGAGATAATGAATTTGACTTAATAGCTGGAGCAATAGGAAAACAGATTTTAAAATTTGTTGTGGATAATGATAACAAAGCAGAAAGGCTAATCATTCACTACTATAAGCCAATAAGCAAAGACGAAATAGACCCAATTCAAAAAACTTTAGGTAGATTAAAATTAGATATTCCAATAGTTATAGTAACTATCAATAAAACAGAATCAAGCGACTATGTAGCGTTTGATACCAATGATGATGCCTTAATGCCTTTAAGTGGTACAATCATAGAAATTGCACATCTAAAATATTTGTTATTCAACAATGCCAAATACAGTAGTAACGGTTTTGCAAAAGACCATCCGTTCCCTGTAAAACTAAGTCTATATTGTACAGAACAAGACTATTTTGAGGATATAGCAATTGTAAAAGAGTTGATAGACCAAGTATATCAATTCAGCAGAATGTATTGGAAATCTGTAAAACAACAAAACTTACCAGTAACCATAAAATACCCAGAAATGGTAGCTCAAATATTCCCTCATTTTGAAGGAGATAAACTACCTGACTTCGGTAAAAATAACCTTTGGTTTTTGTAGTAAATAAAGATGGATATTCAAATACAAAATAAGGCTAAAGATGTTTCCCTTTTTAAAATTGCAAAATTTAAGAAGCATATTAGAAAAACATCACCCCACAAACATAACAGTTATTTCGAAATCATTTTTTTAACCAAAGGATCTGGTTCACATACAATTGACACAATAGAATACAAAATTCAACCACCTGTAGTATTCAATATACGTAAAGAACAGGTTCATTTTTGGGACATCAAAACAGAACCTGAAGGGTTTGTTTTAATTATTAAAAAAAACTTTATTGAAAACTGTATAGATAAAGATATTAAAAAGCTAATTTCAGAACTGAGTGCCTTAACTTGTCTATTTCCTAATAATACCACAGTAATTGATATGTCAAATATATTATTAAAGGAATATGAAGGTGCAAAAATTAAAAACCATCAAGTTATAGAAGGATTGTTAAAAGCTCTGTTAGCAAAGTTTCTTGAATCGAAAATTGTAAGTAGTCCTAAAATAAAATGTAGCTCAATCTATCAAGAACTTATTTTGCTTTTAAGTAAAGAAAATGAACTTACAAACAAGGTAAGTCATTATGCAAAATTACTAAATACCACTCCACAAAACTTAAATGCTATATGCAGAAAAGAATCAGGTCAATCTTCTGCTGAGGTAATTTCCAATTATATTATTAACGAAGCTAAACGCCTTTTGCTTTATACTGACTTAACGGTTAGTGAAATTGCAGGCAAACTTGACTTTAAAGATAATTCTCATTTCACTAAATACTTTAAACGAAACGTAGGTGATACCCCAATTGCTTTTCGTAAAGCAAATGATTAAGTACCATACATTTTTCAAATAGACCATATTATTAGTCTTGTGTTGTATAATTTTACACCATAATTAAATCACAACATATGAAATGGCTAATATATATTCTCACAGCACTTCTACTTTCTTCTTGTCGAGAAAACCAACAACAAATAGTAGAAGGAAATTGGATAAAAGGTACGGAACAAGAAAAAATTGAAACCATCGAAAACCAATTTAGGGGTTTTGATATGGCAATGGTAGAAACAGGATACCGCTATCAAGAACTGTATTGGGCAGGACAAGATGAAAATTGGGAATATGCTGATTACCAAATTGAAAAAATCAAAAAAGCGATTGAGAACGGCTTGAAAAGAAGACCCAAACGTGCAAAATCCGCAGAACATTTCTTAACCGTTGCAATTCCAGAAATGGAAAAAGCACTCGAAAAAAGAGATACCCTTGTATTCAACAAAAATTTCCAAATCTTCACCAATAACTGCATTAGTTGCCACGCAATGGAAAAAGTGCCAAGCTTTACTATAAAAAAACCGCTTTATAGACAATCACCAATTAGAAAATAATGATAGAATTTATTAATCAGATAGATATTGAAATTCTATTATGGCTGAATGGTAATCACAATCTATTTTGGGATGCTGTAATGTGGTTTGCAACAGGTACATTCACTTGGCTGCCATTTTATATGATATTGTCATTTCTGTTAATATGGAAATATAAAAGGGACGCAATATTGATGATTCTGTTAATAGCATTACTGATAACAATAAGTGACCAATTAGCTTCAGGCATATTTAAACCATTTTTCGAAAGATTGCGACCAAGCCATAGTCCTTATTTGATAGGTAAACTTCATTTAGTAAATGATTATAGAGGTGGTAAGTTCGGTTTTATTTCTTCTCACGCAGCCAATGTATTTTCATTAGCATTTTACTTGACATTAGTGACTAATGAGAAATTAAAATGGATACCATACGTGCTTATTCCTTGGGCAATCTTTGTAAGCCTTAGTAGAGTTTATCTTGGTGTTCATTATCCATCCGACATAATAGTTCCAGCGATTTTAAGTATACCAATAGCTTGGATAGTAGCTCGAATTTATAAAACGTATAATCCCATATTGATAAAAAAAATTGCTTAAAATGTTTAAAAAAACAATTAGTACTGATATATCAAAAACAACCATCATTATTCGCTTAATGGTTGGTGCTGTTTTTCTATCGGAAGGTATTCAAAAATTTCTATTTCCTGCCATTCGGGGTGCAGGACGATTTGAAAAAATCGGACTTCCATCACCAGAATTTCTCGGTGCATTTGTCGGCACGTTTGAAATTGTTTGTGGCACGTTGATTTTACTTGGCTTGCTTACCCGATTGGCAAGTGTTTTAACACTCGTAATTATGTTGGTTGCCATTGTTACAACAAAATCAGACATTTTAGCCAATGATGGATTTTGGATAATGATGCACGGAAGTCGAACTGATTGGGCAATGCTTTGGGGAAGTCTATTTTTAATTATTAAGGGCGGTGGGAATTGGTCGATAGATAAAAATATGTACAAAACCAAATGAATTTCTTTTTACAAATCGATTATGAATTTTTAAGATGGATTCAAGCAAATAGAATCGTTTTTTTAGATCCATTATTTTATTGGATTTCTTCATATACCTTCATTATTTCAATTATGATATTAGGTTTTATTGGTCTATTTTATATTAAAAATAAAGTAAAGTCATTCCAAATAAAGTACTACAGCCTTTTATTAATATTTATAGCTTCCTCAACATTCAGTTTAATTTTAAAATATATTGTAAAGCGGCCACGTCCATTTGTAGTACATCCTGCCATCATTCAATTGTATGAAACAAGTACCTTTTCATTTCCATCAGGTCACACTTCAATTGCTTTTACCTTAGCATTTAGCTTGGTATTCTTTTCATTAAAAAAATACTATGTGATACTTATTTTTATTTGGGCTCTTTTAGTAGCCTATTCTAGAATGGTATTAGGTGCTCATTATGTCTCTGATATAGTAACTTCAATTTTAATAGGTTTTATGTTTAGTCTATTAATCAAACCAATTTCAAAAGAATGGATAGTAAGAAAAACTTAAAAGAAGTAGCAAAACTTTTTTTTAAATTAGGAAGCATTGCTTTTGGCGGTCCTGCCGCCCATATTGCAATGATGGAAGATGAAGTCGTTAAAAAAAGAAAATGGATGAGTCATCAACATTTTCTTGATTTAGTTGGAGCAACAAATTTAATTCCAGGACCTAATTCTACCGAAATGACAATGCATTGCGGTCACGAAAGAGCAGGTTGGAAAGGCTTGATTGTAGCAGGTGCTAGTTTTGTTTTTCCAGCTGTTGTTATTACAATGATTTTTGCGTGGTTATATCAACAATACGGACAACTTCCAAAAGTTGAACCTTTCATTTATGGAATAAAACCAGCGGTAATTGCCATTATTCTTGGAGCAGTTTACCGACTTGGAAAAAAAGCACTCAAAAATGTAGAACTCGGTATTTTAGGAGCATTGACATTGATTGCTTGTTTGCTTGGTGTCCACGAAATTTTGGCGTTGTTTGCTTGTGGTCTTTTAGGTTTAATTCTATACTTTGTTAGAAATTCAAAAAACACATTAAATAGTTTTACTCCATTTCTTTTATTACAAGTAGTTATAACACCGAGTACTCTAAAGATTCTATGGACGTTCTTTAAAGTAGGTGCTTTGCTTTATGGTAGTGGCTATGTATTATTTGCATTTTTAGATGCTGAATTGGTTTCTACAGGTACATTGACTCGTCAAGAATTGATAGACGCTGTGGCTGTTGGTCAATTTACACCTGGCCCAGTTTTATCAACCGCTACATTTATCGGGTGGCAATTAGGCGGTTTTTGGGGGGCGATTGCAGCAACCGTTGGTATATTTCTTCCATCATTTATCTTTGTTTCTATATTAAATCCATTTGTTCCAAAAATGCGAAAATCAAAAATATTTTCGGCATTTTTAGATGCGGTAAATATTGCAGCAGTTGCTGTTATCGTAGCAGTTTGTGTAGAAATGGGAAAAGAAACGTTGACTGATTGGAGAACAATTCTGATTGCCGCTATAAGTCTAATAGCTGTTTTCGTCTTTAAGAAAATAAATAGTGCTTTTATTGTAATTGGTGGTTCACTTATAGGATATTTTTTATCTTTGATATAGAATATATGGATTCACTTAAAACAAAAAATAAGGAATGTTGTAATATCAATGAGGTAGTACAAGAATTTTATGAATTCTTGAAAGCTTATATCATAAAGAAAACAAACGATATAAACCTTGCTGAAGATATTGTTCAAGAGGTGATGCTCAAATTGGTAGAGTCTCATAAAAAAAACATAGAAGTTAATAATATCAAAGCTTGGTTGTTTCAAGTAACTCGCAATACCATTGCGGACTATTATAAGGACTATTATAATAAAAACAAAATTGAATTTAATTTTAATGAAGATTGGAAAGAACATAGTATTTCCAGTGAAAATATTTCTACCATTTTAGAATCAGATTTTATCATCCCTATGATTGGTTTGCTGCCAGAAAAATATGCGAAGCCATTACATCTAAGCGATATTGAAAACATTCCTCAAAAAGAGATTGCTCTACAACTTAACCTTGGTTTATCCGCAACTAAAATGAGAATACAGCGAGGTAGAGAAAAATTAAAATCCCTATTTATAGAATGTTGTGATATTCAATATGACAAATCAGGTAATTTTTCGTCGTGCACAATAAAACCTCACTGTACACCATTACAAGAAATAGAAAAAAAAATAACTAATTAACCATTGATACATAGTTGGTTATAAGTAACCTCTCAAAAAATACTTTTTTTTGTTCCTAAAAATGTGTCTTTTTTAAAAGATTTCAGACTTCGTAATAAAGTTTAATCATTAAAAACATTTATTATGAACACTGAAGTTAAAATTTTACACTCTTCTTGTTGTGCAAAAGGTTCCCCTATTAAGGAACAATTAGAAAAATTAGCACAAGAAAACAATCTGTCAATTACTATTGAGGAACTGTCAGAAATGCAAGACACTATGGTCTATGGTACAATGTCTTTTCCTTCATTAGTAATTAACGGTAAGGTTCACGCTTATAAATCATTTAATTCTGATGCAGAACTTCTTGCAGCACTAAAAGCAGCATAATATGGAGAAGTTGACAGAATTATTATCTAGTTTTTCAGACTATATAGTGTTTGAATTATTAGGTTTAGACCAATCAGGGCTGTTTGCAACAGCCCTTCAATACTTTATTGCCACGTTTATTTTAATAGCTTTTTTGGTTGTGATAGTAACCTACGTTATGGGTATCATAACCAGTTATTTACCAATGGGTAAAATACGTGACTATTTAGAGCGTAATAAAAAATCAGGTTTAGGGAACATATTAGCCTCTTTGTTGGGAGCTATTACCCCTTTTTGTTCGTGCTCATCAATTCCTTTATTTGTAGGAATGATGCAAGCTAGAATTCCGTTAGGTATCGCATTATCTTTCTTAATCACCTCACCTTTAGTAAACGAAATCGCTATTGTACTATTTTGGGTGTCTTATGGTTGGAAGGTTACTTTAATTTATATTTTATCGGGTATTGTTTTAGGTGTTATAGGTGGGATTATTCTTGATAAAATGGGAATGTCAGCTCATATAGCAGAATGGTTAAAACAATTGCATTCTAAAACTGAAAAAACTATTGAAGATAAAAGGTCTTTAAAACAGAAGTTTCCAGAAATACATAAAGAAGCCTTAAGTACATTAAAAAAATTAGTGCCATATATCTTTATTGGTATTGGAATAGGTTCTTTTATTCACGGTTATGTGCCTCAATCCTTTTTTGAGACATACATTTCTAAATCCAACCCTTTTGCAGTTCCTATTGCTGTCATTATGGGAATACCACTTTATATAGATGCTGTAGGTGTCTTACCAGTGGTAGAGGCTTTGGTGGATAAAGGTGTACCATTAGGTACGGCTATTGCCTTTATGATGGGGTCTATTGGTTTATCACTTCCCGAAGCTTTACTCTTAAAAAAAGTAATGCAGAAAAAATTAATCATTGCTTTCTTTTCGGTTATCGGGTTAGGAATGATTATTTCTGGTTATGTTTTTAATTTATTATTTTGATTTTTGAAATCAGTTTTATCATCCATAAGTGCTGTATTTGTAGCATTAGTCGCTTGCACTTGTTGTGTTGGTCCATTAATGGCTTTTGCAGGAATGTTAGGAGCAATTGTTTCTCAATTGGTATGGCTAGCAACAATAAAACCGTATCTTATAGCATTCAGTTTAATAGCAGTTTCTTACAATTTATATAGAGCATATTTTCCTAAAAAAGAACAAGCTTGCTGCACCATAGAAAGTCAAGAGACAATAAGTAAACTAGATACTAAACAAAAGAAATCATTATCATTTCTACAATCAAAAACGTTTTTATGGTGCGTTGCCATTATAACATTAATCATATTAATTCTACCATATATTTAAAAATTTAATAATTATGAAATCAATAACATCTCTTATATTAACACTAGTATTTGCTACAAATATTTTAGCTTTTACCCATAATAACGATACAAATATTCATCAGAAAATTGAAGGAAACATTGTTATCTCTGATACTGTTAAAAAACGTATCAATTAGAAAAATTCACCCAATCTTGTTGTACAGGAATTGTAGAATATTCATTAAAGAAAAACGTTAAAGGTTTTATTAAAGCTGTTTCTAACACTAAAAAAGGTCAAATAACCGTTTGGTACGATAGTACAAAATCTACCGATAAAGAAGTAAAAGAAGCCATTAACAAAACCCCTTATAAAGTAATTAAAGAAATTAAGTAAGGGCTTATTATGGCAATACCTAATAAAATATTTGATTGTATAATAATAGGTGGCGGGCAGGCAGGCTTGTCCGTTGCTTATTTTTTAAAAAGAAGTAAACTAAATTATTTAATTCTAGATGCAGAAGGTAATTCCGGTGGTTCTTGGTTACATACTTGGGATAGTTTAAAATTATTTTCACCTTCTCAATATAGCTCACTTTCTGGTTGGCAAATGCCTACAACTAAACAAGAATATCCTACAAAGGAAGAATATTTGAGTTATTTGTCCAATTACGAAAAACGATATAATTTCCCAATACAACGAAGTACATTTGTTGAAGAAGTTGTTAAAGAAGGAGAATTATTTAAATTAAAAACCAATCAAGGAGTATTTATTAGTAAAACTGTTGTAAGTGCTACAGGTACAGCTCGTTCACCTTTTATTCCTATATATCCTAAAATTGATGAATTTTTAGGTATGCAAATACACTCTAGTGCTTATAAAAATAGTTCACCTTTCAGAAACAAAAGAGTAGTTGTTGTTGGTGGGGGTAATTCTGGTGCTCAAATTTTAGCAGAAGTTTCTAAAGTAGCTTATACAAAGTGGGTAACACTAGATAAACCTACGTTTCTACCAGAAGAAATTGACGGTCGTTACTTGTTTAATCAAGCTAATGAAAAGTATCTTAAGAAAAAGAATACTTCAAATACTTTACAAGTTTCTTTGAGTGATATTGTACAAGTTGAAAGTGTGAAAGATGGATTAGCACGTAACGTATTTAAAGATCATCGTCCATTTTCCTCATTTTATAAAAACGGTGTAATTTGGCAAGATGGAAAAAAAGAAGCTTTTGATGCCATTATATGGTGTACTGGTTTTAGACCTTATTTGAACCATTTAAAAAAATTAAATATTATTGAAAATGATAAAGTAATAACAAAAAATACGCGAGCAGTTAAAGAGTCAAATTTATGGCTAGTGGGTTATGGTAATTGGACAGGTTTTGCTTCAGCAACCATTTATGGCGTTGGTAAAACTGCAAAAATTACAGCAAAAGAAATAATTAATTCATTGTCATAACTCCCCATTTGCTTCCAGTAGGTTCTTTTCGTTCGCTCGTACCTTACTTACTACAATCACCCACTTCCTGCAACACTCAGGAAGAGTAGTCCTTTATTTAATTTGCCTAACATTTATTATCTTTGTGTATAGTTAATGACATTTCAATTTTCAAAAGTATATAGGTAATAACATTTGTTAGTTAATAAAGTCAAATGATAATACCAATAATGTAAGTAAACTCATTAGCCAAATATGTTAATTCAGCAGAATGTATTGGAAATCCGTAAAGCAACAAAACTTACCAGTAGCCATAAAATACCTTGAAAAGGTAGCTCAAATATTTCCTCATTTTGAAGGTGATAAACTACCTGACTTCGGTAAAAATAATCTTTGGTTTTTATTACGGATAAATAATAAGGTGTGCCACAGGCACGACTTTAATAACGGTTGGTTCCGTAGGTTTCTTTCCCCAGCCTATAAAAATCCAACGTTATTCGTGCCTCATAACTCCTCTGTCTTTTTATAGGCTTCCGCTCTTCCAACGCTACAGTTGTTATTTTCTGTCACACTTTTTGCAATCCAACGCTAATTATAGCCCATTAATATCCTCGTTCCTTCGGTAGTAAAGAGCTATGCCACCACACAAAAGCAAAAAGGCGTATGCACTCCAAAGTACCGCTCTGTGCAACTTGTGCCAGAAAATAACAACCCAAAGCTACATTAACATAATGTGGCATTATAGTACATACCACAAGGGCTTCATTGCATTACGGGCTAAAGCCTATGTCCTATAATAACATTATGTTAAGTATCCGCTCATTGCCAACGCTTTAAACCTACTTCACCAACCGAAAGACCACAATTCCCCAACCACCCTTTTCAGCGGTCAGAAAAAAAATAAACTATGAGTTAATGTCGGTTTATAGTAGGTACATTTCATTCTCTCATTTCGTGCCTACATTCTTTCATTGCATATACCCACTAACACCTAATAATGCAAGCAAGAGTAGCTCATTCTCTACACTCCACTAAGCGACACACTATTCCATTACGCAATCCGTATGCAAGCCCACCGCACAACAACTTTGCAGTAAATTGTAAAGTTTGCAAAGTCTGCAACCCTGCAATGCATACAGTATTACTTCATTCCATCCCACCGCATTTAGTTCCGTTTCTTTCAATCGCTACACTTGCCACACACCAGCCCACGCTTTTAGAATAGGTATAGTTTATTTTTTTTCTGGTCATATTTCCCCAAAGGAATTGAACAACCAAATAAGCATTTTACAAATAAGAGAGTAAGTAAAAAATGTTATGCCAAAAGAATAAAAAAGATAGCAAATGTAGGTGGTTACAATTGGCCCTTCAAGTTCAAGCCCTACGGGTTTTGAAAAAAATCTCCACCCACAAGGGGTAGTATTTTCCTTAAAAACCTTGTCAGCCCACTTTCCACCACCAGTTGAATGGCTTTCTTTTTTTTTCGTTTTTTTCTTTGTCAAAAAATTTTGTGAAGGGGATTTCGGAAGCCAACTAAAATTCTCGGAAAATGACAAAATTCACTCTCAAAACTTACAGACCATCAGTCGAAACTGAAAAGCCACATTTCTACATTCTGAACAAAGGGATGAACAGCGGAAAGCCACTAAAACAGCCTTGTCCGAATTGCTTTATTTTGACAGCACCCACAGAGGAAGCCAAAGACCAGTTATATTGGCTATGTTTTGGGCTATGGCGTGCAAAATCCTTTCATTACTATTTAAAAGGTTCAGTTATCCCATTCATAACCAAAAACGACCTTAAACAAGGTATTTTAAACGGATTTGAACAGGCAAATAATGATATTCCAATTTTCAAAAAGTCAGTCCAAGCCTTACAACTTTTAGAAGAACAAGAAAAGGTTTATAAACTCAACCTAAAACTAATTGATGATGCACGTAGGGCGGTTTTCTATCGCTACATTTCTAAAAAGCGATATTCTTAGGGCTATTCATATTTGAGTACTGTATAAGGCATATTTTATCCCAATATGATTGCACCGTCTTAATAAAGAAATGCAAACCTTACAAAGTGCCAAAAAGAAAAGCCTACTCAAATGAGCAGGCTTTCTTCTAATTCCATAAATCTCTAAAATGGCATCTTAGAATATTTCGGAAATCTTTAAGGCGTTACCTTGTGCAAATACATAGTAGTTTGAACCTACTTCTTGATAGAACTCAATACCGATAGAGTTTAAAACACTTACATCAGTTGTCATAGTTGGAGAACCTGGTAATGTAGCAACCAATGAAATTAATGCAGTAACTGAATCAACAGGTAAATAGGCAGAATACTGAACATCTTTTAATTCGTTCAAACTTGCTTCTTTAGGCTCATAAACCTTTGTAGTAGTGTTAAACTCATAATCAGACAATACTGAAATAGCATTGATAATTCTAAAATGAGTTGCACCGGCTGGTATGTTTAAGTAATTCAACGGATTGAATGCGGGAACATCCAAAGTTGAACTATCACGAGAACCAGCAGGAGTAATTGTGAACGGAGCATTAAAAGCACCATTGAAAGAAGTAAATCTGTTAAAATCAAAACCTTTCAAATAGTTTGGTACAGCAGAAACCAATACAGCTCGTCTACCTCTGGCTTCAGAACCATCTTCTAAATTGATTTTCTTCATTATAGCAGTTAATCTTCCAGTCACTTGACTGTCTGCCATATTTTTCATTAGACTTGCTAATCCGACTCTTACGGATTTACCAACCATTGCACAACCTCCAAATTCGTTCATATTTTCACGAGTTCTTTGAAATGCTGGGTCAGTTGCAATTTGTTCAGCAGTTGGACCACCAGTCAAACCTGCAAAATAACCTTCATTTCCTTTAATTTTAAAATGTCTAATATCTCCAAGAGTACCGACATATTTTAGGGGACCTTTCTGTCTTGCCATTTCTTTAAATTTTTAAATGTTAATAATAATTCTTACTATTACAAAGATAAGTCTAACATATTGACTGTCAATTGATTAATAAGCGTAAACAAATGCAAACAAGTGCTAATAAACAAACAAGGGTAAGACCACACTATGAAGTGGTTAAAGTATTGGACGGAGACGGACTAATCGTTAAAAATATTTTCACAAATATTGAAGAAGAAATAAGGCTATTAGGAATTGATGCTCCAGAGATTAAACTATGCAGAAAATTAAAGCAAGATGAAAGAGAAGTGAATATCTCAGGCACATATTTAATTGAGTTGGGTTTTAAGTCAATGAAATTTCTACTTAAAAAAGCCAAACCAAAAACAAGCGTTACCATAATTCAAGAACAATCAAATCTTACAGATGCTTTTGGAAGAACATTAGCTTACATCATTTTGCCAAATGGTAAAACGATTAATGAAATAATGGTCAGAAGAGGTTATGCAAAGCCATACAACAAGGTATTCTGTGAAGAGTTACCAAAGTACCAAGCACTTAATTTGAGGGCTAAAACAAAGAAAAAAGGTTTATATTCGCTTATCAATTCGTTCTAATCTCCCTACATTTACTTGCTCTTATTATCTCTTATTTATAGTTTATTGTTGCCTATTTGTTGCCCAATAACCATAACTAACTGATATACAGTATTACTTTACTTTTTGTATCGGTAAATAGTAAGTGTACATCTAAACCTTAATAATTAACCATACATTTTGTATATTGTCATATGCAAAACTGTATTTCAAGATGTTTGGTTAATAACAAGCAAAGCCTTATTGCTGTTGCTTTTTTGTTTGCTTTTTTTGTGCTTAAGTCTCAAAACTTACCACCTATACAATATTTTTCACCTAAGCAATACAACGCATCAAATCAAAATTGGGATATATCTCAATCTTCAGATAAATATATTTATGTAGCTAATTCCAAAGGATTATTAGAGTTTAATGGTGCTAATTGGAATTTATACAATTCACCTAACGAAACTGTAATTAGATCTGTACATGTTTTAGGAGACAAAATATATACAGGTTGTTATATGGAGTTTGGGTATTGGCAAAAAACACAAATAGGAGACTTGCAATACACATCTTTATCTTCAAAAATTAAAAAGAAACTATTAGAAGATGAACAGTTTTGGAATATTGAAAGTTTAGGTAATTGGCTTTTGTTTCAATCCTTAGACAGGATTTATATTTATAATACATTAGATAAAACTTTCAATATTATAGATTCTGAAGAGTCCATATTAAAAATGTTTAAAGTTAAAAATGCTATTTATTTTCAGGATAAAACAAAAGGATTATTTGCTTTTGAGAATAGTAAGCCTAAATTAATTTCTAATGCTCCAGAAATTTTAAATGATATTGTAGTAGGTTTTTTTCCTATTGAAGAACATTTTATAGTAATCACCCAGAATAAAGGTATTTATCAATTAAAAGGTAATCAAATAACAAAATTTTCTGATGTTTTAGATTCATTTTCTGTTTACAGTAGTTTAATGCTTAATGACAATAGTATTATTGTAGGTACAATATCTAACGGAATTATTCAATTAAATACAAATGGAGAAATAGTAAATACAATTAAACAAGAAAACGGATTGGGTAATAACACAATTTTGTCTGTATTTGAAGATGTAGACAAAAATTTGTGGTTAGGAATGGATAATGGTGTAAGTTGTATAAATATAGATTCTCCTTTCTTAATTTTTAATGATAATAAAGGAGGTTTAGGTACTGTTTATACTTCTGTAGTATATAGAAATAGACTATATCTAGGAACAAATCAAGGATTATTTTACAAAGATGAAAAAAGTCATGATTTAACATTTGTAGAAAACACAAAAGGTCAAGTTTGGTGTTTAAAAGTGATTGATAATCAATTGTTTTGTGGACATAACAGAGGTACTTTTATAATTGAAGATAATATAGCAAGACGCATTGCAGACATTGATGGTACTTGGGATATTTTAACTGTAAAAATCAATCCAAACCTACTATTACAAGGTAATTATAATGGATTAAATGTTCTTGAAAAACAAAACGGAAAATGGGTTTTTAGAAACAAAATTAATGGATTTAATAACTCGTCAAGGTTTTTGGTTTTTATCAATAATAATCAAGTTTTGGTAAACCATGAGTATAAAGGCGTATTTAAAATTGATATCAAAAAGGACTTTAGTTCAATATCAAAAGTTCAAAAATTAAATTTTTTAGGTAATGGTTTGTTTTCTTCAGTAGCAAAACATAATAATAAGATTTACTATGCATCAAAAAAAGGTGTTTTTGTATCAGATCAAGAAAATTTTAATCTAAAAAAGGATACCATTCTTTCAAATCTATTTAAAAAACAAGGTTATGCATCAGGTAAACTTGTTTCAGATTCAAAAACAAACACGTTATGGATATTTACACAAAAAGGCATAAATTATATTAAGCCTGGTAAATTAAGTAATGAGCCAGAAATTACATTTATTCCTTTATCTAATACACTAAGAGACAATATTTCGGGTTACGAAAGTGTTTCTAGCATATCTGCAAGTAAATTTATTTTAGGAACCTCAAGAGGTTATAAAATACTTGATATATCAAAATTTGAAGCTAGAGCTTACACTGTTCATATAAATGAAATTAAACTGAATCCTCTTTCAGGTCAAACAAAACTTATAAACATATCAGAAAACGGTCTATTTAAGAACAAACAAAACAATTTAGAGTTTAGTTACAGTATAGCAGAATATGATAAGTATTTAGAAGCTGAATATGCTACCAAACTTGAAGGGTATTACGAAAAATGGAGTGATTGGAGTAATCAATCAAATGTATCTTATAAAAACTTATCACCAGGAGATTACATATTTAAAGTAAAAGCAAGAGTAGGAGATAAAAATGTAGAAGACGCTGTTGTGTATAGTTTTACTATTGAAAAACCATGGTATTTATCTTCTTCAATGATTGTTGTGTACTTTATTTTAGGAATAATTATAGTCCTGTTGGTAAACTATTTTTACAAATTATATTATAAAAAACAAAAAGCAAAACTACTTCTAAAGACACAGCGAGAGCTAGAATTAAAAGATTTAGAAAATAAGCAACATTTAATGAAGCTCAATAACGAAAAGCTTAAAAATGAAATTGAAAGTAAAAATAGAGAGTTAGCTGTATCTACAATGAGTCTAATAAAAAAGAATGAATTTTTAAATACTATAAAAAAAGAATTATCAGAAAAAGTTGAAGACTCAAATCTAAAACCTGTTATTAAAATAATTGATAAAAACATAAATAACAAGGATGACTGGAAACTTTTTGAAGAAGCTTTTAATAATGCAGACAAAGATTTCTTAAAAAAGATAAAATCTATACATCCAAAACTTACCTCTAACGATTTAAGACTTTGTGCATATTTACGTCTTAATTTATCATCAAAAGAAATAGCACCTCTATTAAACATCTCTCCAAGAAGTGTAGAGGTTAAACGATATCGTTTGCGTAAAAAGATGGATTTACCCCATAAAACTAATTTAACCGACTATATATTAGAGTTATAAAAACACTACAAGTGTTAAAATAACCTATACAACACCACTACAAAGGCTATTTTTTATTAAAAAGTTTCATTTACTAGAAAAAAATATAAAACATTATAACATCAATAAATCACTGTGTTTTTACATGTTTTATGATGTTTTTTTTGCGATGTATGTTTTTTGTAGCGCTAAATATTAAGAATTTGTTAATTAAAGCGATTAATTTTGAGAAAAGCTCAAACTAAATAAAAATGAAAAAAATATTTTTATCGGTTTTACTCTCAATTTTTGCTATAAGTATCTATGCTCAAGAGTATACCATTTCAGGAGTTGTAACCAGCCAACAAGATGGATTACCACTTCCTACAGTTAGTGTTATTATTAAAAACACAACAAAAGGTACTGTTACCGATTTTGATGGTAACTATACAATTAGTAATGTCCAAAAAGGAGAGACATTAGTGTTTTCTTACATAGGATTTGAAACTAAAGAAGTTGTTGTTAATAATTCTAATGCTATAAATGTAGCCTTAACAGAAAATGTTGAGTCACTATCAGAAGTTGTTGTAATAGGATACGGATCTCTTAAAAAACGTGAAGTCACAGGAGCTGTATCAACAGTAGGTTCTGAAGTTTTAGAAGAAATTAAACCTATTAAAGTAGAACAAGCACTACAAGGAACAGTTTCTGGTGTTAACGTAACCCAACAAGGTGGAGCACCAGGTGCAGGTTTGGATATTAGAATAAGAGGTATTTCTACCAACGGTGCAAACGGTCCATTAGTTATTATTGATGGTTACCAAGGAAATTTAGATATCTTAAACCCAAATGATATTGAAACTATTACAGTTTTAAAAGATGCTCAGGCTGCTATCTACGGTACAATAGGAGCAAACGGTGTCGTTTTAATTACAACTAAACAAGGTAGAAAAAACTCAGCTCCAAAAGTTTCTGTTAATTCTTATACTGGTTTTCAAGAAACCACAAGAAAGTTACCATTACTTAATGCTACAGAATATGCTCTACTTTTAAATGAAAGCTATGCTGCAGGCGGACAGGCTATACCTTTTCCAAATGTAACAGGATTAAGTACAGGAACCGATTGGCAAGAAGAAGTATTTAATGAAGCAGTACCAATTGTTAATCATGATTTTAATGTTTCTGGAGGATCAGAAAAAATAACATACTCCTTTAGTGGATCTCATTTATACCAACAAGGTATTATTGGACCTAAAAAAACAGACTTTAGACGTAATACAGCAAGATTGTCTTTAGGTGCAGATCTTTCAGATAAAATTAAAGTTAATGCTAATGTTATTTATACTTACTTAGATAGAGATGCGATTAATGATAACGGTTTAGGCTCTGTATTATTCAACGCAATTAATGCTCCTGCTACTTTATCTCCATATCAAACAAATGGTGATTTTTCTCTAGTACCAAATACACCAGGTTTAGGTATCGAGATTATAAATCCATTAGCTCAAATAGATAACACATTTAATGATTATGATTTAAAAAAATTAAATGGTACTGTATCTTTAGATTATGATATTCATAAAAAAGTAAAGTTAACCAGTAGAATTGGTTTTAATACAAGTAATAGTGAAGGTAAGTCTTTTGCTAAAGAGATTGATTATGGAGGTAAAGTCTTTGATGTACAAAGAAGTAGCGTGTCGCAAAATGCAATCAATGATAATAACTACTCACTAGATATTTTTGGAACTTATAACGATGTCTTTGCAGATAACCATAAAGTAACATTAACATTAGGGACTACTATCTTTAAAGAATTTGGTAATGGTCTTTTTGCAACTGGATTTGATATACCTAACAACGATTGGGCATTTGCTGATATAGCGTTAGCTGAAGGAACAAGCGACGAAGGTGTTAGAGACGTTGGTTCTTATGCTTATGATGAAAGAAGACTATCTTATTTTGGTAGGCTACAATACGACTATAAGGGTAAATATTTATTCTCAGCAATGCTTAGAAGAGACTCTTCAACAAAGTTTGGACCAAACAACAGAACAGCATATTTTCCTTCTGTAACTGCAGGTTGGGTAATTTCTGATGAAGGGTTTATGAATAACTCAAATTTTATAGACTTTTTAAAGCTAAGAGCTAGTTATGGTGTGTTAGGAAACGACCAAATAGGAAACAACGGTTACACAAGTCTATTAGAAGGAGAAGCAACTTATATTTTTGATGGATCTTTAGTAAATGGTCAAGCAATAGGTGTTTTGTCTAATCCAGATTTACAATGGGAAGAAGCTAAAAAACTAGATATTGGATTAGATTTAAAATTTTTAGGAGAAAAACTAAATGTTACAGCAGACTACTTTATAAATAAAAGAGATAACCTGTTAATTCAAAATATAGCAACTTCAGGTATAACAGGTATAGCAGCTCCAGGTGCTGGATCACCAACGGTCAATGCAGGTGAAGTAGAAAACAGAGGTTTTGAATTAGCATTAGGATATAGTGATAAGTTATCAGACAACTTTAAATTTAATGTAAATTACAATTTAACAACATTAAAGAATACTGTATTAGAAGTTAATAATAGTACAGGATATCTTGAAGGCGGAGCTTTTGGTGTTGGTCAACCAGCACCATCAAGAATGGAAGTAGGTTTACCAATTGGATATTTTTATGGTTTTCAAACAAATGGAATTTTCCAAAACCAAGCAGAAGTAAACGCACATCCATCTCAATCTGCTTTAGGTGCAGAAGCAGCTCCAGGAGATATTAGATTTGTTGATGTAAATGGTGATGGAGTAATTGATTTTGATGATAGGACAAACTTAGGAGACCCAATACCAGACGTAACAATGGGACTAAATTTAAGTTTAGATTATAAAAACTTCGATTTTAAAATGTACACGTTTGCTTCTATAGGAAACGATATGGTAAGAAACTACGAAAGAACTTTATCTGATGTTAACAGACTTAATTATGTGTTAGATAGATGGACAGGAGAAGGAACAAGTAATACAGTACCAAGAGTAACTACAGCAGCAACTAGTAACAATGTGTTTTCAGATTATTTTGTAGAAGATGCATCTTTTGTTAGAATTCAAAACATTCAATTAGGTTACAGTTTACCAAGCAAAGTATTAGACAAATTAGGTATGTCTAAAATAAGACTTTACACAGCTGTAAATAATCTTTACACATTTACTAAATATAAAGGATATGACCCAGGAGCTTCAAACGGAGCACCAATTGGCGGAGGTATAGATTACGGTTTTTATCCTATACCTAGAACTTACATTCTTGGTTTAAATCTTAACTTTTAAAAAAAAGAATTATGAAAAATTATAAAAATATACTTTACGCTTTTACTGTATTAGTAGGCTTCGCTGCTTGTTCAGATGACTTTGTAGAGCGTGAGCCAGTTTACTCAATTGGATCAGAAAATTATTTCAACTCAGAAACAGATTATTATAATGCTTTAGTAGGAGCATACGATTTATTACAATCTACCTACGTAAATGTCATGTTAGGAGAAATAGCTTCTAATAATACACTATGTGGCGGAGAAAGCGCTACAGATGTTATTGGTTTTCAGCAAATAGATGATATGACGCATACACCAGTTAATAGTAACTTAAAAAATATTTGGGATTGGATGTTTGCAGGTGTTAATAGAGCAAATTACATTTTAGAATTTCAAGATAAAACAGACTTTGAAGGTAAAGAAGTTATTATTGCCGAAACTCGTTTTTTAAGAGCTTATTATTATTTTGAATTAGTAAAATGGTTTGGTCCAGTGCCTTTAAAAGAAACAAGATTTGAACTAGGAGACGAAACTTCAATACCAAGATCTCCAGTGTCAGATGTATATGGTTTAATAGAATCAGATTTACAATATGCAATAAATAATTTAGAGTACACAGCACCACAAATAGGACGTGTAACTAAAGGTGCAGCACAAGCATTATTAGGTAAAGCTTATTTGTATCAAGATAAATTTTCAGATGCAGCTAATGTGTTAGATAATTTAATTCAATTTGGTCCTTACGATTTGGTTGACGATTACAATACAATTTTTGAAAATGCAGGAGAAAATGGTGTAGAATCTGTTTTTGAAGTTCAATATACAGATGCAGAAGGAGCAGGATTTGGATGTCTTCAATGTAGTGAAGGTAACGTAGCTGTTGGCTTTAACGGAATCCGTAACTACGATGGTCCAGTGTTTGATTCTGGTTTTAGCTTTAATGTGCCTACACAAGATGTAGTTGACGAGTTTGAAGCAGGAGACTTAAGAAAAGATGTGGCTATTTTAGATATCGAAGCTTGGGCAAATACAACTGGCGCAACTTACGGTACAGGATATGAACACACAGGTTATTTTAATAGAAAATATATTGCTAGACAAGGAGATGCAAATCTTGGTGATCAAAATCTTACTAACCCAAATAATTATAGAGCTATTCGTTTTACAGATGTGCTTTTAATGGCTGCAGAAGCTTTTAATAGAAGCGGAATTGACGATACAAAAGCACAATTATATTTAAACAGAGTCAGAGAACGTGCTTTTGGGGATACATCTCACAATGTAACAGTAACAGGTACAGCTCTAACAGATGCAATTTATCATGAAAGACGTGTAGAATTAGTTGGAGAAGGACATCATTTCTTTGATCTAGTTCGTACAGGAAGAGGAAACCAAATTCCAGGTTTCACTTCTAATAAAAATGAATTATTTCCAATACCAATTGAAGAAATTCAATTTTCAAATGGTAATTGGCAACAAAACCCAGGTTATTAATTAAAAAATTAGAAAAATGAAAAATTTTAAGTACATCCTTACATCTTTTTTGGCTGTTTTGTTAGTGTTTACATGTGCTAATGAAGATGATGATACAAACTATGTAAACCAAATAGAAGCACCAAGAAATGTTTCGGCATTAATAACCGTAACACAAGATAATACGGGCTTGGTAACAATTACACCATTAGGTGAAGGTGTAGTAAGTTTTAAAGTAAACTATGGTGACGGTTCTGAGTTGTCAGAAGATTTAAATCCAGGAGAAAGTACACAGCATACATATGAAGAAGGCGTGTATAATGCTATTATTGTCGCTACAGGATTAAACGGAAAAACAACATCCGTAACACAAGAAGTAGTTGTGTCTTTTCAAGCACCACAAAATTTAGTAGTTACTATAGAAAATGATGCGACTATATCTAAGCAAGTAAATATTAATGCAAACGCAGATTTTGCATTGTCTTACGAGGTTAATTTTGGTGATGGTAGTGATGCTATTATGACTAATTTTGAAGAACCTTACAGTTATCAGTACACAGATGCAGGTATTTATACAATTACAGTAACAGCTTTTAGTGCTGCTATCGAAACTACTGTTTACACGGAAGAATTTGAAGTAACAGCTATACTTCAACCCTTAAATGCAGCTCCTTCACAACCAGCAAGAGCAGATGCAGATGTCATTTCAATTTATTCTGGATATTACACAGATATTTCTGGTACAGATTATTATCCTAATTGGGGACAAGCAACAACTTTTAACGAGTTAGATATCAATGGAGATGCAACTATTCAATATAGTAACTTAAACTATCAAGGTATACAATATGGAGAAACTGTAGATGCTTCAGCAATGGAATATTTACATATTGATGTATGGACAACAGATGCACCAAATATTCAAGTATTTCCTATAAGTATCGCTACAGGAGAGCAACAAGTAACTTTAGACTTAGTAGCAGACCAATGGAATAGTTTTGATATTCCTATATCAGATTTTACTTCTCAAGGCTTATCAATGAACGATATTCATCAGTTTAAATTTGTAGGGTCTGGTACTGTATTTATAGACAATTTATATTATTATCGTGCACCAACAGTTCAAAATACATTAGAAGGAACTTGGAAAATGGTTGAAGAAGCAGGCGCATTAGGTGTAGGACCAGCAGTAGGAGATACAAGCTGGTGGAATTGTGATGCTACTTGTGTTACAGATCGTGCATGTTATTATGATGATATTTATGTATTTAATCCAGACGGAACATTTAATAATGTTTTAGGTGCTCAAACTTGGGTTGAAGGCTGGCAAGGCGGAAGCGATGCTTGTGGATCACCAGTAGCACCATATGATGGGTCAGCTTCTGCAACTTACACATACGATAGTGCTGCAGGAACTGTAACGTTAAATGGTACAGGAGCCTATATAGGTTTAGCTAAAGCTAATAATGCAGGAGAATTACCAAATGTAGCAGTACCAAGCTCAATAACTTATAATGTAACGTTTTTAGACGCTAATACAATTAGTGTTTATATAGAATCTGGTGCTGGTGTATTCTGGCAATATAAATTAGAAAGAATTGGAGCAACTTCATCACCAATTGAAGGAACTTGGAAGATGGCAGAAGAAGCTGGCGCATTTGGCGTAGGACCAGCAGTAGGAGATACAAGTTGGTGGAATTGTGATGATGCTTGTGTAACAGAAAGAGCGTGTTATTACGACGATACGTATGTATTTAATTCTGACGGAAGTTTTAGTAATGTTTTAGGAACAGACACTTGGGTTGAAGGTTGGCAAGGTGGTAGCGATGCTTGTGGTACACCAGTAGCTCCTTATGATGGTTCAGCGTCTGCAACTTACACTTATGATAGCGCAGCAGGAACCGTGACTGTTAACGGTACAGGTGCTTACATCGGTTTAGCTAAAGCAAATAATGCAGGAGAATTGCCTAATGTTGCTGTGCCAACTTCAATTACTTACAATGTAACATTTGTTGATGCAAATACAATGACTGTTTATGTAGAAGCTGGTGCTGGAGTTTTCTGGCAATATAAGCTTGTTAAAATTTAAAAATTACTATGATGAAAAATCTAAAAATAAATTTATTATTCATTCTTGCGTTATCACTTTTCACCTTTAGTTGTCAAGAAGATGATGCAGAATTTGGAGAAATAATTGCACCAACCAATTTACAAATTAGTGCCGAAATTATAGGCGTAGATGCAAATAATCCTAATGGTGATGGAAGTGGTATGGTAATATTAACTGCAACAGCAGATAATGCTATTACCTATAATTTTGAATTTGGAGACGGACAAAATGGCGTTTTCCCATCAGGAGTAGCAAACCATCGATTTAGTTTAGTAGGTTTAAATTCTTATAACGTTGTTGTAAGTGCAATAGGAAGAGGAGGTAACGCAACAACAGGAACCATAACTATTGATGTGTTTAGTTCTTTTGACGATTTAGAAGCTAAACAATTACTGTCAGGTGGAGCTGGTAGTTCTAAAATATGGTATTGGGCAGCAGCAGAAACGGCTCATTTAGGAGTTGGACCTGCTAATGGCTCAATCGGCGAAGGATATTGGTATCCGCAATGGTATGCAGCACAACCTTTTGAAAAAGCTGGTTCTGATGAAAGTAGTTGTATTTATGAAGACCAATTAGTTTTTTCTTTAGATGTAAACGAGCAATTAACATACCAACTTAATAACAACGGACAAACATACTTTAATGGTGCTTATGAGTCTGTTGTTGGAGGAAGTGCAGGTTATGACTTTTGTTATAACTTTGATACATCAGGAACAAGTATAGTATCTCTTGCGCCAACTTCTGTAGATTGGAGTACTGTACCAGACCCAGATTTTACATCTAGAGGAACAGTAATGAACTTTTCTAACGACAATTTTATGGGTTACTATGTAGGAGCATCTAGTTACGAAATTATCGAGTTAACATCGTCTTTATTAAAAGTTAGGTGTATAGATTCCCAAAACCCAGATTTAGCATGGTATCATACCTTTACAACGCAAGAACCAACACAAGGATTTACTTCAGATTATAATACACTTGCTTGGCAAGACGAATTTGATGTAGATGGTGCTCCAGACCCAACAAAATGGACTTATGATTTAGGAACAGGTGTAGACGGATGGGGAAATCAAGAAGCTCAATCTTACACAAATAACACTGAAAATATTGAGGTTTCTAACGGAAACTTAATAATAACAGCAATTAACTCAGGTTCTGGTTACACATCTGCAAGAATTAAATCAGAAAACCTGTATGAGTTTACTTACGGAAGAGTGGAAGTAAGAGCAAAATTACCAACTGGTGGTGGAACTTGGCCTGCAATTTGGATGCTTGGTGCTAATTATGATACCAATGCTTGGCCAGCTTGTGGAGAAATAGATATTATGGAACATGTAGGGAATGATCAAAATACAATTCACGGATCTTTGCATTATCCAGAAGCTTTTGCAGGTAATGCAGACACAGGATCTACTACTGTAGATACAGCAAGTACAGAGTTTCATAATTATACAGTAGAATGGTCTCCGACAGCAATAAAATTTGTTGTAGATGATGTAGTGTATCATACCTATGCTAATACAGGATCTTCGCCATTTAATAGTGATTTCTTCTTGATTTTAAATGTAGCTATGGGCGGAACTTTTGGAGGCGATATTGACCCTGCCTTTACACAAAGCTCTATGGAAATTGATTATGTAAGAGTATACGAATAGAAAATGAAATTTAATATATTAAACGCACTATTGATTTGTGTTATTTTCTTTACATCTTGTGAAAACAACGAGAGTAACCTGTCAGTAAACGATATAAAAACCTCTAAAACGCTTTCTATTGAAGATAAGGTTGAAGCTTTGCTATCTAAAATGACTTTAGAAGAAAAAATTGGCCAAATGAATCAATATAATGGGTTTTGGGATGTAACAGGACCAGCGCCTTCAGATGGAGAAGCAGAAATAAAATATGAGCATCTTCGTAAAGGTTATGTAGGTTCAATGATTAACGTAAAAGGCGTTAAAGATGTTAGAACTGTTCAAAAAATAGCAGTTGAAGAATCTAGATTAGGTATTCCTTTAATTATAGGTTTTGATGTTATTCATGGGTTTAAAACCACAAGTCCAATCCCTTTAGCAGAAGCAGCAAGCTGGGATTTAGAAGCTGTAAAAAGCTCCGCTGAAGTTGCCGCTAAAGAGGCTGCTGCATCAGGTATTAATTGGACGTTTGCTCCAATGGTAGATATATCTAGAGATGCACGTTGGGGACGTGTTATGGAAGGCGCAGGAGAAGATCCGTTTTTAGGTTCAAAAATTGGGGTAGCTAGAGTACAAGGTTTCCAAGGAGAAGATTTATCATCACCATTA
The DNA here is from genome assembly GCF_037029245.1 of Mesoflavibacter sp. CH_XMU1422-2. Lineage (NCBI taxonomy): Bacteria > Pseudomonadati > Bacteroidota > Flavobacteriia > Flavobacteriales > Flavobacteriaceae > Mesoflavibacter > Mesoflavibacter sp. CH_XMU1422-2. The sequence continues at coordinate 63,065 of NZ_JAYMEE010000006.1, read as the reverse complement.
ACCATAGCAGCTTGTGCTAAACATTTTGCAGGTTATGGATTTGCAGAGTCTGGTAAAGACTATAATACTGTAGATGTAGGTACTTCAACTTTAAATAATATTATTTTACCTCCTTTTAAAGCAGCTTCAGATGCAGGAGTTAGAACATTTATGAATTCTTTTAATGAGTTAAACGGAATTCCTGCAACAGGTAACAAAATGTTACAAAGAGACATCTTAAAAGAAAAATGGAATTTTGATGGATTTGTAGTCTCAGATTGGGGATCAATAGCAGAAATGATTGCACATGGGTACGCTAAAGACGGAAAAGAAGCTGCAAAATATGCTGCAAACGCTGGCTCAGACATGGACATGGAATCGTATTTATACGTAAAACATTTAGCTTCTTTAGTTAAAGAAGGTGAGGTAGATGAAGCCTTAATTGACGATGCGGTAAGACGAATTCTAAAAGTTAAATTCGAATTAGGATTATTTGATGATCCTTATAAATATTGTAATGAAGATAGAGAAAAAGAAATTATAGGTAGCGAAGCTATTAATAACACCATTTTAGATGTTGCAAAAAAATCTATAGTTCTTTTAAAAAATCAAAATCAGTTATTACCGTTAAAAAAAGAAGGTCAAAAAATAGCAGTTATTGGTGCTTTAGCAGACGATAAAACAAGTCCTTTAGGAAACTGGAGATTAGCTGCAGAAGAAGGTTCTGCTATTTCACTTTTAGAAGGTTTAAAAAACTATACAGGTAATACAATTACATACGCTAAAGGTGCAGATGTAATTACAGAAAATACATCATTTGCAAAAGAAGTAAAAATTAATGAAGATGATACTTCTGGTTTTGCAGAAGCTTTAGCTTTAGCAAAATCTTCGGATGTTGTAATTATGGCTTTAGGAGAACATGGTATGCAGTCTGGTGAAGGTAGAAGTAGAGCAAACCTTGGTCTTCCAGGTGTTCAACAGCAACTTTTAGAAGCTGTTTACAAAGTAAATAAAAATATAGTTTTAGTATTACATAACGGTAGACCATTAGCAATAGATTGGGCAGATCAAAATATACCTTCAATTTTAGAAGTATGGCAATTAGGTAGTCAAAGTGGTAATGCAATAGCGCAAGTCTTATTTGGTGATTATAATCCAAGTGGTAAATTACCAATGACGTTTCCTAAAAACGTCAATCAAGTTCCTATTTATTATAATTATAAAAGTACAGGAAGACCAAACATGCCAGCACCAGATGAGGTATTTTGGTCACATTATTCAGATCAAACCAACCAACCGCTATATCCATTTGGTTTCGGTTTAAGTTATACGACGTTTAAATATGATAATTTAAAAGTAGAAAATACTTTTGGTGAAAATAAAACGGTTAAGGTTTCTGTTGAAATCACCAATACAGGTAATTACAAAGGTAAAGAAGTAACTCAATTGTATATAAGAGACTTATTTGCAAGTGTAACAAGACCTGTTAGAGAGTTAAAAGGTTTTGAAATGATTGAATTAGAACCAAACCAAACAAAAACTGTAACTTTTACTTTAACAGAAAATGAACTTGGGTTTTATGATAATTTAGGTGAATTTATTGTTGAAAAAGGAGATTTCAAAGTATTTGTTGGAGGAGATTCTTCAGCAAAATTATCATCAGAATTTAAAATTTAAATGAAACATTTATTAATTATAATTAGTCTAGTAACAATATTTTCTTGTGAAAAAAAGAAGCAAGAAAATATTGTTTTTTTTGAAGACTTTAATACTGAAAATCTTAACGAAACTCATTGGAATTACGAGTTAGGTAATGGTTGTCCAAACCTTTGTGGTTGGGGAAATAATGAAAGACAATATTACACGAAAGAAAATGTATCTATAAAAGATGGTAATTTAGTAATTACAGCTACAAAAGATTCAACTAAATATTATTCTGGAAGAATAACGACTAAAGATAAAGTAGAATTTACATACGGTACTGTAGAAGTAAAAGCAAAATTACCTCTAGGACACGGTTTATGGCCAGCAATTTGGATGCTAGGATCAGATATTGAAGAAGTTGGTTGGCCTGCTTGTGGAGAAATTGACATAATGGAGTATGTTGGTAAAATACCTCATGAGATCCATACAACCTTACATACACCATCTAGTTTTGGTCAATCTATAAATACTAATGTAGAAACTTTAGAGAATATTGAAGAAGGTTTTCATGTCTATAAAACAAATTGGAGCAAAGATGCTATTAAGTTTTATATAGATAATCAGTTGGTATATACCTTCTCACCAGAAGAAAAAGATAAAAAGAATTATCCTTTTAATAAACCATTTTTTGTTATTCTAAATATGGCTATTGGAGGTAGTTTTGGTGGACCAGATGTGGACGATTCAATTTTCCCTCAACAATTTATTATAGACTATATAAAGATTTATCAATAATTAAAATTTACCTGAATAACTAACTATAATAAAAAAGGTGCAAATATATTTTTGCACCTTTTTTTATTTAAAAATTCTTTTCACTGTTTATTCAACTCTAAGTAAACCAGTTTCATCTTCAATTTTTATTTGCTTTCCTTTTGTACTAATTAATCCTTGTTTTTTAAATTGAGATAAGATTCTAATAGCACTTTCTGTAGCAGTACCAACAATACTGGCATAATCTTCTCTAGATAAGGTTAGTACCAAAAAACCATTTTCATCACTTCCAAATTTTTGATGAATGTAAACAAGCGTATTAGCAAGACGTTGCTTTACCGTTTTTTGTGCCATGTCTACAAGCTGATCATCAGAGTTTTTTAAATCTTTGGCCATATTTTTTAATACGTCCATAGAAAAATTAGGGTTTTTCTGTAAATCTTGGATAATTTCACTTTTAGGAACAAAGCAAACTTGCATATCATTTACAGCAGTTGCAGTAAGGTTAGATGGTTCTCCACTAACTAAAGAGCGTTGACCAATCATTCCGCCTTTTAGCGCAAGTTTTACAACTTGATCTTTACCATTTTCACTTAACTTAGTTAATTTACAAACTCCATCTCTTATACAGTAAATACCATTTAAAGAATCACCTTCTTCAAAAATGTTATCTCCTTTTTTAACGATTTGAGTTGTTTTACATGCAGAAACACGCATTAACTCTTCTTTTGTTAAGGCCTTTAAACTATTAAATTGCCTAACAATACATTGTTCACATTTGCTCATACCTAAAAGACTAATGTTTCAAAATTATACATAATATGACAAATATCATAAAATATCTTCAGCTTAATTGTAACCTTTGTTATAGGTATAAAAGAGCAAATTATGGATGCAAAAGTATGTTATCATTGTGGTGATACATGTGCAGATACCAAAATAACAAAAGATGAAAAAGTGTTTTGTTGTAATGGTTGTAAAACGGTTTACGAAATCCTTTCGGAAAGCGATTTGACATGTTATTATGACCTTCAAGCTTCGCCAGGAGCTGTTCCTAAAGAGATAGAAGGAAAGTACGATTTTCTTTCTCAAGAAAAAATTATCGAAAAATTAGTAGAGTTTAGTGATGGTAAAACACAAATTGTTACGCTTTACATTCCGCATATACATTGTAGTTCTTGTATTTGGATTTTAGAAAATTTAAACAAATTAAATCCTGCTATTTCTCAATCTCAAGTCAATTTTGGAAAAAAAACTGTACGAGCAACGTATAATACAGAAACGTTTAGCTTAAAAGAATTAGTATTACTTCTTAGCTCTGTAGGTTACGAGCCATACATTAGTTTAGACGATTATAAAACAGGAAAAGAAAACGTTAATCGAAGCTTAATATACAAGCTTGGTGTTGCTGGTTTTGCATTTGGCAATGTCATGTTTTTGTCTTTTCCGGAGTATTTTGAGGTAGATGAGTATTGGCTAGAAAAATACAAACATCTTTTTAGATGGTTAATGTTTGCGTATTCGTTACCTGTTGTGTTTTATGCTGCACAAGATTATTTTATTTCGGCGTATAAAGCTATTAAAACCAGAATTTTAAATATAGATATACCAATTGCTTTAGGTGCAATTGTTCTATTTTTAAGAAGTACGATAGAAATTATTTTCAACTACGGATCAGGATTTTTTGACAGCTTAACAGGGTTGATATTTTTCTTATTACTTGGTAAATTCTTTCAGCAAAAAACCTATTCATTTTTATCTTTTGAGCGCGATTATAAATCATATTTTCCAATAGCGGTCACCAAAATTATTAATAATGAAGAAGTGCCAGTTCAAGTCTATGATATAGAAAAAGGAGACCGATTATTAATAAGAAATCAAGAGTTAATTCCCGTAGACGGAATTTTAATTAACGGAAGCGCAAAAATTGATTACAGTTTTGTAACTGGCGAATCTGAACCAGTTAAAAAAGCGTCTGGAGATAAATTATTTGCTGGAGGAAAGCAGACTTCGGGCGTTATAGAAATGGAGGCCATAAAGTCCGTAGAGCAAAGTTATTTAACACAATTATGGAGTAATGATGTCTTTAATAAAAATAAAGAAGATGGTTTTACAACGCTAACAAACGCTATAAGTAAGCGTTTTACAATCATTATTTTAAGTATAGCTTTTATTGCAACTGCATATTGGCTTTATGTAGACTCTTCTAAAGCGATGAATGTGTTTACTGCTGTTTTAATCATTGCTTGTCCTTGTGCTATAGCGTTATCGGCTCCATTTACCTTCGGAAACTTGTTGCGTATTTTTGGTAAGAAAAAGTTCTATTTAAAAAACGCTTCGGTAATAGAACAATTATCGCATATAAACACGATAATTTTTGATAAAACAGGAACCATTACTTCAAACAAAAAAAGTGAAGCAAAATATGAAGGTTTGCCACTTACCACAGAAGAAGAAACTTTATTAAAAAATACCTTAAGAGGATCTAATCATCCTTTAAGTAGAAGTCTTTATGATATTCTAGACGAACATAATATTATTACTTTAGATACTTATAAAGAACATTTAGGACAAGGTATAGAAGCATCCCATGCTTCAAAAAATATAAAAATAGGCTCTGCAAAATTTGTTGGTTATCAAGCAGAAACAGAGGTTTTAAATACAGCTGTTCACGTAAGCTCTAATAGTATTTATAAAGGAAAATTCACCTTCTATAATAGCTATCGTAAAGGGTTGTCCAAGTTATTTAATAAGCTAAAAAAGAATTACGATTTAGCAATTCTTTCAGGAGATAATGAAGGTGAAATGGAAAACCTTAAAAAACTATTGCCATCAAAAACCAAGCTGCTTTTTAATCAAAAACCAGACGATAAGTTAGAATACATAAAATACCATCAAACTGAAGGCGCAAAAGTACTTATGGTTGGTGACGGACTTAATGATGCAGGAGCATTAGCACAAAGTGATGTTGGTGTAGTGATTTCAGAAAATATAAATGTGTTTTCTCCAGCTTGCGATGCTATTTTGGATGCTTCTAAGTTTAATAACTTGTATAGTTATATCAAGGCTTCAAAAAGTGCATTAAAAATTATAAAATGGAGCTTTTTGCTGTCATTCTTTTACAATGTTATAGGATTATATTTTGCTGTTACAGGACAATTAGCGCCAGTAATTGCAGCAATATTGATGCCTTTAAGTTCTATAAGTATTGTGATTTTCACAACAATAGCTACAAACTGGATTGGCCGAAAACTAAAATAATTTTAAACATGATAAATATCATCTTTTAAACAAGACTTCTAAAGTAATTTTGAAACATAACTTCTAATTAGGTATGAGTGTTATATATATATTATTAACGGTAAGCATTATTGTAGCTGTAATTTTCTTTGTAGCCTTTATTATGGCTGTAAGAAACGGGCAATTTGACGATGGTTATACACCATCTGTAAGAATGCTTTTTGAAGACGAACTTATAAAATCAAACAAAACAATAACTAAAAACAACAAAGACTAATCACAATTATTATGGAAATGCAACAATTTTATTACGATAACAAGATTGTTAAAAAGTTTCTCTATGCAACAATGCTCTGGGGAGTAGTTGGTATGCTAGTAGGACTAATTTTAGCTTTCATGTTTTTATTCCCAAATATGACAGATGGGATTTCATGGTTAAGTTTTGGTCGTTTAAGACCATTACATACCAATGCCGTTATCTTCGCATTTGTGGGTAACGCAATTTTTGCAGGTGTTTATTACTCTACGCAAAGATTATTAAAAGCCAGAATGTTTAGCGATTTACTAAGTAACATAAACTTTTGGGGATGGCAGTTAATTATTGTCGGTGCTGCAATTACTTTGCCTTTAGGGTTTTCAACATCAAAAGAATATGCAGAGTTAGAATGGCCTTTTGATATTGCAATAGCACTTATATGGGTTGCATTTGGAGTTAATTTAATTGGTACTATGTTAAAACGTCGTCAACGTCACTTATATGTTGCAATTTGGTTTTACATAGCTACGTTTGTTACTGTTGCAGTATTACATATATTTAACAGTTTAGAATTACCTGTTAGTGCATTTAAGAGTTACTCAGTTTATGCAGGTGTACAAGATGCATTGGTACAATGGTGGTATGGTCATAATGCGGTAGCATTTTTCTTAACAACACCATTTTTAGGTTTAATGTACTACTTTGTGCCAAAAGCAGCTAACAGACCTGTGTATTCTTATAGATTATCAATTATACATTTCTGGTCTTTAATATTTATTTATATATGGGCTGGTCCACACCATTTATTATATACCGCTTTACCAGAATGGGCTCAAAGTTTAGGAACAACATTCTCTGTAATGTTATTAATGCCTTCTTGGGGAGGAATGATTAATGGATTATTAACACTTCGTGGTGCTTGGGATAAAGTTCGTGTAGATCCAGTGCTTAAATTTATGGTAGTTGCAATTACGGGTTACGGTATGGCTACATTTGAAGGACCAATGCTTTCTCTTAAAAATGTAAATGCAATTGCTCACTTTACAGATTGGATTATTGCTCACGTTCACGTTGGTGCTTTAGCATGGAATGGTTTCTTAACCTTTGGTATGATTTATTATTTAGTACCAAAGTTATTTAAAACTAAATTACATTCGGTAGGATTAGCTAATTTACATTTCTGGATTGGTACCTTAGGTATTATAATGTATGCGTTACCAATGTATGTTGCTGGATTTACTCAAGCTAGTATGTGGAAACAATTTAATCCAGATGGTACGTTAGTGTATGGTAACTTCTTAGAAACTGTTTCAGAAATTATCCCAATGTACTGGATGCGTGCCATAGGAGGTACGTTATACCTTACAGGAATGTTAATCTTAGTATACAACATTGTTGTTACTATTGCTAAAGGTAGTAAAGTTGAAGACGAACTTGCTGAAGCAGCAGCATTACAACGTGTATCTAAAAAGCGTGTAGCTGGAGAAGGTTGGCATACTTGGTTAGAGCGTAAACCAATTAGATTAACTATCTATGCTACTATCGCAATTTTAATTGGTGGTATTATTCAAATTGTACCAACAATAATGGTAAAATCTAATGTTCCAACTATTAGTAGTGTAGCGCCTTATACACCGTTAGAGTTAGAAGGTAGAGATATTTATATACGTGAAGGTTGTGTAGGTTGCCACTCTCAAATGGTACGTCCATTTAGAAGTGAAGTTGAGCGTTACGGTGAGTACAGTAAAGCAGGAGAATTTGTTTACGATCACCCATTTCTTTGGGGAAGTAAGCGTACAGGTCCAGATTTACATAGATTAGGTGGGAAGTATAATGATAACTGGCACTTCAACCATATGTATGATCCACAAAGTACATCATCAGGATCAATCATGCCAGCCTATAAATGGTTAATTGATAATGAGCTTGATAAATCTCAAACCGAAGCTAAAATGCGTGCAATGGTATCTTTAGGTGTACCTTACACGGAAGAAGATATTGCAAATGCTCAAGCTCAAATGACAGAACAAGGTACTCAAATAGAGAAAAACCTTTACAGCGATCCAGATTTTGCTTCTGCTTACGAAGCAAGTAAGAAAAATGCTGGTGCAGACTTTGTAGAAATGAAAAACAGAGAGATTGTTGCTTTAATAGCATACTTGCAACGTTTGGGTACAGATATTAAAGTAGAACAAACAGAAGAAACAACAGCTCAAAACTAATACGTCATGTTGAAATTTGTAAAAAATCATTTAGAAACAATAGCAGGTGTAGAGATATACCCAATATTATCACTTCTTATATTCTTTGGATTTTTTGTAGTTCTTTTTTGGTGGGTAATCACCGCCAAAAAAGACTACATCTCTAAAGTAAGTAATATACCACTAGAATTAGACAACCAAAACGAATCAGAATCATGAGAAATTTATTCCCATCATATGTAAGAGTTCCTGTAATATTCTTCACAATATTCGGATTAATCGAGTATTTCGTGGATTCAGGAGACGAGCCAGCTTTTTTAAAGTATCCTGTTATCATGCTGTTCTTACTATTAATTTTATTAGTACTTATAGCAATAGAAGGAATAGTAGGTTCTATAGAAAACGTGCTTTTCCAAAGTTTAGATGAAGCTGGTAAAGAACGTTACTTAGCTAGTAAAACAAAAACGCCTCAATTTAAAGCCTTAAATAACATTTATGATAAATTAAAAGGTAAACAAAAACCAATTGAGGAAGAACACGAAATTATCCTAGACCACAATTACGATGGTATTAAAGAGTTAGATAATAACTTACCACCATGGTGGGTATGGTCATTCTATATTTCAATTGTATTTGCAGCAGTTTACTTAGTAAGATTTCATGTTATTGGAACAGCAGATTTTGCAGCAGAAGAATTAGAAAAAGAATATGCACAAGCTAAAATTGAAATAGAAGAGTATAAGAAAACAGCTAAAAATTTAGTCGATGTTAATACTGTAACCTTATTAACAGATGCTGCCGATTTAAAAGCGGGTCAATCTATCTTTAATGCTAACTGTGTAGCTTGTCACATGGCAGATGGTGGAGGAGGAATTGGTCCAAACCTAACAGATAACTATTGGATTTTAGGAGGTGGAATTAAAAATGTATTTCACACCATTTCAGAAGGTGGACGATCTGGAAAAGGAATGATTTCTTGGAAAAACGATCTAAAACCAATAGAAATGGCGCAAGTAGCTAGTTATGTATTGTCTTTAGAAGGTACAACACCAGCAAATCCAAAAGAACCAGAAGGAGATATTTGGAAACCAGAAGGAGTTGATAATGTAGAAGTACCAGAAGAAGTTATAGAAACAGAAGTTATTGAAGTAGAAAAATCTACTCCAGCAGAAAATAACGATTAATAATAAGTTAAAATGGAAGCTCCAGACAACGAGAGTTTTAGAGACTCGATTGCAACAATAAACGAAGAAGGAAAACGCGCTTGGATTTTTCCAAAAAAACCAAGCGGTAAGTTTTATGATTACAGAAAGTACGTAAGTTACTTTTTACTAGCCTTTTTGTTTGCAGCACCGTTTATTAAAATAAATGGTAATCAGTTTTTAATGTTCAATGTTTTGGAGCGTCGTTTTAATATTTTCGGCTTTCCGTTTTGGCCTCAAGATTTTCACCTGTTTGTAATCTCAATGATTATAGGTGTAATTTTTATTACTCTATTTACTGTAGCTTTTGGTCGTATTTTTTGCGGTTGGATTTGTCCGCAAACCATTTTTATGGAAATGGTTTTTAGACGTATAGAATATTGGATTGATGGTGATAGAGGAAAACAATTAAGACTTAAAAAATCTGGATGGACTAGTGAAAAAATAAGAAAAAGAGTTCTTAAACACACTATTTTTATAATTATTTCATTTTTAATTGCCAATATCTTTTTAGCTTATTTAATTGGTAGTGATAAGCTTTTAGGATATATCAAAGACGGTCCGTTTGAGCATTTAGGTACATTAATTCCGTTACTAATATTTACAGGTATTTTCTACTTTGTTTTCTCTTGGTTTAGAGAGCAGGTATGTATCATTGCTTGTCCTTACGGTCGTTTACAAGGTGTGCTTTTAGATACTAAATCTATTGTTGTAGCCTACGACCATAAACGTGGAGAAGGCGAAAATGGACGCAAAAAATGGCGTAAAAATGAAGATAGAGAAGCTTTAGGATATGGAGATTGTATTGATTGTTTTCAATGTGTACATGTTTGTCCTACAGGTATTGATATTAGAAACGGTACACAATTAGAATGTGTTAACTGTACAGCTTGTATTGACGAGTGTGATACCATAATGGAAAAAGTTGGTTTACCTAAAGGCCTTATTAGATATGCAAGTGAAACTAACATTGAAGACAAAGAACCATTTAAACTTACAGCTAGACTAAAAGGGTACATTGTAGTTTTAACAGTTTTAATAGGTGTTTTAATAGCAATGCTTCAATTAAGAAACGAACTTGAAGCACGTGTATTAAGGTTACCAGGACAATTATACGAGCATAAAGAAAACAATATAATAAGTAACGTATTTACCTATAAATTGGTAAATAAAACAACAGAACCAGTTGAAGACGTTAGCTTTAAATTAAAAGATTATAAAGGTACAGTAAAACTAGTATCTACAGAAAATACTGTAACAGTGCCTAAACAAGGTTTAGAAGAAGGAACTTTATTTATAGAGCTTGACCAAAGTTTATTAAAAGGTGATAAGACCGAATTAACTATTGAAATTTATAGTAAAGATAAATTAATAGAAACAACTAAGGTTAACTTTTTAGGTCCTAGAAGTTTCTAAAATATAAACATTGAAAGAATAAAAAAAATAATGGCAAGTACACCTTGCATTAAGGATTGAGGTATTGTTGGAGCGCCTTGTAAAGCGCGACTACCGAAAGCCTGACCTGAAGCTTGCGTAAGGTAATGCCATAAACATTTTAGAGATATGAAACTTAATTGGGGAACCGGAATTGTAATTGCATTTATTGGCTTTATTAGCTTTATAATGTACTTTGTTATCAATATGAATACTGACAAGAAGTTAGATCATGATTTAGTTACAGAAGATTACTATAAACAAGAATTAAAATATCAAAACGATATAGATAAAGAAAAAAATGCCAAAACACTGTCTGCTAACTTAAAGTGGCAAAAAACAGAAAATGGCATGCTAATCAGTTTTCCTGAAAATTTAGAGCCAAGTAATATTTCAGGTAAAGTGTTCCTATATAGACCATCTAATAAACAATTGGACTTTGAAACCACAATTTCTCTGTCTAACCACAATTTGCTCATACCTGACAAACGTTTGTTAGATGGTCGTTGGAACATTAAAATAGATTGGAGTTACAAAGGTAACAACTACCTTTATAAAGAAGAAATTTTATATTAAAATGCTACTTACAGCTATCATATTTGGTTTATTAGGAAGTTTTCACTGCGTAGGAATGTGCGGTCCTATTGCTTTTATGTTACCTGTTGATAGAAGTAATTCTTTTAAAAAAGTATCTCAAATTACAGCTTACCATATTGGGCGTTTACTAGCTTATAGTATTATTGGATTAATTTTTGGGCTAATTGGTAAAAGCTTATATATTTTTGGTTTACAGCAAAAACTATCTATAATTATTGGTGTGTTAATGATAGTGGTTGTTGTGTTCCCTTATAAAAAAATAGGACAAAACTTTGTAGTAAAACCTATTTACAAAGCGGTAGCTTTTGTAAAAAAACAAATGGGTGAAGCTTTAAAAAAGAAAACAGCAGATACTTTTTTAACGATTGGTTTTTTAAACGGGTTTTTACCTTGCGGATTAGTTTATATGGCAGTTTTTGGAGCAATAGCAACTGGTACATCTTGGCAAGGTAGTTTATATATGTTCTTTTTTGGATTAGGCACAATACCCTTAATGACTAGCGCTATTTATTTAGGTAAATTTTTAAATGCACAAGCCAAACAACGCATCCAAAAAGCAATACCTGTATTTGTTGTAGTTATTGGTGCTTTATTTATTTTAAGAGGTTTAGGTCTTGGTATTCCTTATATTTCTCCAGCTCCTGTTGTAGAAATGGTAGAAGGCGCTATTAATTGTCACTAATTTCTTCTTATCTTTATTTTTTGAATTTCATGCTGAATTGAAATCTCAAAACCAATCTATTTTATATGAAAAACATTCTGTTACTTACCGATTTTTCTGAAACTTCAAAAAACGCGATTCATTATGCTTTACAGTTATTTGAAAATAAAGAAACAACGTTTCATCTAGTTTATGTGCATAAAGCATCTGCATTTACGTCTGCAGATTTGATGACAAGTAGCACAGATAATTTGTATGCAAGTATCGTAAAATCGCCACAAGAAGATTTAGAAGACCTTGTAAACAGTTTTAAAACGTCATATAAAAACGATAAGCATACTATAAACTCTCATGTAGATTACGATGTGTTTACAGATGCAATCAATCAGTTAATACAGCTTCAAAATATAGACCTAATCGTTATGGGAACTAACGGTGTGACTGGTGCAGATGAGGTTGTTTTTGGAAGTCATACGCTTAATGTTATTAGAAAAGTTGAATGTCCAACACTTGTCATTCCTAAGGATTTTAAATTTGAAACACCTAACGAAGTTTTAATTCCTTTAGATGAAAAAGATTATATAAACAAAACGCGATTAAGCTTAATTTCTAGTCTTTTACATAATAAAGAAACTAAATTTCATGTTCTTAGAGTTATAGAAACTGAAAATGATAGTTTTAAAGAGGCAGATGTTGAGGTTTTAAATTCAAACTTTTCTAAAGAAGACTATAGCTATTTCAATATTACTAATGTGCCATTACACTATGTTGTAGATACTTATGTACAAACAAATACTATTGATTTTGAGGTGTTTATTATACAGCAAACTACTTTTTTTGAAAGACTTTTTAAAGGATCACCAATTACAAAACATAGTAAAGTAGCAAAAGTACCTTTGTTTATACTTCACGATTAAAACCAAAGACTTACAAAGCTAGAGATACCGATAATTAAGATTAGTATTAGTACAAAACTTCTAAATTGATCTTGAGATATTTTGTTTAGGATTTTTTTACCAATGTAAGTCCCAATAATACTAATTACCAATAGAATAGGGATGAGGTATAAAATGTCTTTTTGTATGTAACCATTGTTGTAATATACAACACTTCTACTTAAATCTACTCCTAAATCTATAATTGCAGAAGTAGCAATAAATTTTTCTTTATTCATTTTAAACGCAGAAAGAGTTATGCCTCTTATTGCTCCGCCAGTACCTAATAAACCTGCGCTAAAACCAGATAAAACACCTCCTAAAATGGCGTTTTTGTTGGATGCTTTAATTATTAATTTTTTAAAAACTAAAAAGATAAGACTAAGTATAATTAAAAATCCGCCTAAAAAATAGGTAAGTATTTTAGTGTTAAAAAACTGACTTACGTAAGCACCTATAATTACAAAAATAACAGCTGGTATACCTAAGTATAGGATAACTTGTTTGTCAATTCCTTTTTTGAAAAAGGCTATTTTAACCAAGTTACTAGATAAATGAAATAGTGCAGTAAGCCCTAAAACCGTTTGAAAATCTAAGAAAAAATTAGCTACAGGAACAAAAACACAGAGGAACCAAAACCACCAACCGTTCCTAAAATTTCTGCAAGTAAAACAAGTAATAGAAATACACCAAAATATTTAGATAACATACTATTTTGGTGTTGGTATTATAGCTTCTTCCTCTAATATTAGTAGTAATAATTTAATATAATCTTTAACGCTATCTTTTAAATTAGTAGGGTCAATTATATCTATACTGCCTTTCCAGATGAGGTTTCTATCATTATTAGGGCATAAGCAATATATACTAGTTTCTGCATTATAGACATTATAATCTTCATAATAATTAGGGTTATAGAACTGGTCTTGATATAAGATGAATTCTTCCTTGAAGTTTTTTTGCTCTATATGTTCTTTATAATACTGATCAGAGTACTTTATCTTATTTTTAATACCAATTATTCTTGAAATAATTACAGTGTCATAATTTAAAGAAATTAAAGAATCTTCTATTTTATTTATTTCAGTTTCAGAAATTTTTTCCTTAAATAAATCCTTATTTAAAACAACTTGACTTTTATCTGCATCTACACCAAGAATTTGTAACTGAGTTTCAAATGTATTTTCAAACAGATCTCTAGCTTCCTTATTTTGGGTCATACCAATTATTAATACTTTTTTAGGTGTGTAGGTTTTAATTGTTGGGTTTTTCCAATAATCTATTAGATGCGTCGTGTTTTCGCAACTTAAAAGAAGTATTAAAATTATATTTAAAAGAAGTAGTCTCATTATTTTATTTGATAAGATTTTTCATTTTATCTGTTTTCATTAAATCTTTAATTAAGCTAAAAATTTCAAATTTTACAGCTTTATAATTATGAAAAAACTCACTTATTTTAGAGGTAAATTCTCTGTGTTCTTTTTTGTATTTATTTTCTTCTTCAAGCTCATCAATACCGTTTACGATAATTTCAAGTTCTTGTTCGTGTTTAATTAAGTTATTAATTAGTTTTTCATTACCACGTTTGGTTCTGTATAAGGCTGTTGTTGCAGTTTGAGCACGCTCTAGATCGTTATTACTTATAATTTTTTGGGTATAATTTGTAATTAATTCTTCTAAAAATAATTGTTCATCTTTAATAAAATTAAGATCTGACAACCAATTTTTTGACATTTCATGCATGCGCTCTGCGCTAAACCATTCTACTAGTTTTCCTTTGTTAGTTTTCATTTTTATATTGTTTAAGAGTTAATATTTATTTCTTTAAGTTACTTTTATATGCTTTAAATAAAAATGATAATTATCATGTATTTAAGAGGTTATAAATCGATTTCTAAGCTTTCATAAAGAGATGGAATATGTGTATTCCAACCCATTTCATCTGTAATTTTTAATCTTAAACTATCAATAGAAGTAAGTTCACCATGAATTAAAAATATTTTTTTTGGTGTGTTTTCAATAGCGCTTAGCCAGTTTAATATTTCAGATTGATCTGCATGTGCTGATAAGCTGTCTATACTGTATACTTTTGCATTGACTTTGTGGTAATTTCCGAAAAATTTTACTTCATGAGCACCATCTTTTATAAGTCTTCCTCGGGTACCTTCGGCTTGATAACCAGCTAATAATATACTTGTTGTATTGATGTCTATGAGTTGTTTTAAATAGGTTAGTACGCGACCGCCAGTAACCATACCGCTACCTGCAATGATAATTTTAGATCTAGGATCGTCAATGGTTTTCCAGGTATCTGCATATGAAGTAATAATATTGATATGTCTACACATAGCATGATAGTCTTGTTCTGATAGTTTGTGCCACTTAGGAAAACGTTTAAAAACTTCTAAAACATTATTGCCCATTGGACTATCTACAAAAATAGGGATATTAGGTATTTTGTTTTTTTGATATAATTTAAA
This sequence comes from Mesoflavibacter sp. CH_XMU1422-2, assembly GCF_037029245.1. Taxonomy (NCBI): domain Bacteria; kingdom Pseudomonadati; phylum Bacteroidota; class Flavobacteriia; order Flavobacteriales; family Flavobacteriaceae; genus Mesoflavibacter; species Mesoflavibacter sp. CH_XMU1422-2. The sequence goes on along the minus strand of NZ_JAYMEE010000006.1, from coordinate 47,662 downwards.
CAGAATATACATAAGTGTTTGCAATCTTTCTACCGCAAAACTAGGGATGATTAGATTACCTTTTTTATGTATTACTTCTGTAATGATATTGGTTAAAAGAGTTTCTATATTTTCTTTACGGTGTAATTTGTTTCCGTAGGTGCTTTCTAAAAATATATAATCTGCTTCTTTTGGTCTTTTAGGGTCTTTAAGAAGATAATCATTAGTACGACCAATGTCTCCAGAAAAGACAAAACGTCTACCTTCAATATCAATTTCTATAAAAGTAGCGCCTATAATATGTCCGTTGTAATTAAATTTAAACGAAATGTGATTATTTATTTTAATCCATTTGGCTTCTGTTTGGACTTCAAATTTAGAAATGGTATTTTCTACGTCTTTTATATTATAAAAAGGTAAAGCAGGATGATGTTTAGTAAATTGTTCTTTGTTGGCTTTTTTAGCTTCTTCTTCATGAATTTTAGCACTGTCTTTTAAAATAATTTCGGCTATAGCTAAGGTCGGTGCAGTACCAATAATTGTACCTGTAAAACCTTGTTTGATTAGTCTTGGTAAATAGCCAACATGATCTAAATGTCCATGTGTAAGTAATACTGTATCTATGGATTTGACATTAATGGGTAAATCATTCCAGTTGGTTTGGCGTAATTCTTTTAATCCCTGAAAAACGCCGCAATCTATCATTATGGAAGTATTATAAGCTTCGATTAAAAACTTTGATCCAGTGACGGTTTTTGCTCCTCCTAAAAAAGTTATTTTGGCTGTATTGGACATTTGTTAAGAATTACATAATAAGTTAAATTCGTTTAAAATTCTTTTTTTTCGGGTAGTAGAAACACCTAAATGGTCTAAATAAAAAGAATCATTTAGTAAGTCTTTACTAAGTACTATATCTCTATTTAATAAAAACTGTTTTTCTCTTTTTGTTAGTAAAGTAGAAACTGTTATGGGATATAACTTATACTTATCTATACGTTGTTTAAGACTATTATTGTGAGGGTAATCCCAACTAAGTAATTTTAAACCTACACAATTACCAAAAATTTTAGCGTCTTCTGTAAACCTAGTATTAGTAACGACCCAACCTTCTGATAAAGTAGAAGTTTTATTTTGATTATCATTCCATTTATCTTGAACATCTTTGTATCTAGAGAATATATATAACGGAATTTTGACATTACAATTTAGTCCTTGCTCACCATGAAATTTGCATTCTACTAATAGGGTTTTGTTATTTTTTGTGGCAAGAATATCTATTTCATGAGAGACACAAATACCAGAAACTACATCGCCAACACTAGTGTTATATTGCTCTGCATTGAAAATTGCAGCAACAAAGCGCTCAAAAGGAAAGCCTGTTGGACCAAGTTCGTAGATTGCTTTTTTTAATTTGTATTTGGAGGCAATATGACTTTGTTTAGATTTTAAAAGCGCAAATGCACGATTATATATTTCTTTTGTACTTATACCTTGATAGATTTCATCTCTAACTTTATTTGCGATTTGGTTTGTTAAATTAGTGTCTGCTCCACTTTTTTTTAATGAATGTTTAAGTTTATCTATTGAAAAACTTACTTTTTTACCAGACGATTTTGTGATATCAAAACTCTTGTTTTTCATAGATTAAGATGTTTTTTTATTTGGAATAACTAAAAATGGTATTTGAGGATTAAAACCAATTTTATTAATCACAGGCTCATTTAGAATTTTTTCAAAAATGCTATGTTTGTAATTGACCATTACTAATAAATCGATATCTAAATCTTTTATAAAAGTATTTATTACTTCTGTTTTTTTGTCAAAGTTTGGTACACTATGATAATGTGTTTTAAAGCCCTGTAAGCTTGACTTAAGTACCGATAAATTATAATCTTGTATGCTTGATAATGGTTTATTAGTTTCTATATGCATGATTCTTAAAACAGCGTTATTGTCGTAAGCTAGATCGTTTAATATAGTTAACTCTTCTGTAGTGTAAAAACGGTTTAAATCTGTCGAAAAAGCAATTTGTTTTATAGGGTTATAGTCATAATCTTCTGGCAAAATCATAACTGGGCAAGATAAATGAGTTTTTACAACATTAACACTATTAGTACCAAACAAACTATTTAAGATACTGTTTATCCCTTTAGTACTCATTATGACTAAGTCAACAGAGATTTTTTTTGTAACTTCTTCTATTGCATTTGTTAAAGGCTGAAATTTTATAATAGTTTTAAACTCATGATTAGCATTAGGATCACTACTTTCAATTTGTTCTTTAAATTGATTTAATTGGTCATTGCCCAATTTCATTATGTTTTCTATATAAACTTCATTTAAAGTAGAAAGTGTTTCTGGATCTAAAACTTCTGTATGTAAAAGATGAAATGTACATAAGTCATCTTTATATAGTTTGACAGCGTATACTAATCCAGCCCAAGAGTTATCTGAAAAATCTACAGGAATTAAAATATGTTTCATTGTCTTAATTTTTTGATTTACTTAAAGTTATTTTAAATTTTCATAATAAAATATGATAACTGTTAGGAAATAAAAAAGCCAGCATTTTTGCTGGCTTTTTTATATATTTTAAGGTTTATTACTTGATTTTAAAAGTTATAACAGGTAAAGACGCGTGGTTGGCAATATCTTCTGAAATACTTCCAGATAAGAAATGTGTAAACCCTGTACGACCATGTGTAGCTATAGCAATAGCATCTGCGCCAGATACATTAGCAAAGTTTAAAACACCTTTTTCTACGGTGTAATCTGATACATATTTTACGTTATCTAATTGACTTAAGTCGCCATCTGCTTTAGTTAAAAAGTCTGCTACTGTTTGTTCTATTTCTTGAGAGCTGTTAAAGTTGTCCCCAGGTGTATTTACATATAACAAGTGTAGTTTAGAGCCTAAAGTTTTAAATAACTTAGTAGCATTTAAATAAGGTGTAACACTTTTTTCTGTAAAATCTGAAGCAAACACTACATTATCAAAACTTAAAGTAGTCGGTTTGTTTTTTATTACAAGTACAGGTATATCTGCATGTCTAACTACTTTTTCTGTGTTGGATCCAACAAATATTTCTTTTAAGCCACTACTACCATGAGATCCCATAACAATCATATCTGCATTTTGCTCTTTAGCAACATCATTTACTTCGCTAAATACTTTAAAATGTTTAACTATTGGTGTTACGTTAATACCTTCTAAAAAGTCTTGCTCTAAAAATTCATTAAACTTTTTTTCTGCTAGTTTTATAAAGAAAACAGTTTCGTCTTGTAAAGCTGTTTCACCTTTAGTTAATATAGTTTCAGAGATTTCTAACATGTGCAATGCTAAGATTTCTGCATTATATTTTTTTGCTAATATTGATGCAGCTTCTAAAGCATAATTAGAATGTTCTGAGAAATCTACTGGTACAATTATTTTTTTCATTTTTTGTTGATTTTAAGAGTTATATAAAGGTATTAATTTTTTAAGGTTTTAAAGTTTTTTTTTATGATTTAAGCTTTAATTAACATGCTTAAATTGTCATAGAAAAAAGTTGTGTTTCTGGTTTATTTCTTTGTAGTAACAAATCAAAAGCCATACATATGTTTCTTATAAATGGTTTGCCTTTTTCTGTAACAAAAATTTGATTAAGTTTTATGTTTACTAATCCATCTTGTTGCATTTCTTGTAATTTGATTAGTATTTCTGGTATTTCTTCAAAATACAAACCATTTGACATCCAACTTGTTTTAAAATGACACATTAAATTTAAAATATGTTGTCTTATTATTAGGTCTTCTGTAGTTAAAATATGACCTCTAAATACAGGTATTATATTATCGTTTATAAGTTGATAGTAGTCTTCAATATTTTTAACATTTTGAGCAAAAGCATACCAGCTATCACTTATAGAAGATACACCTAAACCAATCATAACTTTAGTTTTTGATGCTGTGTAGCCCATAAAGTTACGATGCATGGTTTCGTTTTTACTAGCTTTATATAAACTGTCTGTTTTTAGTGCAAAATGATCCATGCCTATATCGTAATAACCTGCATCTGCTAGTAGTTTTTTACCTAATTGATATTGGTTTTGTTTACTATCTGCTTTTGGTAAATCACTGTCTTTAAAACCACGTTGTCCATTCCCTTTTATCCATGGGACATGGGCATAGCTGTAAAAAGCAATACGGTCTGGTAGTAACGCTTTTGTTTTTTTTATTGTTGCTTCTACATGTGCTTCTGTTTGAAAAGGTAAACCAAAAATTATATCATGTCCAATAGAGGTGTAACCAATTTCTCTAGCTTGTTCTGTAACACGTTTTACGTTTTCAAAAGGTTGAATGCGGTGTATTGCCTTTTGTACTATTGGGTTGTAATCTTGTACACCAAAACTAACACGTCTAAACCCTAAATTATATAAGGTTTGTAAATGTTCTTTTGTGGTATTATTTGGATGACCTTCAAAGCTAAATTCATATTCATTAGCAAGTTCTGCTTTAGCTTTAAGACCATTAATTAGAAGTGTTAAATTTTCTGTCGAAAAAAATGTTGGTGTTCCGCCACCTAAGTGAAGCTCTTTGATAATTGGTTTATCATCAAACAACTCGCAATATAAATTCCATTCTTTTAAAACAGCTTCAATGTAAGGAGTTTCAACTTCATGGCGTTTAGTTATACGTTTGTTACAACCACAAAAAGTACATAAACTTTCGCAAAAAGGGAGATGGATATAAAGACTTATACCTTCTTCTTGATTACTTTCATTAAAAGCTTTTATAAGGCTTTCTTTCCATTTATTAGAAGAAAACGTTTCTGTATTCCAATATGGTACCGTTGGATAACTTGTGTATCTAGGTCCGGCTACATTGTATTTGTTAACTAAAGAAAAGCACATAACTAATTTTTTATAAGTCAAAATTAGTGTGCAAAAACTATTTAAAACATGACATTGGTCATAACACTATAAATTAAATAAGTGTCTTAACCTTTTGATAAGGTATTTGTTTAAAAGAAGAAATTACTAAATCTGCTTGACTATAATCTTGATTTTTTGAGTGTAAACTGTCATATCCTATACAATAACTGCCTGCAGATTTTGCTGCTTTTATACCGTTTGTAGAGTCTTCTATAACAATACAGTGTTCTTGTTTAAAACCGGCTAATTGAGCTGCTTTTTCAAAAATTTCTGGATGTGGTTTTGACGCTTTTAAAGTAGCGCCACTAATTTTTGCTTTAAAATACTGGTCTAATTCAAATCTTGTAAACACCTTGTTAATTGTACTATTTGAAGCTGAAGAAGCTAAAACCAAAGTTAAACCATTATTAAAATAATCAACAATAATATCAAGTACACCATCTAAAAGCTGTAAACTTTCGTCTGTTTCAAATAAACCATTAAAGTGATTACGCTTGCACAATTCTAAATCTTTAGGACTAGCTTTTAAATTAAAATGATTAACAAGTTTGGTACAAACATTTCTTGTAGATTGACCGGTAAAACTTTCGTATAAATTTTTAGTTACATCAATTTTATAGTCTTCAAACATTTTGTGATAGGCTTTGTTGTGTAAAGGTTCTGTATCTACAATTACACCATCCATATCAAATAACACAGCTTTTAACATAAACAAGATTAAATTTTAGCAAACTTAAACTTAATATTACTTAAAATACATAACTTTACGTATAAAAATTATTCTAAAATGATAGAAGAGCTTAAGCAGCATTATGGCTATTTATTTGAAGATGAATTACTTCAAGAAATAAACAATGTTGGTACTTATAGAGATATTCCTGAAGGACTTAAATTGATAGAAATAGGAGACTATATAAAATCTATGCCACTATTAATTAGCGGAGCCATTAAGATTTTAAGAGAAGATAAAGAAGGAGATGAGCTTATTCTTTACTTTATAGAACAAGGTGATACTTGTGCAATGACATTATCCTGTTGTTTAGGAGATTCTAAAAGTGAAATAAGAGCAATAGCCGAAACAGATGCAAGATTAATAATGGTGCCAGTTCAAAAAATGGAAGAGTGGCTAGGCAAGTATAAATCATGGCGTAATTTTGTGTTGCAAAGCTATCAAAACAGAATGACCGAGCTTTTAGAAGCTATTGATACTATTGCTTTTTTAAAAATGGACGAAAGACTATTTAAGTACCTTAAAGATAAAGCAATGGTAAATCATAACGATGTGATACATGTTACACATCAAGAAATAGCTTCAGACTTACATACATCAAGGGTAGTAATATCAAGACTACTTAAAGCTTTAGAAATAAATGGTCGCATAGAGCTACACAGAAATAATATTAAAGTTCTAGACTTATAAACCTGTAACAAATGTTACAAAAAAACAAGCTAATCATTATTAGTTTTGAGTACTAACTCTTAACTATGGAAATACAATATATACTTGGATACATAGGCGCATTACTAATAGGTCTTGTTTTAGGCTTAATTGGTGGTGGCGGATCAATCCTTACCGTACCTATTTTAGTTTATCTATTAGGTATAAATCCAATAACAGCTACAGCATATTCTTTATTTGTGGTTGGTAGTTCTGCTCTAGTTGGAGCTTTAAAAAATATTCAAAAAAAATTAGTAGACTTTAAAACAGCAATTGTTTTTGCAGTTCCTGCATTTACAGCCGTATTTTTAACACGTAAGTATTTAGTACCAGCAATACCAGAACAATTTTACAAAATAAACAATTTTATAATCACAAAAGATATTGCAATAATGTTACTATTTGCAGTATTAATGCTTTTAGCTTCAATATCTATGTTAAAAAGTAAAAAAGAAGTTATAGAAGAAGATGTAAATCTTAATTTTGTTGTTTTCTTTTTTCAAGCGGCATTTATAGGTGTTTTAACAGGATTAGTCGGTGCTGGTGGCGGATTTTTAATCATACCAACACTAATGTTTTTTGCCAGAATGTCTATAAAAAATGCTGTAGCAACTTCGTTATTAATCATAGCTATTAACTCGCTAATAGGATTTATAGGAGATGTTCAAAATATAGAAATAGATTGGTTGTTTTTATTAAGTTTTACATCCATCTCTATTATTGGTATATTTATCGGCACATATCTTTCAAAATTTATTGAAGGCGCAAAACTTAAAAAAGGATTTGGATGGTTTGTACTCGTTATGGGGATATATATAATCTTTAAAGAGTTAACTAAATGATAATTGTAACTTTTGTTACATCTATATAATTACAAATCAATTAATTTTATAACCCATTAATAATCAATTTTTAAAATTGAATTAGAACATAAAATAACATGAAAGTAGAACAAATTTATACTGGTTGTTTAGCGCACGCAGCGTATTACATAGAAAACAACGGAGAAGTAGCAATAATAGATCCGCTTCGCGAAGTTCAGCCATATATTAATAGAGCAAAATTAGACGATGCAAAAATCAAGTATGTTTTTGAAACGCATTTTCACGCAGATTTTGTTTCTGGTCACTTAGATTTAAAAGAAAAAACAGGAGCTAGCATTGTATTTGGACCAACAGCAAAACCAAATTACGAAGCAATAGTAGCAGAAGACGGACAAATCTTTGAAGTTGGTAACTACAAGATAAAAGTTATCCATACACCTGGTCATACTATGGAAAGTACCACATATCTTTTAATAGATGAAAACGGTAAAGAACACGGTATTGTTACTGGCGATACATTATTTATTGGTGATGTTGGTCGTCCAGATTTGGCACAAAAAGTTGTTGCAGATTTAACTCAAGAAAAGTTAGCAGGTTATTTATACGATTCTTTACGTAATAAGATTATGCCATTAAGTGACGATTTAATTGTGTACCCAAATCACGGTGCAGGATCGGCATGTGGTAAAAACATGAGTAAAGAAACTACAGATACTTTAGGAAATCAAAAAAAGGTCAACTATGCTTTAAGAGCAGATATGACTAAAGAAGAATTTATAGAAGAAGTTCTTGACGGTTTATCAGAGCCACCAGGATATTTTCCTCAAAATGTAATGATGAATATTACAGGTTACGAAAGTTTTGATAACGTTATCACTAAATCTAATAAACCGTTATCACCTGAAGCTTTTGAAGCAGCAGCAAATGAGACTGAAGCTATTATTTTAGATGTACGTCATCAATCAGAATTTGTAAAAGGACACATACCACGTTCAATTTTTATTGGTATAGATGGTGGATTTGCTCCTTGGGTTGGTGCTTTAATTGTAGACGTAAGTCAGCCAATACTCTTAGTAGCTCCAGAAGGAAGAGAAGAAGAAGTGGTGACACGTTTATCTCGCGTTGGTTTTGATAATGTAATTGGTTATTTAGATGGTAGTTTCCAGTCTTGGAAAAAAGCAGGAAAAGAATACGATACAATAACTTCAATTACCGCAGAAGAGTTTGCAAACCGTTTTGAAGATAATAAAGACGTTGTATTTGATGTAAGAAAAAATGGAGAGTTTACTGCCGAACACGTAGATGGTGCAAAAAATACACCATTAGATTACATAAATGATCATTTAAGTGAATTTCCTGATAATAAAACATTTTATGTGCATTGTGCAGGAGGATATAGATCTGTAATAGCAGCGTCTATTTTAAAAAGTAGAGGCATCCACAACTTAATAGATGTTGGTGGCGGTTACGGTGCTATCAAAAAAACAGATATACCAGTAACAGACTATGTTTGTCCATCAACACTAAAGTAGTTTTAAGTTTTTTAGTTAGTTAAAAAAGTGTGTGTTACAAACTTGTAGCATGCACTTTTTTTGTAACAAAGGTTACCAACAATAGTAACAAATTGACGTAATTTTATAAAAATTTTTATAGATGAAATACATACTTATTATGTCAATATTCTCATTTTTATTCGGAAATAATTCAATACAAGATAAACCAATAAAAGTATTATCTCCAGAAGAATTTAAAGCCCAAATTCAATATAAAGACGCGCAATTAATAGATGTACGTACGCCAGCCGAATTTGAAGCAGGACACATTGAAGGCGCTAAAAATATTGATTTTTTTTCAGGAAAATTTAATGTAGAATTTGACAAATTAGACAAAGAAAAACCAGTTTACATTTATTGTAAAAGCGGAAATAGAAGCAGACAAACCGCTAACAAATTAGCAGAAAGAGGTTTTAAAGACATCTACGATTTGCAAGGCGGAATTTTAAATTATAAATAAAAACAAATATGAAAACATCAATAATAGTTCAAAACCTAAAATGTGGTGGTTGTGCAAATACCATTTCGACTAAATTATCAGAAATTGAAACAATTTCAAATATAAATGTAGATGTAGAAGAAAGTAAAGTCACTTTTGATTGCCCAAATCCTGAAGATGCAATAGAGGTTAAACAAATGCTAAAAAGTTTAGGTTATCCATCAATAGAAGATGAAAACGGATTAGTATCTAAAGCTAAATCTTTCGTCAGTTGCGCAACGGGTAAACTATCAAAATAATCATGAAACAGTTACTCATAATTTCAGTTTTAGCAATCACTTTTTTTAGCTGTAAAGATTCAGAAAATAAACAACACTCTGCATTAGATGTACAATTACAAGCTAACAATCATCCTGGTAAAAAGCTAATGGAAAAACATTGCTACGTTTGTCATAGTCCAACTGCTAGTCATGACGATAGGATTGCACCACCAATGGTTGCAATTAAAAGGCATTACATAGATGAAGATACATCAAAAGAAAAATTTGTCGCAGATATAAATGCTTTTATAAAAAACCCAACTAAAGAAAATGCAAAACTCTATGGTGCTGTAAAACGCTTTGGTGTTATGCCAAAACAATCTTTCCCAGAAGAAGATATTAAGCAAATTGCAGAATATATGTTTGATTTTGATATTGAGCAACCAGAATGGTTTGAAAATCATTTTAAAGAAGAACAAGGTAAACACAAAGGGCAAGGCATGGGTAACGGAAAAGGTAAAGGAAAGAGTAAAGTAATGCAAAAACAACAAGCAGAAGTTAACTATCAAGATTTACCTTACGGCGAACGAGGTTTAAAATATGCTTTAACCACAAAAGCAGTTTTAGGAAAAAATTTGATGGGAACCATCCAAAAAAAAGGAACTTTAGAAGCGTTAGCATTTTGTAATGAGAAAGCTTATCCGTTAACAGATAGTATGAGTGTTGTACACAATGCTAATATTAAAAGAGTTTCAGATAAACCAAGAAACCCTAATAATAAAGCAAACGCAATAGAGCTTAATTATATCAATATATTTAAAAAACAATTGGCAAATCAAGAAGAGATTAGTCCAATTGTAAAAGAAGATACAGATCAAGTACACGTGTATTATCCAATCGTTACAAATAGCATGTGTTTACAATGTCATGGTAAACCAAACGAAAATATTAAGCCTGAAATAATAAAAAAGTTAACTTTGTTATATCCAGAAGACCAAGCTACAGGTTATACAACAGACCAAGTTAGAGGTATTTGGAGTATTAGTTTTGATAATTAAAACAATTAGGTATGAGTAAGTTTTCAGATATTATAAATCAAGACAAACCTGTTTTAATAGATTTTTTTGCAGAATGGTGCGGACCATGTAAAATGATGAGTCCAATTTTAAAAGAAGTAAAAGACAATTTAAAAGACCGTATTTCTATTATAAAAATTGATGTAGATAAAAATCAAGCATTAGCCGCAAAATATCAGGTTAGAGGCGTACCTACACTTATGATTTTTAAAAACGGAAAACAAGTTTGGCGTCAATCTGGAGTGCTTCAAAAAGACGAAATTATTAACATCATCACTAATTTAGATTAATGGATTTATCTGAAAAATATTGGGATACGCGTTATAAATTAAACGATATAGGTTGGGATTTAGGTGAAGTTTCTCCTCCACTTAAAGCTTATTTTGATCAGTTAGAAGATAAAAACTTAAAGATTTTAATTCCTGGCGGCGGTAATAGCCACGAGGCAGAATATTTACACAATCAAGGTTTTACAAATGTTTATGTTGTAGATGTATCTAAAACTGCTTTAGAAAATTTTTCAAAAAGAGTGCCTAACTTCCCAAAAAACCACTTAATACAAAAAAACTTTTTTGATATAGATACAACTTTTGATCTTATTGTAGAACAAACTTTTTTCTGTGCAATAAATCCTAATTTAAGAGCAGCCTATGCAGCAAAAGCATTCGATTTACTAAACCAAAAAGGTAAAGTTGTCGGATTGTTATTTGATGCACCATTAAATACGGATAAACCACCATTTGGAGGTTGTAAAGAAGAATACATTAATTACTTTAAACCGTATTTTAAAATTACCATTATGGAAAATGCTCACAACTCAATACAACCAAGAGTTGGTAGAGAATTATTTTTTAGAATAGATAAAATAGAAAAAGAGACTACTGTTTTTTAGCTTTTGATAAAAAACTACACTTAATGTTGTTAAAACATTAGTATTCTATTTGTTATGTAACAAAAGTTACAATTTTTGTCTTAAAACACTATTATTTTTATCAGGATTGAAAACTAACAAACTCAATAAATAAAAATAATAGTGAAATCTCACTATCAAATTCTAGTAATTGGTGGCGGAACAGGAGGAATCATGACTGCAGCCAATTTACTATCCAAAAACAAATCGTTAGATATAGGTATAATCGAGCCAGCAGATTGGCATTATTATCAACCAGCTTGGACATTAGTTGGAGCAGGTACATATGATTTTGATAAAACAAAACGTCCTATGTCATTTGTTATGCCTAGTGGTGCAGATTGGATAAAAGATTACGCTACAATTTTTAAACCAGAAGAAAATACTGTTGAAACTTAAGAAAATGGAGCAATAACATATGATTTTTTAATTGTATCTCCTGGTTTAGTTATGGATACATCCTTAATTGAAGGTTTAACAGAATCTTTGGGTAAAGGTGTAATTTGTAGCAATTATACAGACCCAAAACATACTTGGGATGTAATTAAGAATTTTAAAGAAGGCAATGCTGTGTTTACACAGCCAACAACACCAATTAAATGCGGTGGAGCACCTCAAAAAATAGCCTATTTAGCAGCAGATTATTTCAAGAAAAACGGATTGAAAAATAAAACTAATGTTATTTTTGCAACACCTGGTTCTGTTATTTTTGGAGTAAAAGAAATTAGAGAAAGCCTAATGCAAGTAATTAGTAGATATGGTATTCATTTTAAACCATTCTACGCGCCAATTAAAATTGATAGCGAAAATCAAATTGTAACCTTCAAAGGTGTTGGAACTGGCGAAAATAAATGTGTGATAAATGAAGATAACGAATTAAGAGAAATCATGTCTGGCGAGTCTATTATAGATATGCCATTTGATATGCTTCACCTTGCGCCACCACAAACAGCACCAAAATTTGTTAAAGACTCTCCTTTAGTTAATGAAGCTGGTTGGTTAGATGTAGATAAACACACTTTGCAACATAACAAATATGCAAATATTTTTGGTTTAGGTGAAGTTGCAGCATTACCTACAGCAAAAACAGGAGCCGCGATACGTAAGCAAGTACCTGTATTTACAGATAATATTTTACAATTAATAGCACATAGCAAAAAAGGCAATAAATCATACAACGGTTATTCATCTTGCCCATTAGTAACAGGATATGGTAAAATGATTTTAGCCGAATTTGATTATGATAACAATTTTATTCCAGATCCAAAACTGAAACAAATGCTAGTTTTTAATAGTGAAAAAGAGCATTAGCGACTTTGGATGTTAAAAAAATATGGATTACCGTATTTATATTGGAACAAAATGATGAAGGGAAAAGAAGTGTAAATATCATCATCTTAATTAATAGCGTAAAGCATCTGATAATTTTAGATGCTTTTTTAATTTAAATGACAAATGTCATATTTAATTATGTAAATCGGTTATACCTTTACATAGTAATAATTAAAGACTAAACTAATCAATTATGGTATCTCAAAATATATCTCTTTACAGCTGGAGTAACGGTGTAATAATGATTGTTATTTTTGGTATTGTTTGTTTAACACTTATAGGTTTTGCTATAAAGTTTATGAGTGGAGAAAGTAAAAAGGATGATACTAAAGAGTAGCTTTTTTATTTAAATTTGGTTAAAGAGTGCAAGTAATTGCACTCTTTTTTTTTAAACTATTGTTAAATTTCAATCTTTTGTAACAAATGTTTCAAATAGATTAAATCTATTGTTTTAATTTTATGTCATAGAAATTAAATATTTAAAACATATAGTAATTATGGAAACAAACAATGAAATAAACCAAGTAAACACTATGCCAAGAATTGGTGATCAAGCACCAGATTTTGAAGCAGTAACGACTAAAGGAAAAATTAAATTTTCTGACTTTGCAAAAGATAAATGGGTAGTAATGTTTTCTCATCCAGCAGATTTTACACCAGTTTGTACAACAGAAATGAGTGGATTTGCAATAAGAAAACCAGAATTTGATGCACTTAACACAGAACTTATTGGGTTAAGTATAGATAGTGTTCACGCACATTTAGGTTGGGTACAAAACGTAAGAGAAAATACAGGTGTATATTTCGATTTTCCTATTATCGCAGATATTGATATGAAAGTATCTAAGCTTTACGGAATGTTACAACCTAACGAAAGCGAAACAGCAGCAGTACGTGCGGTTTTCTTTATAGATCCAAGTAAAAAAATACGTCTTGTAATGTATTACCCATTAAATGTTGGTCGTAATATGGACGAAATTTTAAGAGCTTTAGAAGCACTTCAAATGTCGGATAAATACAAAGTAGCGATGCCTTTAGATTGGAAAAAAGGAGATAAAGTGATTGTTGGACCACCAAAAACTTTAGACGAGTTAAATGAAAGAATCAACGACGATTCTCTTGAAAAAGTAGACTGGTATTTAGCAAAGAAAAACCTATAAAATACTCTTAAAATATCGGTCTTTTCATCAAGTTAAGACCGATTTTTTTTATCTTATTCTTAACTAAAGCAAAACTAAATAAAATGAATATTACTCAATTTGAAGACAAGCCATTAGCGCATTATTCTTACGCAATAATTAGCGATAATAAAATGGCAATTGTTGATCCTTCCAGAGACCCAAAACCTTATTATAAATTAGCCGAAAAAGAAAATGCAAAAATCGTTGCGGTTTTCGAGACGCATCCACATGCAGATTTTGTAAGTAGTCATTTTCAAATTCATAAAGAAACTGGCGCAACCATTTTTGTAAGTAAATTAGTTGGTGCTAATTATCCTCATAAAACTTTTGATGATGGCGATGTTTTTAACTTAGGAAGCGTTCAGTTTTCTGCAATAAATACGCCTGGTCACTCACCAGATAGTATCACAATTATTGCAAAAAATAACGCAGATTACGCCATGTTCTCTGGTGATACGCTATTTATTGGTGATGTTGGTCGTCCAGATTTACGCGAAAAAGCTGGAAATATGAAAGCTAAACGCGAAGAATTAGCCAAAAGCATGTACCAAACCATGCAAACAAAATTTAACGATTTACCAGACAACACCATTGTTTACCCAGCACATGGCGCAGGATCGCTTTGCGGAAAAAATATGAGTAAAGATGCATCAAGTACTTTAGGTCGAGAACGTGAAGAAAATTGGGCATTTAAAAATTTATCTGAAGACGATTTTGTCAATCATATTTTAAAAGATCAACCTTTTATTCCTTCATATTTTGGATATAACGTAGATATAAACAAAGTTGGAGCAAAAGATTATGAAAAGGCAATTTCTAAAGCAAACTTTCAATTTAAAGCAGATAGTTTTGAAGACAACGCTTTAATTATTGATGTTAGAAATGAAGCTGATTTCAAAAAAAATCATCTAAAAGGTAGTATAAATATTATGGCAAAAACCGAAAATGATAAGTTTGAAACTTGGTTGGGATCTATCGTCAAACCAGAAGAAGCATTTTATGTGGTTTTAAATACAGTTGAAGATAAAGATGAAATACTACATCGTATAGCCAAAATTGGTTATGAAGATCAGTTGCAAGGCATTCTTACTTTAGATGATTCATCTTTTGAAAGTACAGAAAAAATAGATTTATCAGACTTTAAAAATAATCCAAATCAATACACAATTATTGACATAAGAAATAAAAGTGAAGTAGAAGAAGGTAAGTTTTTTGATAACGCTATATCAATTCCTTTAAACGAATTAAGAGATTCTGAAAATCAAATTCCAACAGACAAACCAATAGTTGTACATTGTGCAGGTGGTTACCGTAGCGCAGCAGGAAGCAGTATTATTTCTAATTTAAAAAATGATACTAAGGTTTATGATTTAAGTGATGCTGTTTCTCAATTTAAATAGTAAAACCTCATAAAATAAATTAAAAAAACCAGTTGTATTTTAACCCTTACAGCTGGTTTTTTATGCTAAATGTTAAAGTTTGTAATATGTAATATTTATTACATTCAACCAATTATCTGTGTCGTATTTTTGTTAGAAACTCACAATTATGGATGTCGAAATCTTAGCCCGAATTCAATTTGCCTTCACCGTAGCTTTCCATTATATCTATCCGCCATTAAGTATTGGTATTGGATTAATCATGGTTATTTTTGAAGGTTTGTATCTTAAAACTGGTAAAAAAGAATACGAAATTTTAACTCGTTTTTGGTTAAAGATTTTCGCCATAACCTTTGGTATTGGTGTTGCTACAGGAATTATTATGGAGTTTGAATTTGGTACCAATTGGTCTGTTTATTCCAAATATGTTGGTGATATTTTTGGAAGTGCTTTAGCTGCAGAAGGATTATTTGCTTTTGGACTAGAAAGTACCTTTTTAGGTATTTTAATTTTTGGATGGAATCGGGTATCGCCTAAAGTTCACTTTATATCAACAATAGGCGTGTTTTTAGGATCTATGTTTTCGGCAGTTTGGATTGTTGTAGCCAACAGTTGGCAGCAAACACCAGCAGGTTATCATATTGTAGGCGAAGGATTAAATGCTAGAGCAGAAGTAACCGATTTTTGGGCAATGGTCTTTAATCCATCTAGTGTAGATCGCATCATTCACGTTTGGCAAGGCGCATTTTTAGCTGGTGCATTTATGATTTTAAGTGTTCATGCTTACTATTTATTAAAAGGAAGGTATGTAGAGATTTCTAAAAAAGCCTTTAAAATAGCATTATCTGTAGCTACAATAATTTCGTTAACACAATTAGTGTCAGGTCATAGTTCTGCAGATGGTGTTGCAGTAAATCAACCCGCAAAATTAGCAGCTATGGAAGGGCATTACGAGCCATCTGCTGCTGCCGATTTATATTTATTTGGTTGGGTTGATCAAGCTTCAAAAACTGTTACAGGTATTGGTATTCCTGGCGGATTATCATTTTTAGTGCATCAAGATTTTAACGAGCCAATCACGGGTTTAAACGCATTTCCTGAAGATGAAATACCAACGCAAGTCAACGCTGTTTTTCAATTTTATCATATTATGATTTCTATAGGTATGTTTTTTATCGGGTTAACATTATATGCTAGTTATTTATGGTGGCGTGGTAAGTTGTTTGATAAAAAGTGGTTACTTAAAATATTTGCATTTTCGGTATTACTACCTCAAATAGCCAATCAAGCTGGTTGGTTTGCTGCCGAAATGGGACGACAACCTTGGGTTGTTTATGGTCATTTAAAAACAAGCCAAGCGTTTTCTCAAGAGGTATCTGCAAATCAAATTCTATTCTCATTAATTTTGTTTTTTGTGGTTTATGCCATCTTATTTTTGTTGTTTTTATATTCTTTAAACAAGAAGATAAATCATGGTCCTTATGATGAATCTGAAAATCCAAATGAATTTTTAAAGTACACGTAATTAAAAGTTATGGAAACATTTTTAGGTATAGATTATCCAACATTATGGTATTTAGTAGTAGGACTTTTGTTTTCTGGTTATGCTATTTTAGAAGGTTTTGATTATGGTGCTGGTGCATGGCATTTATTTTTAAGAAAAGATATAAGTAGACGTATTGCCATAAATTCAATTGGTCCACTTTGGGATGCCAACCAAGTATGGTTAATTATTGGTGGCGGCGCATTGTTTGCAGGTTTTCCTGTAATGTATGCAACTATGTTATCGGCAATGTATATTCCGTTTATGTTGTTTTTAATGCTATTGGTATTACGTTCTGCTGCTATAAAATTTAGAAGTGCTGAAGAAATGAAATGGTGGCGAAAAACCTGGGACATCATTTACTTTACATCAAATACATTAATAGCTTTTTTACTTGGTGTTGTTTTAGGAAACGTATTACAAGGTTTTGAATTACACGAAAACTTTATTTATAAAGGCGGCATTTTCTTCGCGTTTTTAAACCCATATTCATTAATGGTCGGATTTACTACATTATCCATTTTTATGACGCAAGGTGCTATTTTTCTTCTTTTAAAAACTGAAGGAAAACTACATGATAGATTATCTTTTTTACTAAAAAGAGGCATGATTTTCTTTATTGTTAGTTTTGTGGTTACATCTTTTTACACATTGTCATATCTTCACGGAGTGACCGATAAATTTAAAGAACAACCTATATTTTTCGCATTACCAATTTTAGCATTTTTAGCAGTAGCTAATGTGCCAAGATTAGTATCTAAAAAGAAATACTTTTATGCATTAGTATTTTCGTCATTAATCATGGCATTTTTATTAATGTTAGTAGCTTTTCAATTGTATCCAGTGTTGTTGCCTTCAACTATAAATCCAGAATATAGTGTAACTATTTATAACGCAGCATCATCACAAAAATCATTAGGGATTATGCTTACTATTGTACTAATTGGAGCGCCACTTTTAGCATTTTATTTCTTGTTTTTATACAAAACTTTTAACGGAAAAGTAGAGTTGGATGACACCAGTTATTAAACCTAAGATTATGTAACATAGGTTACTGTGTAATTAGTTTTAAAGTGCAACCTTTACATAGAGATTAAAAAGTACAATACTTCAACTTTTTAAATCTAAAAACTAATTCTTAATCTTAGTAAAATGTCAAAAATAGTTATTTTAGGAGCCGGAATTTCTGGTCACGTAGCTGCGTCGCATTTAAGACGAAAGCTGTCAAAAGATCACGAAGTTGTCGTAGTCTCTCCTAATAGCAATTACCAATGGATTCCGTCTAATATTTGGGTCGGAATTGGTAGAATGAAATCAAAAAAAATCCTATTCCCATTAGCGCCATTATACAAAAAGAAAGGCATTGGATATAAGCAAGCCAAAGCGGTAACCTTTCATCCTGAAGGTGATAAAACAGAGCAGAAACCTTATATTTTAGCCGAATATGTTACAGGTGAAAAGAAAGGAACTCAAGAAAAAGTCACTTACGATTACTTGATAAACGCCACAGGTCCAAAATTAAATTTTGAAGCAACAGAAGGTTTAATTCCCGGTGAAAATAAAACGTATTCCGTATGTACTTATACACATGCAGATCATGCTTGGCATGGTTTAAATGAAGTGATTCAGCAAATGAAGAACGGTAGAAAAGCTAAAATTTTAATAGGAACTGGTCACGCCAAATCGACGTGTCAAGGTGCTGCATTTGAATATATTTTAAATGTAGAACAAGAGTTACGTAGACATAATGTTCGTGAAATGGCAGAAATCACATGGATTTCTAATGAATACCAATTAGGCGATTTTGGTATGGACGGTATGTTAATGAGTTACGGAAGCATGACGATGAAGTCTAATGAGATGATAGAAATGATTTTTGAAGATCGAGATATAAAATGGATTACAGGAGCAGGCCTAAGTAAGATTGAAGATGGCGTAGCACATTATGAAAATTTAGATGGCGAATACAAAACCGAAACCTACGATTTTGCAATGTTAATACCAGCATTTTCAGGTCACGGTTTTAAAGCTTACGATAAAAATGATAACGATATTACAGACAAGCTATTTAAAGGCTTTATGATTGTAGATGCCGATTATACTCCAAAACCTTATGAACAATGGAGTGTGCAAGATTGGCCAGAAACTTATCAAAACCCAAGCTATAAGAATATTTTTGCACCAGGTATTGCATTTGCGCCGCCACATACAATTTCAAAACCTAGAAAAAGTAAAAATGGAACTGATATATTTCCTGCTCCACCAAGAACAGGTATGCCATCAGGTATTACAGCAAAATTAGTAGCAGATAACATTATAGATAGTATAAAATCGGGTAAAGAATCCTTACATCATAAAGGATCAATGGGAAATATGGGAGCAGCTTGTATTGCTTCTGCAGGTTATGGTATGACTCAAGGTAGCGGTGTAAGTATCACCACATATCCAATTGTGCCAGATTATGAAAAATATCCAAAAACACAAGGTAGAAAACTAGGAAAAACCTTTGGCGAAATAGGTTTAGCAGGACATTGGTTAAAACTAGCCTTACACTACGCCTTTATTTATAAAGCAAAAATGCGACCATTTTGGTGGTTGATTCCTGAATAGGAATCAAATCTAAAAAAGGTTAATTCCTGAATAGGAATCAAATCTAAAAGATGATTCCAGAATAAGAATTAAATCTTGAAATAGTTGATTTAGGCGTATAAGTCAAATCAACAAATAAACGAATAAACAAATAACATAATCATGACACAAAGAATATCAAAATATCAGCGTTTTAAAATGATGAATCCAATACTTCAATTTTTTAAATTCATCTATTTAAGTATCAAAATTATGATTGTTGTTGCTGGCGGACATGGCGGCACAAGAAAAGTAAACTGATGTGGTTATCAGTGATTTTTGGTTGGTTTTTTAATTGAAAAAGGGCATTTTTAAAATGCCCTTTTTCTATATGATGTAATAATCAAAATTGCGTCAGTTCGAGTGATTTTTTAGTATTTGCTGAGCGTAGTCGAAGCAGAACTATAAAATTGTATCGAGAACTTTTAATAAATAACGGACATGTTTTTATTAAAATTGATACTGCACAAAAGCAGAAAAGTTACGTCCTGGTTCTGTAATTGGTGTTCTTCCAAAATCAGCTTGATTTGTAAAACTAAAGTTTAGATGATTGTTATAAGCTTCATCAAAAATATTTAATGCAGCAACACCTAATGTTAAGTTTTTAAGTGGTTTTATACCTAATTTTACATCTAAAGTTTCATAACCTGCTGTTGTTGTTTCTCCAAAACTTTCGGCGATGTTTTCTTGTTTGCTAGTTACATTATATTGCACTTTTGCCCAATATTTTTCACGGTCTAAGCCTAAAGAAAATGTACTGTTTAATGGTGGCGTAAGTGGTAAAGATTCACCTAAATCATTGTTTTTTGCATACACGTAAGCCAATTCAGTTTTAAAATAAAAATCATTTAAAAAGTTAACTTTCGCCATAGCTTCAAAACCAGTTTTATAAGCGTTATCTAAATTTCTAAACACTTTTACTTCTTGTGGCATTGCAGTTGGCATATACTTGCGTGTAATGGTTGGATCTACAACCGCTACGATATAATTTTCGAATTTAGAATAGTAAAAACTAGCCGCGTAATTAAAGTTGTTTTTACTGTTTTTTCCTTTAAAACCAACTTCAAATTGATTGTTAACTTCTGGATTTAGATTTGGGTTTCCTAAATATTCATAAGGATCTTGACCAACATTAAAATGATTAATATAACGCTCTATCATATTAGCACTTCGTACACCACGACCATAAGCAGCTTCTAACGTAAAATTATCTGTAACTAATCGCTTGATAGAGACTGTTCCGCTTACATTGTTATCTGTTTTTTCTTCTAAATCGTAACGCGCAGCAAAGTCGTCTTCTGGATCTTGTATATCACTTTTTACTAGGTCATAACGCATACCAGCAGTTAATACTGTGGTTGGGTTAATTGCCCATTTTGCTTCTGTAAATACACCATAATCGTTAATGTAAGAATCTTGCCAAACCTTGTCGTTAAACACCATTGGCATAGCAAGTGACATACCCATCATGTTTAACTTTATGGTTCTGGTTCTTCCACCATCTCTTGCAATTGTCATAGCATCCAAACCACTAAAAATTGTCAGGTTTTTTGCTGGTTGCCAGTTTAATTCTAATTTTCCTCCAATAGTTGTAGATTCAACAGAAGATTCTGCCGCCATACGCGCAAAAGAAGGTCTGTCAAAATTTGTCATTAAATGATCTACGTAGCTGTAATACGCTTTCGCGGAAAAGCTTTTAACAGTTTCACCTAAATCCGAAATTTTATAATCTAAAGACAGGATACTACTATCATCATATTCGGTATCCATCATCAAAGCAGCGTGTTGTACATCACGACCAAAAGATTGACGCCAATGCGCTTGTAAACGTTGATTGTCTGTAAAATTATAGCCTAACTTTACCCCATAATCGGTGCTTCTAAAAGATGAAGGAATTTCAACACCATTTCCGTCTTCATAACTTCCAAAATCTCTATAACCAACATTACCAACAATGTCGTATTTGTCTTCAATATATTGTAATTGAAGCATGTTTACCATCGAGTTTCCGTTGGTTTCATATCCAGCAGAAGCTTTGCCATGAAAGCCTTTATCTAAATAATTTGGTTTTTGAGTGACTAAGTTTACAATACCGCCAAATGTTGCGCCATAACGTACGGTGTACGGACCTTTAATAATTTCAATTTTTGAAATTTCTTCAGGAATAACATGTGTTGTTATTGGATCCATACGGTTTGGGCAAGCGTGCATTGCTTTGGTTCCACCATCATATTGCACGTTTAACTGTTCGTATTGGCTAGCTCTAAAACTTGGATCTATAGCGTAATCTCCTCTTTTAATGACCGAAAAACCATTAATATCATTAAATAAATCGGCTACGTTTTTAGGTTGAACAATAGTTTCATCATAATTATTAGTAACAATAGTATGTATTGGGTCTGTTTTTAAATTTCCGGTTACAATAACTTCGTCTAAAGTTGTTACTTTTTGTGTAGTTGTATCTTTTGCTTTAGGGTTTGTTTGAGCAATAGATACGGTTGTGATTAGCGCACATAATAATGCACTATAAAATGTTTTCATCGTATATTTTTATTTGAAAATTTGTAATAAGTCTGTGGTTTTAATACTGAAAAACAGTATTAAAGCTAAAATAATGGTATGTAGACTTAAACTTGTGGAGGATGAAAACAGGAAGATTTATAACTAAAGTTATAAAGGTTAAGGTAAATAAAGTTTTCCCTTTTTAAACTATAAAAGTTTGTTTGTAATTTATAATCTGTAATGTCTTGTTTAAATAGAAGTAACTCTTCAAAATTTACAATTTTAACAGGCTCATTTTCGTCACCAGTCGTTTGAGCTACTTTTTTTAAGTGACACTTTCCGTTACATTGTAATTCTGGTTTGTCTTTATTCTCGCAAAGCTCTTCGATAAAGCCAATAGGATCTAATTCGTAGTATATAAAAGTAAAAGAGACTCTTAGCATATTAAATATAATAAGAGCGCTTAAACTAACTGCAAAAAAGAAAATCCATTTTTTCACAGATGCAAATTTAGTATAAAAAGAAGGGTTTGAAAGTGACTTTTGTCACAAATTTCATTTTTTTCTAGGTAACATATGTTACTGACATAGGTGTTTTCTAAACGTACATTTGTATCAGTAAAAATTGAAAAATGAAACACATAATTAACTTATCAATCCTATCAGTATTTATCTGGTCTTCCTTAACACAAGCGCAAGAGGTAAAACCAATAAGTAAAAGTGAAGTTTTGACTCAAGTTTCAGAAAACAATACTTCTATAAAAATTTCTGAAGAAGAATTTAACCAAGCTAAAGCAGATTATAGACAGACCAATGCTATTTTCTTGCCAAATATTACAGCTAGCCATACAGGTATTTCTACTACAAATCCTTTAATGGCTTTTGGTTCTAAATTAAATCAAGAAATTTTAACAATGAATGATTTTAATCCAGCATTGTTAAACGATCCAGAAACGACGCAAAACTTCGCAACCAAGCTAGAAGTACAACAACCACTAATTAATGTAGATGGAATATTTCAGCGTAAAGCAGCCAAATCTAAAATGGAAGCCATGTCATTAAAAACACAGCGTACTGAAGATTACATTGTTTTTGAAGTAGATAAAGCCTACATGCAATTACAATTAGCATACAAAGCTGTTGATGTTTTAGAAAAAGCATTAGAAGCCGCAAATGCAAATAAAAAATTAGCAGATAATAGTTACGAGCAAGGGTATTTACAACGTGCCGATGTGCTTAATGTAGAAGTACGTGTTACCGAAGTAAAAAACCAATTACAACAAGCTAAAAGTAACGTCCAAAATGCGTCTAATTATTTATCATTTTTAATGAATGACGACACATTTGTAACCTATAAACCAAGCGATACATTAACGCCTTATGTGCGTACCATGGAATTGAAAACGTTTACTGAAAACCGTAGCGACATCAAAGCAATGCAATTAGCAAGTAAAGCATATGAAGCTATGAGTAAAGCAGATAAAATGGCGTTTTTACCACGTTTAAACGCTTTTGGAAGTTACGAAATGTATGATGATAAAATCTTTCAAGCAGATGCCAACGGATACATTGTTGGTGCACAATTAAGTTGGGATATTTTTCAAGGATCAAAGCGTTTTGGAAAAGCTCAGAAAAGTAGAGCCGAGTTTGAAAAATCTAAACTTGAATACAATCAATATGTATCAAAAAGCAAGTTAGAATTAAATAAAGCTAAGAGAATGCTTATTGATGCCGAAAACAAATTAAACCTATCAAAATTAGCTTTAGACCAATCAGAAGAATCGCTTAGAATTCGTACTAATCGTTTTAAAGAAGGTTTAGAAAAAACATCAGATTTATTGATGGCAGAAACCCAATATGCACAAAAACAATTAGAATATTACCAAACCATTTTTGAATACAATTACGCTTTAGCGTACGTCAATTTTTTAACTAAAGAATAGTGTTTAGTTTGCAGTATGCAGTTGCAGTAATCAGTAAATATGAAATAAAAATTAGCTTAGAAAAATATTCGTGAATTCTTGGCAAACAAAAAAATAAATTCAATTAAAATGAAAAAACTATATACCATCTTATCACTTTCAACAGCAATATTACTAGCAAGTTGTGGTAGCGAAGACAAAAAAGCAGTTGCAGATAACTCACCTGCTATTACTGTAAAAGTAGCACAGGTTAGCGACAATAATGACAGTCCATTTTTAGCGGTAAGCGGAAAAATTCAAGCCGAAAACAGTGCTAATTTAAGTACAAGAATGATGGGTTACGTCAATAACGTACCTGTAAATGTTGGCGATAAAGTAAGCAAAGGACAATTGTTAGTAGCTATTAACAATGCCGATTTACAAGCTCAAAAAGCTCAGGTAAACGCAAATATCACAAAAGCTACAGCAGCATTTAATAACGCTAAAAAAGATTACGAGCGTTTTAAGTCGCTATTTGCTCAAAACAGTGCCTCTCAAAAAGAAATGGATGATATGACAGCTAATTATGAGATGGCAAAAGCAGGTCTTGAAGCTGCAAAACAAATGAAAAACGAAATTAACGCACAATTTGCTTATACCAACATTACTGCACCTTTTAGCGGAGTTATTACAAGTAAAAATGTAAAAAAAGGAGACATGGCAAATCCAGGTCAGCCTTTAATTTCAATAGAAGCACCAGGCGATTTTGAAGTGGTTGCAATGGTTCCAGAAACCGAAATTTCAGAAATAAAAAAAGATACAAAAGTAAGTGTAAATGTAAAATCTATTAACCAAACTATTTCTGGAAAAGTCACCGAAGTAAGTACATCTGCAGCACAAACAGGCGGGCAATATTTAGTAAAGATAACCTTAGATAAAACCGATGCAAAAATTCTATCAGGAATGTTCACAACGGTGCAATTTCCTGTAGAAAGAAAAGCAGAAACTTCAATGGTTTTGATACCAAAAGAAGCTATTGTAAAGAATGGTCAGTTAAGCGGCGTTTATACGGTAAGCCAAAGTAATACAGCCATTTTACGTTGGTTGCGTTTAGGTAGAACGTTTGGAAATGAAGTAGAAGTATTATCTGGTTTAAACGCCAATGAAAGTTATATCGTTTCGGCTGAAGGAAAGTTGTATAACGGAGCAAAAATAAGTGTGCAGTAATTCAGTTTGCAGTAGGCAGTAAATAGTACTGAATTTTAAATTAATAACAAGATTGAATTAACAGTTCAAAGTCGCGTTAGGGATAGAAGCGGCATCCTTTTTATTGTCACATTGAGCGCAGTCGAAATGTAAGACAATAAAAAGATATAGCGAATAGCCCGTTAAAACGCCCAAAAAATAAGAAATCAAAATGAAAGAAGGTTTAGCAGGAAAAATTGCCAAAGTCTTTATGACATCAAAGCTTACAGTGCTTTTAATGATTGTTTTTATGGTCATTGGTGTGTACAGCTCGTTTTTAATTCCTCGTGAAGAAGAGCCGCAAATTGATGTGCCTATGGCAGATATTTTTGTAGGTTATCCTGGTGCAAGTCCAACCGAGGTTGAATCTAGAGTGATCAAGCCTTTAGAGCAATTAATTTCGAATATAAAAGGTGTGGAATATGTGTATTCTACGTCTATGAAAGAACAAGGAATGGTCATCGTTCAGTTTTATGTGGGCGAAGATATCGAGCGTTCTTTTGTGAAACTTTACAACGAAATCAATAAGCATATGGATGAAATGCCTGAAGGCGTTACGTTTCCGTTAGTAAAAACACGTGCTATTGATGATGTGCCTATGTTAGGGTTGACGTTGTGGAGTGAAAACTATGACGATTTCCAATTAGGGCAAATGGCTCAAGAATTAGAAGCCGAAATTAAAAAAGTGAATGACGTTGCTATTACACATAAAATAGGAGGAAGAGAACGTCAAATTCGTGTCGTTTTAGATAAGGATAAATTAGCGAGTGCTGGCTTAGACTTTTTATCGGTTTCTGAAATGATTAAAGCCAACAATGCGCAATTAAATAGCGGAACTTTTGATAAAAATGATACAGAATTTGTTGTAAATACAGGTAAGTTTTTAGAATCGGTGACTGATGTTGAAAATCTAGTTGTTGGTGTGCAGCAAAATCAGCCCATCTATTTAAAGCAAGTCGCAAAAATTGTTGATGGTCCTGAAGTACCACAAAATTACGTTAGTCTTGGTTTTGGTCAAGCAAGCGAAAAGGCAAGCGATTACCAATCAGAATATCCAGCAGTAACTATTTCTGTAGCAAAACGAAAAGGTGCAGACGCGATGAAAATTGCAGATGTCATCATTGATAAAGTAGAGCATTTACGCAAAACTTTAATTCCTGATGATGTACACGTAGAAATCACCAGAAACTATGGTGAAACAGCATCTCACAAAGTGTCTGAATTACTATTACACCTTATAGGTTCTATCATTGCGGTAACATTTGTAGTGATGTTGGCAATGGGTTGGCGTGGTGGATTGGTCGTGTTTTTATCTGTGCCAATTACCTTCGCATTAACGCTATTAAGCTACTATATGCTGGATTATACGCTTAACCGAATCACCTTATTTGCGCTAGTATTCGTTACAGGTATTGTGGTAGACGATTCAATTATCATTGCCGAAAATATGCATAGGCATTTTAAAATGAAACGCTTGCTATTTAAACAAGCGGCTTTATATGCCATTAACGAAGTTGGTAACCCAACTATTTTGGCAACGTTTACCGTAATTGCATCAGTATTGCCTATGGCGTTTGTGTCTGGATTAATGGGCCCATATATGGCACCAATGCCAATTGGAGCGTCTATTGCAATGATACTGTCGTTATTTGTAGCCTTAACTATAACACCGTATTTAGGGTATATTTTCTTGCGTGAAAAAGATAAAAAAGGAGCAGAAGAGAAGCCTAAAAAACCATTAGAAGACACATTAATTTACAAGTTCTACGAAAAATTTGAGCGTCCGTTAATTGAAAGTTCCTCTAAGCGCTGGTTGTTTTTAGGATTAACGTTCATCTTGTTAATGGGAACAATGGTGATGTTTTTCACCAATTCGGTAGTTGTAAAAATGTTACCGTTTGATAACAAAAATGAATTTCAGGTAGTTATCGATATGCCAGAAGGAACAACCTTAGAGCGTACAGCAGTTGTAGCTCAAGAAATTTCGCAATATTTATCAACGCGACCAGAAGTAGTTAATTATCAGAATT
Source organism: Mesoflavibacter sp. CH_XMU1422-2 (assembly GCF_037029245.1). Lineage (NCBI taxonomy): Bacteria > Pseudomonadati > Bacteroidota > Flavobacteriia > Flavobacteriales > Flavobacteriaceae > Mesoflavibacter > Mesoflavibacter sp. CH_XMU1422-2. The sequence goes on along the minus strand of NZ_JAYMEE010000006.1, from coordinate 20,530 downwards.
ATATTGGTACATCAGCGCCAATTACTTTTAACGGTTTAGTACGTCACTACGATTTACGTGGTGGAAGTAATATGGCAGATATTCAAGTGAATTTAATTGATAAAGGAGAACGTAGTGCGCAATCTCACGATATTGCAAAATTATTGCGTCCTGACATTCAAAAGATAGCTTCAAAATATAATGCGAATGTTAAGGTTGTTGAAGTGCCACCAGGACCACCAGTTTTATCAACTTTAGTAGCAGAAATTTATGGTCCTGATTATGATAAGCAAATGGAGATAGCTAACGAAGTTCAAAATATTTTGAATAATACTGAAGATGTTGTTGATGTCGATTGGATGGTAGAAGCAGATCAAAAAGAATTTCAATTCACCATAGACAAAGAAAAAGCAATGCTTTACGGTGTAGCACCAAAACAGATTGCTTATACCATGAATATGGCACTATCCAACAGACCGTTAACCGTGTTGTATGACGAAGATGCTGTAAATCAAATAGGTTTAGTATTGGCTCTAGATGAAAAGGAAAAGTCAACCATTCAAGATATTTCGCAGTTAAAAGTGAAATCGCAACAAGGTAACTTAGTGCCAATTGTAGACTTGGTTGATATTTCTGAAACTACAAGCGCAAAAAGTATTTACCGTAAAAACCAAAAGCGCGTGGTGTATGTGTTAGCAGATATGGCTGGCGAATTAGAAAGTCCTGCGTATGCAATTTTAGGAATGGAAGAGAAATTAAAAGCTATTCCGTTACCACAAGGCTATGAGATTAATGAAATGTATTTAGGACAGCCAGAATTTGAAGATGATTACACCGTAAAATGGGATGGCGAATGGCAAATTACCTTAGAAGTATTTAGAGATTTAGGAATTGCCTTTTTAGGAGCAATAGCTTTAATCTATATTTTAATTGTTGGTTGGTTCCAAAACTTTAAAGCACCAATAGTAATGATGGTTGCCATACCATTATCGATGATTGGAATTATTCTAGGTCATTGGTTGATGGGCGCATTTTTCACCGCAACATCATTTATTGGTATGATTGCTTTGGCGGGAATTATGGTACGTAATTCGGTATTGTTGATTGACTTTATCAATCTGAGGTTAGAAGAAGGCGTGCCATTAAAACAAGCCGCAATAGAAGCAGGAGCAGTGCGTACAACACCAATTTTATTAACTGCAGGAACAGTAGTCATAGGTGCGTTTGTTATCCTGTTTGACCCGATATTTCAAGGATTAGCTATTTCGTTAATGGGTGGAACCATCGTTTCGACTGTGTTAACCTTATTAGTTGTGCCTTTAGTGTATTATATGATAGAACGTAAAAACCATAAATAAAAAGCTGGCTGAGCACAATTAAGTGTTATGAGAGTTCAAAAAAAATCTTAGTTGTGCTCATTTGGCCAGTAAAATTGAAAGATATGAAATTAGTATTAGTAACCGCAGTAGAAAGGTTTCACAAGGATGTAATTAAACTTTTTAAAAAAGCAGGTATTGAAAATTTTAGCGAATCTGATATAGATGGTTATAAAAACAACCATGCTTTAATTATGTCTACCAATTGGTTTGGAGCAGAAAATGCAAGTAATGAGTCTACAATGTTTTTCTCATTTACAGAAGACATGTTTATTGATACCCTTTTTGATTTGATAAAAGAATTCAATAGTAATTTAGAAACCAACAATCCTATTAAAGCGATTGTTGTACCCATAGAAAGAGCAATTTAAATTTAAATAAATAATAGTTATGTTAAACAGGTATATAAGAGCAATAGCAGGAATTTTTGTTATAATAAGCGTATTATTAGGTATGTACGTTAATCAAAATTGGTTGTGGTTTACAGTGTTTGTAGGCGCTAATTTATTTCAGTCTGCAATCACTAAATGGTGTTTGATGGAAGATATTTTAACTAAAGTGTTTAAAATCAAAAACTAAAAAAATCTCTAACAGTTAAAAAAGATTTTAATTTCCATAAATTAAATTATAGCATGTATTTTTGCACAAAATTGATTTATGGAATTTTTTTTACAACCATGGTCTTGGTTGCTCTCAGGTTTTTTAATAGCACTAATTATGTTTTTTCTTTTAATAATGGGAAAAACTTTTGGTATGTCTTCTAATTTACGCACTTTCTGTGCCATTTGTGGTGGCGGAAAATTCAGCCAATTATTCAATTTTAATTGGAGGGAACAAAGCTGGAACCTATTAGTTGTTTTAGGAGCAATTTTAGGAGGATTTGTAGCTAAGAATTTTATGACTGATGGTACGATGCCGCAAATTAGTAACGCTACAAAAGAAGGTTTAAAAGAAATAGGCTTTTCTGAAGATAACGATTATCTACCCAAAGAATTGTTTTCTGCAGAAGCCTTACAAGAGCCAAAAACAATTATTATTTTAATTGTTGGCGGATTGCTTATTGGTTTTGGTACACGTTATGCAGGCGGATGTACTTCGGGTCATGCTATAACAGGCTTAAGTAACCTTCAAAGACCTTCATTATTAGCTGTAATAGGATTCTTTATTGGAGGATTAATTATGGTACATTTATTATTTCCTTTAATTTTTTAGTACTATGAAAAAAGTATTCATCTATTTAGTAGTCGGTTTCTTTTTTGGAATAATTATGTACAAATCTGAAGCAGCATCATGGTTTAGAATATATGAAATGTTTCGATTTGAATCTTTTCATATGTATGGTATAATTGGTACAGCATTATTTTTTGGAATTATCTTTATCCAACTTATAAAAAGAAAAAAAATCAAGTCTATTGATGGTAGTCCAATAGTGATTCCTGATAAAGAAAAATCAATATATCGTTATCTGTTTGGCGGTATTATATTTGGATTAGGTTGGGCTTTAGTAGGAGCATGTCCTGGACCAATGTTTACATTAGTAGGAGCTGGTTTTTTACCAATATTAATAGTTATTGGATCTGCAATTATAGGAACGTTTATTTATGGAGTTTTAAAAGGTAAACTTCCTCATTAACAATAATTTAATTAATAAGTTCTTAAAATTTTGTAACTTTTTTGATAAATGTGCGTCATATAAGTATCAATCAAAAAAGTATTATCATGCAAGAGAATAAACAATTAATAGTATTAACACATTTAAGTCAGTTAATTACTTTAGTAATAGGATTTGGTAGTTTGTTACTACCTTTAATTATTTGGTTAACTCAAAGAGATAGAGTTTATGAGTTAGACCAACATGGTAAAAATATAGTTAACTTTCAGTTAAGTTTACTAGTGTATTGTCTACTGTGTATTCCGTTAATTTTATTACTAGGCTTAGGTCTTATAGGATTTATGGTTTTAGGTTTGATTTCTATTATTTTTCCTGTGATAAATGCAATAAAAGCTAGTCACGGAGAAATTCCAAAATATCCTTTATCTTTTAATTTTATTAGTTAGTTAGTTTTAGATAAAGTTAAAAACGCAACCATAACCAAGGTTGCGTTTTTTGTTTAGAAAAAAAACGACTGCTTACAGAAAAAACAAAGCTTGATTAGCTAATTAAATATTAAGTTTGCTAATTATAAGCTATGCAATTAATATTTAGATACATACTATTTGTTTTTATTATTGGTTTTGGAAGCGTTGCTCATGCTCAAAATCCAGTAATACAACATATGTCTAAACTCTCAAATCTTCCAGATGTTGAGTTTTATGATATTGCAGAAGACAACCAAAACTACATTTGGCTTGCTGCAAACAAAGGCTTATATCGTTACAACGGAAAAACTTACGAGCAGTTTACACATCCTGAACAGAAATCAAATTCACTTTTTCAGTTAAAATTTGATACCGAAAACAGGCTTTGGTGTAACAATGTTTATGGCCAATTATTTTATGTTGAAAATGATCGTTTACAACTATTTTACGATGCAAGTCAACTTGTAAACGGTCAATTAGCACAATTTGAAATTTTAGAAAATAGCATCAGGTTATTTACCGTAATCGGGATTTTCGACATTAATAAAACCACCAAACAAGTTACCGAAGTGTTTAAAGGTATGTGTATTACCAATGTTAGAGACCACGATAGTAATTACACGTTCATCATCAATTTTGAAGGCGAATTAAAGCGTCACCGATTATATAAATTAGGAAAGAAAAAAAGAACCAAAATACTTGAAATAACAAGTGCCAATCGTATACAATCGCCAAAACTATTTGCTTTTAAAAACGATGTGTTTTTAATTCACAATAGTGCAAAAGGAAATATACTTTATGTCATTGATAAAGCAGAAAATACGTCTAAAAAAATAACAATACCGTTACGATTACAAAACGAAACCATCTACAATATTTTAAATTTTGATAACGAATATTGGTTTTTAACCAGCTCAGGAGTTTTTGTTTATGAATTTGAAAATGAGTTCTTTACTTTTAAAGAGCAACTTTTTAGTACCGAATCTGTTACCGATATTCAAATAGATTTTAACAACAACTATTGGTTTACTACGCTAGATAATGGTGTGTTTGTTTCGCCTAATTTAAATATTCGTCGTGTAGAATTATCAACTATTGAATCTAAAATTACAGCTTCTTTAGCATTGCAAAACAATGATTTTGTATTAGGAACCAATGACGGAAAATTACTGTTCTACAACCAAAATCAACTTATAAAAACGCTGCAATTACCTGGTAAAAAGATAATTGGTAAATTATATTTTGATGCTGAAACAGAGCAGTTAATTGTAAGTATTAATGCCTCAGAATCTTTTGTAGTCGATTTAAAAACCGATAAAATTACCGATGTTAAAAACCGATTTTCGGTTGCAAAAACATTTTCAAAAATTAACGATAGCACCTTATTTTATGGTAATTACCGACAAGGTATTGTATATAAAAAAGCGTTTAATAATCCTGAAAAACAAATCCTAAAAGAAAGTCGTGTAAAGGCTTCAGTTGTCTCGGGTAACGCGTTGTTTGTGTCTTATATCGACGGACTTTACAAATACAATTGTAATACCTTTTCTTCTGAAGAAATTCAATACAATTCAGCCAGTTTATTAGTAAACGCTATTGCAAACACCAACGGAACCATTTGGTTAGCAACGCAGCACAACGGATTACTAAAATACGAGCAAAACACATTACAACCATCCGGAATTAAACTTCCCAAAAATCTTCAAATTAACACCATTTTGTCCGATGGTTGGTTACTGTGGATAGGAACCGATTCTGGCTTATTTCAATATCACACCAAAACTAATGAGCTTAAATCGTTAAGTGCTCAAGATGGTTTAAATACTGCGGTAAATAGCCTTTTGGTGTTACAAAATCAGTTGGTCGTAGTTTTACCAAATGGTTTTTACACTTTACCAAAACAATATGGCCTATTTAAAGTTTTTAAAACCGCAAAAGTTAGGGTAGAAGCAGTATCAATTAACGATCGAGATACTTTAATTTCAAGTAGTTATAAATTGCCACATGATTTTAATAAAATAGGTTTAAAATTCAATTCTAACGGATTTCAATCTAATCAACACGTTAATTATCAATATCGTGTGCAAGAAATAGATTCTAGTTGGCAAAATATTCCTTTAAATACACACTTTGTAAACTTTAATAGCTTGTCAAGTGGTACATATACTTTCGAATTAAAAGCGCAAAACATTAGTACTAAAAATCCTGTTTTTGCAGCACCAATAACCTTTGTTATTGCTAAACCATTTTGGGAAACCTATTGGTTTTACGGATTGGTTTTATTAACTGTTTTCGGATGGATTTGGCTGTATTTTAGATGGCGATTACAACAAAAAGAAGGACAACGAATTGCCGAAATTGATAAGATTTTAATTGATAAAAAAATAACGAATTTAAGATTAGAAAATCTGCGTTCGCAAATGAATCCGCATTTCATTTTTAATGCTTTAAATTCCATTCAAGATTATATTATTTCCAATGAGAAAGAATTGGCAAGCTCGTATTTAGTGAAGTTTAGCCGATTAATCCGCATGTATTTGGATTACAGTCAGCAAAACGAAATTACTTTAGATGAAGAACTAAACGCCTTAAAACTGTATTTAGAATTGGAAAAAGTACGTTTTGAAGATGAATTGGAATACAAGATTACTATCGATAATCAGTTAAAAACAAAACAGATAAAAGTACCGTCGTTATTCATACAACCTTATGTTGAAAATGCTTTAAAACACGGATTGTTACACAAATTAAACGACCGAAAATTACATATTGAAGCAAAAATTATTCAGCAAAATAAATTAGAAATTACGGTTGAAGATAACGGAATTGGTCGCGCTCAATCCGAAAAATTAAAACGACCAAACCAACAGCATAAACCCTTCGCAACCAAAGCCAATGAAGAACGTGTGCATCTTTATAAAAACAAATTAAAACGTGATATAGCCATAACGACTTACGATTTGTATGACGAAAACGACGTAGCTGCAGGCACAAAAGTGGTCATCACGATGCCAATACATTAAGATATGAAAGCGATAATTATAGACGACGAAAAACGGGCCAGACATTTACTATCAAACTTGCTAACCGAACATTGCGAAAGTATTACAAGTATTGAAGAAGCTCAAGATTTAGCATCTGGTGTAGACTTGATTAAAACCAGTAAACCAGATGTTGTTTTTTTAGATATTGAAATGCCAAATCAGTCTGGATTAGACATTTTAGAATACTTTCCAAATCAGATTGATTTTAAAATCATTTTCGTGACGGCATACAACCAATATGCGATTGAAGCTTTCAAACTGTCGGCTGTAGATTATTTGTTAAAACCAGTGGACACAACCGAGTTAAAAGAAGCGGTTGCAAAAGCAGAAGAATCCATAAAAGCGAACAATTTAAACGACCAGTTAAACAAGTTACGCGACTCGTTAAAACAGTTATCCATAGACAAAATTGCTTTAGAAATTCCTAAAGGAATCATGTTCGCATCTCACAATGATATCGTGTATTTTGAAGCTGATGGTATGTATACCAACGTGCAACTTATGGATGGCAAACAAAAAACCATTTGTAAACCATTAAAGCATTTTGTTGAGCAATTAGAACGTAATGCGATGTTTTTTAAATGTCATCGTTCGTATTTAATCAACTTAAAATATGTTGATGAATTGGTAAAAGATGATGGCGATTATTTGCTAATGAACAATCAAAAACGCATCCCAATTTCAAAATCTAAACGCGATCAGTTTCTTGAAGTGATTAAGGAAACCTTTATGTGATTTATTTGAAATTTCTGAAATTCCTTCAGAAAAAAAATCATCATTTTCAGAAAAAACCAAATTAAGAATAGTGGTTAAGTGCTTTATTTTGAAGTCTATTAAACACAATTCTTATGAAAAAAATAGTTCTATTATTCGTTTTGGCATTATGCTATAACGTCTCTCATGCGCAATTTGGTAAAATGCTTAAAAAGAAAGCCAAAGCAGCAGTAGAGAAGAAGTTAGATAAAAAAGAAAGTAGCAATTCGTCTTCAAAATCTGAAAACGCTTCAGGAATGGTTGGCAGTTCTTCAACTGAAAATTCATCAAAAACCGAATATACCGACGAAGAATTTAAAGCAGAATTAGCCAAAAAATATCCAAACGACCAGGCAAAGCAAGATTTATACTATCAAAAGTATCTTGAAAAAAAGCAACAAGAAGCAGACGCTAATAAGCCTAAATCTGCAAATTCAGTAAGTGATGAGTTTTTATACATGTCTTATCCGTTTGCAATGACAAAAGGCATGAGCGCAGTTGGTGTTGATCGTGTAAAAATAAGACGCCAAATGACAGATATGGGTGATAATGTAGACTTGTTGCCTGCACAAGATCCAGAATATGCGTGGTTACGCTTTTTAACAACGCCAGAACTAGTCGCCATGTCACCAGAAGGTTACATTGGTTATGAGTTGGTTTCAGGAATGTTTACTACCAAAGTAGGCGCAGACCGATCGCAAACTTTAGGGCTTGGTACAGGCATGCCAATTTTAGTAAGAGGAATGTTAATTGCAGACGATGTTTTTGTTATTTATGCTGCATCGCACCAAGGTGGACACGCATTTAATGTACCATCATATATGCACGAAAACGATATTACTATTTTAAACGTAATAGGTAAAGGCGATCAACAATTTCATTTAGAGTGGTTAGAAAAAGCGAAGCCAATTGTAAAAGAGTTTGAAGCCACGTTAAAAGCAAATTATGATGCTGCTGCAAAATCGACTATGGATGCTATAAAAATGCCAAAAGCAGGTAGCATGAATAGTAATGCTTCATTAGTGAGTTTTGCTAAAGAAAATGTATCTAAAACCATTGCAAAAGATGGTGCAAAACTTCTAAAGTTAAACATAGAATCTAACGATTGGAGTATTGTAATAAACAAATACACAGGTCGTATTTTATACCGTTGGATAAAAGGTGCTTTCACAGAAAAAAATAAAAATAACGACTGCTATTTACAAGGTTTTTTAATCAAGCAACAGTACAATGGTAGCGGTTATGGTAGCTCACAATTTGGTGGTGTTATTCACGGTCAAATGCCATACGGACAAAAAATGAACTGCGAATAATTAATATACGCTATTAATCATAGTTTTTTAAGTCTGCTTTTTTAAGCAGGCTTTTTTTATAATATTTAGTGTAAGAAAAATCTTTATAAATCATTCAGAAAGAAATTAGACCTATTCAGAAAAAAGCAAATTGAAAACCTTATATGTAGTAGTTGTTTTGTGGTTGAAAATAAAACAAATCTCAACTACAATGAAAAAAACATTACTCTTATTAACCTTTTTAGTGTTTGGTTTTACGCAAGCACAAACCATTGTTTATGTAGATATTGATGCTACAGGAAATAATGACGGAACTAGTTGGGCTAATGCCTACAACTCTTTACATGATGCTTTAACAAATACAACAACTTCAGGTGCTGAAATTTGGATTGCTGAAGGAACTTACAAACCTATTAATGCTTCAACACCTTTTTTAAACCAATATGGTGTTAATATTTTTGGTGGTTTTGTAGGAACTGAAAATACAAAAGCTGATCGTAACGTTGACCCATGGTTACATCCAGTATACTTATCTGGCGATATAAACGGAGATGATTTGAATGAAGTACCTAGTGTAACATCAACAGATAAAAGTGATAATGCAACACGTATTTTGCAAATTGAGCCAACTACTGTTAATGGAACTACTTTAAATCATGTACAAGAAAACATTGTAATAGATCGTATTAACTTTGTAAATGCTTACGGAGGAAGTGCTTTGTACAGTCACCCAAGTTCAGTTAACTATACACAAAATCAAATCACACTTTTAAATTGTCGTTTTGCACGAAACTACGCAGCAACTAGACCAGCTTTTGATATTTGGGCTAATATATATGGAGGAAGTAGTGCAAATCCTATTAAAACGTTTTCTTTACTTAATAGTATTGTAGATGAAAATGTGTCGCAAGTTGGGTATGCTTTTGAATATAGATCACTTCAGGATTATGATAAGATTTTTATAGGAAATAATTTATTTATTGCAAACAAAGTAGAAGATGCAGGAAAGTCGGGTAGTGTAGCTAGATTTATTTCTAACGGAGCACAAGGTCTTAGTGTGTTTTTTAATAATAATACCCTTTCTTTAAATCAAGAAGGTGCTGGTGTAGCAGCTTCAGTAGCTAGTTGTATTCGATTAGAGAGAACTTCAGGAGGTTTAAGTGGTGCTTGGTATAATAATATATATTATAATAATATTGGAACAAATGAATTTGTTGGTTTTACTACTTCTGGTGTAGGTATAAATTTTGGTGATACCAACGCTCGTGATTTCACACCAAGTAATGATGTTTCAAATTCAATATATCTACCAACAACACCTTTTGTAGATATTTCTTCAGGAAATTTTGAACCTTTAGCAGCCTATCGTCAAAACGGTACTATGGGTGGTTTTGGAGGCTATAATTTCTCTGATTTTCTTGCGACAGATTGTTTTCAAAACGGAAGAACGTATTCTAGTGGAACAATCATTGGTTTAGGAGCTATTCAGCATGCAAATACAGCGATGTTTCATGGTCCTGGAGATATTGCAAATTTATCTACACCAGCACCAATTGGAGATATTTTTGTAGATGCTGGTGCAACTGGTAATAATGACGGTACCTCTTGGGCAGATGCTTACAACTCTTTATATGATGCTTTAAACTCAACTAGTTTTGTGCCTGGAGGAAAAGTGTTTGTAAAAGCTGGAACGTATTACCCAACAACTGGAGGATTTACAGTAAGTGATGATAATGTTCAAATTTTTGGAGGTTTTAATGGTACAGAAACAGATGAAAATGATAGAGATATGTCTCTCATTTATACAACAAATGCTACTATTATTTCAGGAGATATAAATGGAAATGATATTGATGGCGATTTTGCATCTAACAAATCTGATAACGTAGGGCAATTAATGAATGTTAACACAAATGTGGTAACAATCGATGGTTTTATTTTTGAAAATGCTCATAAACCTAGTGGTAGTAACCCTGTAATTTATTTTCCAACAACTTATAATACATCGTATTTTACGCTAAAAAACAGTATCATTAGAAACAATTATACGGGTAATGGATTACTGATGGATTATAGATATTTTACAGATACTATTGAATTTATTAATGTTGCTGTAAAAGGAAACTTAGTTAATAATGGAGTTTGCTTATTTCAAAGTTCAAGTAGTAATACACCAATCGATTTTAGATTTGTGAATTTAGAGTTTTCTGATAATCAGTTTAATTCAGACTTTGGCGCTATTTGGTTTAGAGAAACAGGAACTTCAAATATGAATACTTCAATTGTTAATTCGACTTTTGTAAACAACCAAAATGATTTTTCCACAACTACAATTAAACATTTAATTAATATTAGCTCATCAGGTTCGTTAGAAAATGTTGTAGATGTATATAATTCTATTTTTTTTAATAATCTATATAGTAATACATCTATAGTTAGTGATAAGGTTTTTGATAATTCTAAACCTGCAGAAGGTAATTTTGGAGATTTAGATATTGATAACTGTATTGCACCTACAATTTATCCTTATACATCTAATATTGATTCAGATGCTTTTAATATAAGTACAGCAAATCCTAATTTAGATGCTGATTATAAACCAACTTCAGCTTCAACAGCAGTTATAGATCAAGGAACAAATTCATTTTATAATTCAGGATTATTCGGAACTTTAGATTTATCAGGTAATGATAGGGTTTTTAATACTACAATAGATTTAGGAGCTTACGAGTACAATTCTACATTAAGTGTTGATGATATTTCTTTAGATGAAAACTCAGTAAAATTATATCCTAATCCAGTTACAGACGTTGTAAATATTAAGACTAATCAAACTATTAAAAATGTAACAGTTTTTAATGTAAATGGTCAAAAAGTACTTGATTTTGCTAATCAATCTCAAATTAACATTTCTAATTTACCAACAGGAATGTACTTTTTAAACATAAACACTAACCAATCAAATCAAACAGTAAAAATCTTAAAACAATAATTTTTAAAATGAAAAGATTAAACAAACTTGTAATATTATTTTGTCTTGCTTTAACTGTCTTAAATTGTTCTTCAGACGACGATAACAACATAGAAGAACCTCAAAACACAAATGTTATTACTTTAAATAATGAAACTTATGTTGTTAGTTCTGTTATCGTAGAGCCTGCATTAGGCAATAGTACTTTTGTAAGTTTTATCAATAAAAATGAAACGGAGTTTTTAGACGCTATAAATAATGGGACTCAACTTGATAATGTTAATGTATTTAATATACGCATTAGTCAAAGTCCATTAGCAGAACAAATATATAGTTTTTCTGATATGTCTAATTTTCAATTTGAAGAAAACGCTCAAATTATTGATGGAGAACTAGAAGATGGTGATATATTATTAGATAGAAATAATTCTAATACTAATTTAAACGCATCTACAGGTAGTTTAACATTAGAAGTATACACTACTGATCAAATTGAAATTAGTTTTCAGTTTACAAGAAATGATGGTGTAATAGTTAACGGAACTTATAAGGGAGATTATCTTTACTATGATTAACATTTAACCTTCAAGTTAAATATAAAACGCAACCTTTATAGGTTGCGTTTTTTTATTTTATAAAAATTTATTGTTTAATAAACTCTAATGTTGATAAATCATTAATTATTAGGTTACCATTTTCTGTAAAGGAGTAATTAGAAATAATTGTATGGCTATCAAAAATTAAAGTAATTTTGTTGTTAGAAACAGACCAATCAAAACTAATTGCTGTAGATACAATACCTTCTGCTGTTGTATGTTTATCTGCTGTGTAGCCAAAATCGTTGTCTTCAAAATGTATACTATGCTCATAAGTGTTATCGTAATCACTTCTTAACCATTTGCCAATCAAAATATTATTGTCGGTAGTTGTATTATCATCATCATTACTGCATGACCATAAAGTAAAACATAATAAAACTAATAATAGTCTATTAAAATACATCATTTGTTCTTGGATTAATTGCTTAGTAAAACACTTTGGTAATTAGGGAAGCCTTTCACTATATCAAAAGTAAAAAAATATCAAACGATTTTAAATAAAAAAAGCCACAACATTTAAGTTGCGGCTTTTTTTTAAATTTATGTAGTTAGGTTTAGCTATTTAGCATTACCGGCATTACTAACATGGTTACAAATTCGCCTTCTTCAAGATCGTCTACTGGTGTTAAAATACCAGCTCTGTTAGGCATACTTAATTCTAATTGAACATCTGCTGAACTTAAATTGTTTAGCATTTCTGTTAAGAAACGTGAATTAAACCCAATTTGCATATCATCTCCTTGGTAATCACATGTTAAACGTTCTTCTGCTTTGTTAGAATAATCTATATCTTCTGCAGAAATATTAAGTTCGGCACCAGCAATTTTAAGTCTTATTTGGTGTGTTGTTTTGTTAGAGAAAATACTAACACGACGTACAGAGTTTAAAAATTGTGTGCGGTCTATAGTTAATTTGTTAGGATTTTCTTTTGGTATAACTGCTTCGTAGTTTGGATATTTACCATCAATTAAACGACAAATTAATACGGTATTTTCAAAAGTGAATTTAGCATTAGAGTCATTATATTCGATAGTTACTTCATCTTCATTAGCTCCTAAAATTCCTTTTAATAAGTTTAAAGGTTTTTTAGGCATAATAAACTCGGCTACTTGAGAAGCTTTAACATCTTCTCTTGAATATTTTACAAGTTTATGAGCATCTGTAGCTACAAAGGTTAAACCTTCTGTAGAGAATTGAAAAAATACACCACTCATTACCGGACGTAAATCGTCATTACCAGCAGCAAAAATAGTTTTGTTTATTGCAGTAGCTAATACATGAGCCGGCATTGCAGTAGAGCTAGGATCTTCTAGGCTAACTGCTTTAGGGAATTCGTTTCCATCTGCGTAAGCTAATGCATATTTACCATGATTAGAGCTAATTTCAACAGTGTTGTTTTCTTCTACAACAAATGTTAAAGGTTGCTCAGGGAAAGTTTTTAAAGTATCTAATAATAAACGCGCAGGTATAGCAACGCTTCCTTCGTTATCACTTTCTACGTCTAATACAGCAGACATGGTTGTTTCTAAATCACTTGCAGAAACGGTTAGTTTTGATTGCTGTAATTCAAATAAAAAATTATCTAAAATTGGAAGTGTATTGGAGTTGTTTATTACACCACCTAAAACCTGTAATTGCTTTAGTAAATAGGTACTTGATACAATAAATTTCATCTATTTATATATTCGTTAAAATCGGTTAATTGTTGTATTACAAATATATTGTTAATGTGTTTAATTAGGAAACAAACTTATTAACACTTATTTGGCGTATTTTTTCTTACGAAAGTAGTTAAAACTAAAACCAAAAATACCTAACAATACCAATGGTAATAAGATGTTTAAGAGTTGCCATTTGGTTTTTTCTTCAGTGATTTTTTCTGAATTTAAAAACGCAACTGCTATTTCTTTTGATCGAATGTTTATAAGTCCATTATCGTCAAGCAGATAATTAGCAGCGTTTACTAAAAATTCTTTATTACCAAAAAACTGATTTAATTTAGAATCGTATCCTAATTCTTTAGGTCCATTTCTATCAATTTCATTTTTAATTACATCACCATCAGAAATTACAACCATTTTAGTTGGTACACTTTCGTTTTTTACATCTTTTAAATCGAAAGGTTTTACACGGTTATTATATACCGAAGTAAATTTACCTTCTAATAATACCGCTAGGTTTTGAGAGCCTTTATTAAATGATGCAGGATCTTGTTGATTATTAACTTCATCTAGACTAATCTCACGCGGTGTGCCTTCTAATTTTGAAAGTGGCGCACTTTGAAGTAAAACCGTCTTTTTAACGGTCTTTAAGTTGTTTTTTAAGGTGTCTATTGGACTAGCAAAATCAAACTTTATGTAGTTTAAGTTGTTTACCACAGGATGCGTACTAATACCTTGTGCTAATGGCGAATACGTCCAAGGGAAACGTTCTGCTCTGGTATTGCTACCTTCACCAGATAACAATACGATAGGCGCAGAGTACATAGAGCTAACTAATACAGGATTAATCCTAACGCCGTACTTAAAGAAAAAGTCGGTTAAATTTAAGTCTCTAGCTAAAGCTACATTTTTACCAAAGTCGTTATACAAACTGTCTTTATCCATAGCAACTTGGTCTATTAGCCAAAGACTTTTTCCGCCATTCATGGTGTATTGATCTAATACAAATTTTTCATCTTCTGTAAAGGCTTCAGTTGGTTTTGCTGCGATGATTAAATCAAAGTCTTGTAAATTTTTTAACGTCTTTTCTCGGTTATCACTGACGCTATCTAAAGTAAAAGGCGCTATAAAATAGTAATCACGAAGTGTTTTAACATAATCGGCAATGTTAAGGTTATCCATTTCGCCATTACCTTTTAAAACCGCTATTTTACGACGCTTAGGATTGACTAATTTACTAATGCCATCTGCAAACGCATATTCTAAATGTTGTACAGAATTAGTAACTAATTGCTGTTGTGTTTCGCCAATTTTATTTTTTACTAACGGAATTTTTACCGTAACCTCATCATAACTTGCTAATGCCCAAGGAAAAATAACTTCTTGACTTTGTTTTCCGTTTTCCTGAACGTTTAATTGCATTGGTGTTAAACCGCGTGCATTAAGTTGTTGGATGGCTTGATCGCGCGTATCTTCGTCTTCGGTAGGATTTATAAACTTAAATGAAATATTGTCGTTGTAAGCCCTAAACTCTTCTAACAATTGCTTGGTTTCACTTTGTAAACGTCTAAATTCTGACGGAAAATCTTCGCCTTCTAAAAAGACATCAATTACAATAGGTGTTTCAGCTTTTTTTATAATATCTAAAGTTGCTTCATTTAGGGTATAACGCTGATCTGTAGTTAAATCGAAACGCTTGTAAACCTTAGTGCTAATAAAATTTACAGCAATAATAACAACAATAACTAAGATGATATGTTTAAGTGACTTATTCAAATTTTTGTTCAAGTTGATAGTTTCTTATAGATTGTAAAGTATCGTTTTTAAAGACAAATTCTAAACACTCTTGATCTTTGGTAAACGCACCAGGTTTAAAACCTAAGTTGTAATTCCATTTGTCTTCAGAGTTTGCTTTAATAGCATCGTCCCAACCGTACCATTCAGCTTTTCCTAATTTAGATTTTACTTCGGCTTTGGTTTCACCAATTAATGTGCTGTCATTTAAAATATCGCCCATCATCTCAAAGCGTTGTGCAGGATATTCTTCCCAATCTTCAGCATTAAAATATTTTTCATGATGATAACTACTAAAAATATTTACCATAGGATATAACAAGTAAAAATAGGCAAAAGGTGTAATTACTAAAGCGATTAAAACGCTTAACCATTTTTTGTTGCCAATGGTTTTTACAAATAGCCAAACCAAGACAAAAGTTACAATAAACGATAGTATTAAAGGAACGGTAATGATCATGCTTTTTGACGATTAATAATATGCGTTGTAAAAAAGATAAATAGTGCTGTAACACTAATAAAATAGATGATATCTCTAGTATCTAAAACACCACGACTCATACTTTTAAAATGTGCAGACATGCCTAAATTATCTATAAAATTACTTGAAGTAAAATCTGCAATACCTTCAAAACCTATATAAAAGAAAAAGCATAAAAATACTGCAATTATAAAAGCTACAATTTGATTGTCTGAAAGGGTAGAGGCAAACACACCAATAGCAGTATATGCAGCAACTAAAAATAACAATCCAAAATAAGAGCCTAAAGTGCTGCCAACGTCTAAATTACCTTCTGGGTTACCTAATTGATAAACTGTATATACATAAAGTAAAGTTGGTATTAGTGCTATGATAATTAATAAAAATGCACCAAAATATTTACCTAAAACAAGCTGTAATGTGCTAATAGGTTTGGTTAATAACAACTCTAAAGTACCTTGTTTTTTCTCGTCACTAAAGCTACGCATGGTTACCGCAGGAATTAAGAAAATTAATATCCAAGGTGATAACAAGAAAAACGAAGATAGATCTGCAAAACCATTATCTAAGATGTTAAATTCGCCTTTAAACAACCATAAAAACAGTCCGTTAAGTAATAGGAAAATTGCTATAACTAAATAGCCTATTGGTGAGGCAAAAAACGAGTTAATTTCTTTTTTTAGAATGGCTAGCATTAATAAGTTTTAAGTATTTAAAGTTGTAAGTATTTAAAGTTGTAAGTTTTTAAAGTGAAATTGTTTAAAGCGTAAAGTTAATAGTTTTTATTCTGTTTTACTTGTAAATCGTTAGTCGTCATTGATCAATTTAAAATCGCTAATTTGTCAACACTCCAAGCTTCAGGTTTTGCGTTAAACAAAGGTTTTGTTTTTGCCCAAACACCTTTAAATAATTCAGAATTTCGATAATGCTCTAAATCTTCTTCTGTATTCCAATAACTATACGTAAAAAAGATATTACTATTGTGTTTATCTTGATATAATTCTAGCAATTGGCAACCTTCAAAAGCTCTGATTTTATGTTTTACTGTTTCAAAATTAGCTTTAAAAACGTTTATATTTTCTTCGGCAAAACTCAATTTTACAATTCTAACAAACATTTTTTGCAATTATTTTTTAAAGTTGATAGTTACAGTGTCTCTTAATCCTAGTCCCATTAACGTACTTGCGCCACCTACAGTATTTGTGTTGCTTTTGTAAATTGCAATTTCTAAAAAGTTTGAGCTATTAAAGACAACA
The DNA here is from genome assembly GCF_037029245.1 of Mesoflavibacter sp. CH_XMU1422-2. Taxonomy (NCBI): domain Bacteria; kingdom Pseudomonadati; phylum Bacteroidota; class Flavobacteriia; order Flavobacteriales; family Flavobacteriaceae; genus Mesoflavibacter; species Mesoflavibacter sp. CH_XMU1422-2. The sequence goes on along the minus strand of NZ_JAYMEE010000006.1, from coordinate 3,245 downwards.
AGACCTCGTCCTTCATCGTGACGCTGAGCTTCAGGGATGTCAAATTTTACTATATCACTATATTTGTTATATATAGTTTTAAATTTATGGCTTCTTGCAGAAATTTCAAAAGTTCTACCTTTTTGTAATTGTTCAAAAAAAGACTTTCTAATATTAGTAACGACATTACCGTAATTGTCTATGTAGATTATGCTACCTATTATCTGTGTTTTCTCTTCATTAACATAAGGCACTAAATTTTTTATTGGTTTAATGTTATTAATAGCTTTACCTATAACTTCTAGAGTTCCTCCTCGTGCAATATGGCACGCTACTTTTACAAACACATCTAAAACCGGAAAACTAGTTTCTATTTTATCGTGTATATTTATTTCAACAATTTTTTTAGGAGAAATAACATTGGCAATCATGCTCATAATTCCGTTATTGGCACAAATAAAAAAATGATCGTCAAGCTCTACAGCTATATGTTTATTTTCTGGGTTTAATTCAGAGTCAATTCCTATAACATGAATGGTTCCTTTAGGAAAACTACTGTACGCATTTTGAATAATGTAAGCAGCTTCAGAGATATTAAAAGGCGATACAGAATGAGAGATATCAACAATTCTAACATCTGGTAACTCAGTATAAATAGCGCCTTTAATTGCGCCAGCAAAGTGATCTTTCTCTCCAAAATCGGTTGTTAAAGTGATGATAGCCATTAATTTTGTTGATATTTTTTTAATATACAACACGCAAAAATTGCGTAAGTTTGTTTAGTAGCATTTATGCCAACAAAACTAATAAAATTGTACAGATTAATTTAAAATTTAAACGCTTTTGAACGAAATAATTATTGAACTTGAAGAGATTTCTCCAAAAGAATTTTTTGGAACTGGTAACGAACACATTACCACATTAAAAAAATATTTTCCAAAACTTAAAATTGTAGCTAGAGGAAATAAAATTAAAGCTTACGGTGATGAGGATCTTCTTGAAGAGTTTGATAGGCGCTTAAATATGTTATTTGAACACTTCGGGAAGTACAATAAATTAGATGAAAACACTATAGAACGTGTGCTAACAAGCCAAAGCAAAGAAGACTACACAACGTCTGAGCATAGCGGTGAAACTATTGTACACGGTGCAAATGGTAAAATTATCAAAGCGCAAACAGCTAACCAACGTCGTATGGTAGAGTTAATGCGTAAAAATGATATGGTTTTTGCTATTGGTCCTGCAGGAACAGGTAAAACCTATACTGGTGTTGCTTTAGCGGTGCAAGCTTTAAAAAATAAAGAAGTTAAGCGTATCATTTTAACAAGACCAGCAGTAGAAGCAGGAGAAAATCTAGGTTTTTTACCAGGCGATTTAAAAGAGAAATTAGATCCGTATATGCAACCATTATATGACGCTTTACGCGATATGATTCCTGCTGAAAAATTAGCTAATTACATAGAAACAGGCATAATCCAAATAGCACCATTAGCCTTTATGCGTGGTCGTACATTGGATCATGCATTTGTTATTTTAGACGAAGGTCAAAATACAACACACGCACAAATGAAAATGTTTTTAACCCGTATGGGTAAAAACGCTAAGTTTTTATTAACAGGTGATCCTGGACAAATCGATTTACCACGTCGTACTATTTCTGGATTAAAAGAAGCATTATTAATTCTTAAAAATGTAGAAGGCGTTGGTATGGTCTTTTTAGATGATAAAGACGTTATTAGACACCGATTAGTGAAAAAGATAATAGAAGCTTACAAGAATATTGAAAATAGAGAGTAGGCATTTGTTAGCAGTTATCTGTTGGCAGTTTGTGATAATTATTAAAAAGAAATTAAAAAAATAAAATAACTTTGCGCTTTTCTATTGAAATTTTAGTGTTTGTCGTGTATGCAACCATTTAGCAAAGGTTTGTAATTTGTGACAATTCTTGAAATTAATGTTGAAGAAGAAAAAGCTTTTCGAAATCATTAGTGATAATTAGTGAAATTCGTGTCAAATAAATCCATAAACCCAGAATCGTAATTCGTAAATCAAAATGAGTAACACCATTATAAAATCTAACTTTAATTTTCCTGGTCAAAAAAGTGTATACAAAGGAAAAGTAAGAGAAGTTTACAATATTAACGACGACAAATTAGTCATGATAGCAACAGACAGGCTAAGTGCTTTTGACGTTGTTATGCCAAAAGGTATTCCTTACAAAGGTCAAATACTAAATCAAATTGCAACAAGTATGATGAAAGCAACCGAAGATTTAGTCCCAAATTGGTTAACAGCAACACCAGATCCAAATGTTGCTGTTGGTCATTTATGCGAGCCTTTTAAAGTAGAAATGGTGATACGTGGTTATTTATCGGGTCACGCTGCACGCGAATATAAAGCTGGTAAACGCACACTTTGTGGTGTAGCTATGCCAGAAGGCATGAAGGAGAATGATAAATTTCCAGAACCTATCATTACACCAGCAACCAAAGCAGAAATGGGTGATCATGACGAAGACATCTCGCGCGAAGATATTTTAAAACGTGGTATTGTTAGCGAAGCAGATTACAATGTTTTAGAAGATTACACACGCAAATTATTTGCTAGAGGAACTGAAATTGCTTCAAAACGTGGATTAATTTTAGTAGATACTAAATACGAATTTGGAAAAACCAAAGACGGTAAGATAGTCTTGATAGATGAGATACACACGCCAGACTCTTCACGTTATTTTTATGCCGATGGTTACCAAGAGCGTCAAGATAATAACGAAGCCCAAAAACAACTGTCTAAAGAGTTTGTACGCCAATGGTTAATTGCTAATAATTTTCAAGGGTTAGAAGGACAAACCGTACCAGAAATGAGTGACGATTACATCCAAACCGTATCTGACCGTTACATAGAGTTATACGAGAACATTATGGGCGAAACTTTTGTAAAAGCAGACGTCTCTAACATAGAAAGTAGGATAGAAGCTAATGTGTTAGATTATTTAAACGCCTAGATTTTTAAATAAAATATATCAATAAAAAAAAGCTCACGTTTTGTGAGCTTTTTTTGTGGAGTTTCGTTTAACGTGTTTGTATATGGTTTGTTGCGTGGTTTAGCATGTAATTTAGCAAATAAGAACCGAATAGAAAATCCGCGAGGATTTTCGTAAGTAAGCCTTCGCTAGCAATGAATTATATACGTCTTAAGTTAGCAATCTATTAACTTTAACATTTAATCATAAAGAACCAAAGAGAGGAATAAGGTTATGATATACG
>NZ_JAYMEE010000054.1:1415-3799 GCF_037029245.1 Mesoflavibacter sp. CH_XMU1422-2 | reverse complement strand
TCGGCTATGAGTAGTTGCGTGGGTTAGCACTTAACTTTGCAAGTACACACCAAGCTGAAAATCCGCGAGGATTTTCAGAAGTAGACGAGAACAAGCAATTACTTATAGCCATTGTTATGCACTGATTTTTTGTTCAATTTTAGAAATCAATTCCAAAAATTTATCACTTTTATGAGTTCTGTAACACTGTTCTAAAAGACTTAATTTGGAATGTTTCACTGGTCTTGTACTTTTACTTAAAATTCTTGTTAATAGAGCAAACAATGATTTCCCTCTTATCAGAACATCATAGTTTTCTCTAATATTATTCTCAATTTCTGTTTCAGCTTTTTTAAAGTTTATTTCATCTAAAAATTCCTGTTTTACTTCGTGTTGAATTTCGCATATAATATGTTGAGGATGTGTTCTTAGATTGTATTCCTCTTGATTTATGCATTTTTCTACTTCATAAGCATAATATTCAACAAAAGAATTTAATGATTTAAGAAATATTGTTCTTTCATCATTACTTAGCAAACTTTCTATTCCTCTACCATAATACAAATCATTTTCAATTGAATAACCATTTGTCCAAATTATTTCGTTGTATTCTTGAGGTGGATTGATATAAACGTAAGCATCCTTATCTGCAACAAAAATCACACTGCTTTCGGGAAATTCAGAGCGCCTTTCATAAATCTGCATTAGTTTGTCTCTGCCTCCACAAGGAAAGAAATTTGCATTTACAACACCAATTTCATCTTCTAACCATCTGTAAATTAAAACATCATCTTTCCCTTCAACAAGTACAGTTGTTAATGATGAACGTTTTAATGTTTGAATAATTTCGTCTACTGATAATTCTAAACTCATACTTTAAACTCCTTTATCAGTTGACAGAATAATCTCTTTGTCTGAATATTTTGAATAAATAAACGGACTATGCGTAGCCATAAAAAATTGATTGTTATTACCTTGGTTAAGTAATGTTGGTATCAAAGTTCTTTGCCAGTCTGGATGTAAACTTAGTTCTGGTTCATCAATAAAAATTGTATTGTCTTTAGTAAACGCATTATAGCAAATGAAACTCAACATCTGTTTTTCTCCTGCTGATAATTTTTCTGAGGAAATAGCATTATTTACTTCTCCCAATGTTAAGTTGCTTAAATTAATTCCTTTGTGTTGAAATATTTTTGTAATCAATTCTGATAGTGTAGTATAAGGTTTTAAAAGTAATTCTCTTTCCCTTTCCATCATTTCTATATCTTCTTGAATTTCGGAAAGAGTTTCTTTATCCTTTTTACCTTTAGTTTTAATTTTTCTGATAATCTCATCTGACTTTTTCTTTTGAAAAGCATTGATTTGAGAATTTATGTTTGAATATTCTATATTTAGAAGAGAAACAATATCATCTGTTGATATAGATGTAATAAAACGTTGGTTTCTCATAGATAAACGTCTGGAAAATTCTTCTAAAGCATCTCTGATATCATCGGTCCTATGGAAGCGTGGGTTATAATTGTCATCCATTGAAAATCCTCCTTCTATTCTTCTAAAAGTTGGAAAAAATATGGTTGGTATTGCTGATTTAACAATTCCATTTAATTTTTCGTGTACTCTCTGTGAACGTCTTATTTCCAATTCACGAAGATTCATATCACTAAGAGTAAAAGACTTTTCTTTGTCTATTGATATTGATACAGCACTATTCTCAAAATCTCTCTTTATAGAAATGGTTTTGTTAGATGTTTTAAGTTCTGCGAATTCAAAATTAACTTCTCGAATTAGGTTCATAATTCGACCAGAATTTAAATACCAAATTAGTTTCAAAATGGTAGTTTTACTTGAACCATTTTTTCCTGTAAATAAATTCAAGTCCGGATGAAAGTCTAAATCCAAAGGTTTAGCTCTGTCATTTAGCTTTTCAACATAAAGTTTTTCTATCATTAGTGTTGTTTTTCAAATTTGTGCATAACGTTAGCGTATAAATTTCAGTTGCGGAAAATCGGTACGATTTTCCGATTGAAACTGAAAGATAGAAAATTGCAATGAATTTCCGTAGGAAATTCAGTCGCAATTGAATTTATACATTGTTGGTTGCAGTTATAATTCAGTTTTTTGAGGTTCATTCAGAGTTTTGTTTTGCGTTTTGCTATTCAATTCCACGTTTTGATTCCGCAATTTTGGAATTAAATAGAGTAGAAGTAATCAATTCACGTTTTATAATTCCGCTCGAGTGAATTTCTGCGCACAGTTCCGTTTTATATTTTTCAATTCAGCGTCACGTTTCGGTTTCGAGTATTAAATTCAGTTTCCGTTTTGCTTTTTTGCGCAAAGTTCCGCTGTTTTCAAAGTTCAGAATTCGCACAATTTTTACGTTTAGTTTTTAATTCCGCTATTGCAAC
>NZ_JAYMEE010000054.1:0-1405 GCF_037029245.1 Mesoflavibacter sp. CH_XMU1422-2 | reverse complement strand
TTCCGCCATAGCCGAAAGATAGTAAATTGCAATGAAATTCCGATAGGAATTTCAGCCGCAATGGATTATAGCCGTTGTTGTGTGTAGTTTTATTTATTATTCTACTTTTAATGTCATTACACAGAAAGAAAATCCGTCGTGAACTTTCGGGTCAAACATATTTGCTGCTGTTTGCACTATATAATTTCCGGGTCCATATTCTCTTTTCCAAAGTTCTTCGTCAGCAATATCTTCAGCCATTTCGTTGGTCACATTTATTATGTCTCCAGCTTTTGGTTCATTTAAAAAAGTATAGTTAATCCAATAATGTCCGCTATTTTTAGATAATTCTTCTACACTTTTATGTATCCATACTTTTGATTTGTACATATGATTAATTTATTGAATCGGTTTTAATTTGGTTGTTCAACTTCTCGTTTAATTGTATTAATTCTTGATTTTGTTTTTCTAATAATTCAATTTGTTGAGATTGCCATATTTCATCTGATTCTTGGTCAGATTGTGCAAAGCCTAATGATTTATTTCCAATGTATAAGGTTATAAGAGCTAACAGAATTGTAAGTCCAGTAAGAATCCAGTTTATAGATGTAGCTTTTCTATTTTGTTTATTTTCTTTCTCAATTAATTCCAAAAGTCCCGATTGTATTCGGTTATTTAGTTCGGATTGACCCAACTGAATCATTGAAACATAATAATTAGCTCCTAAAGTTACATTTACATTCGGTTTAGTAACATTAGTGACTCTTTCGGCACATTCAGAGATTACATTTTGAATCTCTTCATTGGACATTTCATCTGGAAACGTATTTGGAATCTCTAATTTCATTTTGTTTTTCGGATTTCGTTTCTCAAATTACACACAACGGTCTCGGCTATGAGTAGTTGCGTGGATTAGCACTTGACTTTGCAAGTACACACCAAACTGAAAATCCGCGAGGATTTTCAGAAGTAGGCGAGAACAAGCAATTACTTATAGCCATTGTTGTGTGCTGGCTTTTTTCGGTTAAACATTTTTTTAATATTCGGACTAATTATTAGCAATATTAAATAGTCAATAATTAAACTTAAAATCAAATATACATATTGATAATTCAAATCAATTTTATCTCCTAAATTCCCGTCTAAATATTCGCTAAAAACTGTTGTTGGGATAATTCCTTTTGCATAATATAAAATAAAATAATTCCACGCAAAACTTTGAAGGCCTGCAATTTTTGAAGTCGGTTCAGGTAAAGTCAGATAAAGAATTAGAAAAAATATAATTTCAATTCCTAGAAGTAAAAGCAAGGATTTTTTTGTTTGATTAAGTCCAATCAAATTTCGATTTGGGTTTTTGAATCCAAATATTATCCAAGGAATTAATAATAGTATTGAAATCATCCTTCTTCAGTCCACTTTTTTGTTG
>NZ_JAYMEE010000005.1:0-146901 GCF_037029245.1 Mesoflavibacter sp. CH_XMU1422-2 | reverse complement strand
CTGCGTATATCATAACCTTATTCCTCTCTTTGGTTCTTTATGATTAAATGTTAAAGTTAATAGATTGCTAACTTAAGACGTATAGACAACTACTCTCACAATAATTCATCTTTTGGTAGTAAAGCATCAAAAGAAATTAAAGAATTTTTATATGTCATAGAATTTGAATTTATCTATAACAATAAAACTTATAAAAATGAATGCTTTTTTGAACACAAATCTACCTTTGAAAACATTTCTTTTGAAACAGAATTACCTATCAAGTTTTTAAAGAACAATCCTAAAAAGACATTTTTAAGACGTAGAAAATTATCCTATCAAATCGGAATCCCTGAAAAAATGTGTCAATAAATTACCTAAACTCATTAAAAAATTAACTTCCCTAATCAAGAATACAGCTTAACTCAATATTCATTTTAAAAAGCATAACTTAAAAGTAAGTTTGATGTATAACATTAAAACTTACAATTATGAACAATGCCATTAAATTAAACATCAAATCACCTTGCAGTGAAGATTTTAACCAATTTAAGCTAACTGCAAAAGGTGGTTTTTGCGCTACGTGCACCAAAGAAGTCATTGATTTTTCTAAAATGAATTCTGAGGACATCATCAACTATTTCAACACTAAAAACACAGCAAACACTTGCGGTAGATTTAAAAGTGAACAATTAACCACATATCAAATTCCTGTAAAACGAAGTAAATTAAGTTGGTTAACTGGTATTGGATTAGCGTGTTTATCTTTTTTTACATTTGGAACAGCTAACGCACAAGTAAAAACTACTGAAAACAATACAATTGAAAGCACTTCTGCAAAAGACAACTTAACCATAAAAGGTACAATTACAGACCAAGATGGTTTACCACTTCCTTCTGCAACCATTTTGCTTGAAGGCACTTCAATAGGAACAGCAACAGACTTTGATGGTAATTTTGAATTTCCTCAACCATTAAAAAAAGGTGATATTTTACAAATAAACTACGTCGGTTACGAGCCTAAAAAAGTGGTAATAGACGGAAAAGCCAAAGCCCAAACTATTCAATTAAATATTAGTATGGATGTTGGCTCTGTAATAATGATGGGAAAAGTATCCTCTAAAAAATTATACAAATCTAAAAAGGATTAATAGCTATGCGAAATGTACTTACTATCATTTCTGTTTTAATCTTAAATGTTGCTTTTGCGCAAGTTTCAGATTTTAAATCTATCGATTTTACCATTGCAGATAATATTGCAAAACTCAACAATGGTAAAAACTTAGATAATTTACCACTGCTTGCGCATGAGCTAACTTATAAATTAGATACAGATGTTGAAAAATTTAGAGCCATCTACACATGGGTTTGCAACAATATTAAAGGCGATTTAAGTGTTAGCGATAAAGTATTACACAAAAGAAAAAAACACAAAAATGACAGTTTAAGCTACACACAATGGAACAACAACTATCTAAAAAAAGCATTTAAAAAACTATTTAAACACAAAAAAACAATGTGTACTGGTTATGCTTATTTAATAAAGCAACTTTGCTTTTTTGCAAATATTGAATGTGAAATCATTAACGGTTACGGAAGAAGTTTTGATACAAATGTTGAAAGTTTAGAGCTTATCAACCATTCTTGGAATGCAGTAAAACTAAACAACAAATGGTATTTATGTGATGCCACTTGGTCTAGCGGCTATTTTTTAGGTACAATTTTTATTGAAGATTATAATTTAGGCTACTTTTTAACCGAGCCTACATTATTTGCAAAAAACCACATTCCAAAAGATAAAAAATGGTTCCTTAATGAAACTTTAATTAATCGTGAATACTCAGTTGCTCCAGTAGTTTACGGCGAAACTTTTAAACACAAAACACTTCCTATTAGTCCTCAAAACATGCATGTAGAATTAAAAAAAGGAGAGCATCTAAATTTCAGTTTTAAAGCTTTTGAATCTATTGATATCGATAAGGTTTCGTTAGTCCAGTTTGTTGGAATCAATCCTGTAAATTTTGAAATAAACAATCTAAAAGAAGACAACGGAATGGTTTCATTTTCAACTACATTTAAACACAAAGGGTTTTACGACGTGCATTTAGCTATTGGTGATGATGTTGTTGCAACCTATACTGTAAAGGTCACTAAATAATCGTAAATAATTTAGCTACCTTTGTATAAATAAATTAGCTAAATGTCATTTAAAGACTTACAATTAAATAAACCTTTACGTCGTGCTGTTGCAGAAGCTGGTTACGACAACCCAACTTTGGTGCAAGAAAAAGCAATTCCTGCTATTTTAAATAAAAAAGACGTTATTGTTTCTGCGCAAACAGGTACTGGTAAAACTGCAGCATTTGCGTTACCAATTTTACAGTTACTTTTTGATCAACAAGACGCACCTAAACGCGGTAAAAAAATTAAAGGGCTTATTGTAAGTCCAACACGCGAATTAGCTGTACAAATCGCAAAAAACTTCGAAACCTACTCTACTTACACCAACCTAAGAACAACTGTGGTTTTTGGTGGCACATCTGTAGAACCTCAAAAAGATATACTAAAAAAAGGCGTTGATATTTTAATCGCTACACCTGGTAGATTGTTAGATTTACATAAGCAAACAGCTTTACATTTAGATCAAGTTGAAGTATTGGTTTTGGATGAAGCCGATTTAATGCTAGACATGGGATTTATTGATGATGTAAGAAAAATTGAACGCTTATGTCCTACCGAAAAACAAACACTTTTATTTTCGGCAACAATACCTCATAAAGTTGAAGATTTAGCAAAAACCATTTTAAATAATCCAGAGCGTATTTTGGTTGCCCCAAATGCTTCAACTTCAAAAAAGTTAGAACAATTATTATACTACGTACCAAAACGCAACAAAATAGAACTGTGTTTGCACTTATTGCGTAACACAATAAAAGGACATATTATCATTTTTAGACGTACCAAATTTGGTGTTAGTAAATTAGAACAAACACTACTAAAAAACGGTTATAAAGTAGATAGTATTCATGGTGATAAAAGTCAAAGTGCAAGACAGGAAGCGCTAAATAAATTCACAAAAAAAGAAGTTAACATTTTAATAGCTACAGATGTTGCTGCACGTGGTATAGATATAGACAGTTTGGATGCGGTAATCAATTTTGATTTACCTAACATACCAGAAACTTATGTACATAGAATTGGTCGTACAGCACGTGCTGGTCAAACTGGTGTTGCGCATTCGTTTTGTAGTGCAGACGAAAAAAATTATATTAAAACCATCCAACAATTAATTGGTTTACAATTAGATATTATTGAGGATCATCCATATCCTTTAGATCCCAAAGCAAAACCTATTGTGCATACCTCAAATAAAAAGAGTAAGCACAAAAAAGGCAGAAAAGGAAAAGGAAGTAAACAAAAGAAAAAACGTTGGTATTAAACACATTACTTTTTTAGATGAAATATATATCATTTTTAATTTTCATAGTTTCTATACAATTAGGCTTTAGTCAAACCTTTGTAAAAGACAGCTTAAACAATCAACCTGTATCTTTTGCAACCATAGATTTTGGCAATGGTTATGGTACTTTTGCAGACGAAGAAGGTAAATTTTATTACAGCGAAAAACTTTATAAAGGTATTGACACTTTAATAATTTCGGCTTTAGGATATAAAAAGAAAAAAATTGCTACTAACAAACTAACAGACACCATCAAATTGCCTCACGAAGCTTCTATATTAGAAGAAGTTATAGTCACAGCAAAACCCAAAGGGAAATTTAAAATAATGACTATAAAGCCTAACGGACATGAAGATTATTTTAAATGCTGGTTACCAACAATAGAAAGTGAAATTGCTGTATATTTCCCAAATAATTCGCCAAACACAAAACGAATTTCAAAACTTTTGCTTCCTATAAAAACGGAAGCTAAAAATTGGGACAAACGCCATAAAGACAAACACGAAAAAAGACCATTTTCAACCCTTTTTAGAGTTCATTTTTATGAAAATAACAAAGGGTTGCCAGGCGATGTTTTAACTTACGAAAAGATTTTATTCATAGCCAATCAAAATACAGATCCTATTTTTGAACTAGATGTTACTAAAAGCAACATCATGATTCCTAAAGATGGTATTTTTGTATCCATTCAAGTATTAGGATATACCGATAAAGACGGAAAATTATTACCCAACAAAAAATATAAAGAAGTCGAGACAAAACGAGGTATTGTTAGAGTTTCTACAACATTTAGACCTTTATTACCATTTACAGACAAGATTGCTAGCAAACAAACCTTTGTAAAACGAATTTTTCATAATAACGGAAAATGGGTGTTATTCGACTTAAAAAATATTAATAACTCTAATCTTTTAAAAGCTGGTTTAAACAACTACGGAATGGGATTAGAAGTAGAAGTTTATAAAGAAAAATAAAACTTCAATTTTTAAACTTGGATAAAGCTTTTTAGTTTCAATTAAAATTACACGATTACAGCTTGTACATTAACAATTTTGTAGTATTTTTAATATTCATTCATTATAATAATATAAGGCTATAATTATATGACAGAGGTTGATATTGAAAAAGAAAATGCAGCAATTGCCAAAGCCTACAAAGAGCTTTTAAAAGTTAGCTACCGCACACTTTCTAAAGAAGACAAACAACTAATTAGAAAAGCGTTTAACGTTGCTGTAGAAGCACATAGCGATCAACGCCGTAAAAGTGGAGAAGCTTACATCTTCCATCCTATTGCTGTTGCAAAAATTGTAGCGCAAGAAATTGGTCTAGACGCTACTTCTATCGCTGCAGCTTTACTTCATGATGTCGTAGAAGATAACGAAAACTATAACATAAAAGACATAGAAAATCTGTTTGGAGAAACAGTTGCTAGAATTGTTGACGGATTAACCAAAATTTCGTCTTTAAAAAAAGACATGAATGTTTCTCTGCAAGCAGAAAACTTTAGAAAAATGTTACTTACTCTTAATGATGATGTTAGGGTAATTATCATAAAAATTGCAGACCGTTTGCATAATATGCAAACTATGGACTCTATGCGTCCAGACAAGCAAGAAAAAATTGCTAGCGAAACACTTTACATTTACGCTCCTTTAGCGCATAGAATTGGTCTTTATAACATTAAAACAGAACTTGAAGACCTTGGCTTAAAGTATACAGAACCAGAAGTATACAACAGCATCTTATTAAAGATGAAAGAAAGCAAAGAAGAGCAAGATGCATACATAAACGAATTTAGTGATCTATTAAAAAAATCTTTAGATAAAGAAGGTCTAAATTATATTATAAAAGGTCGACCTAAATCTATTTTTTCAATAAAGAAAAAAATGGATAAACAAGGTGTTTCTTTTGACGAGGTTTATGACAAATTTGCCATAAGAATAATCTATAAATCAGACCGTGATAACGAAAAATTCTTAGCTTGGAAAATATATTCGATTGTCACAGATCACTTTAGACCAAACCCAACACGCTTACGCGATTGGATATCTTCACCAAAATCTACAGGATACGAAGCCTTACACATAACCGTTGTTGGATCAAAAAGCAGATGGGTAGAAGTACAAATTCGTAGTGAACGCATGAACGAAATAGCCGAAAAAGGTTACGCCGCTCATTACAAATACAAAAACGTAGATGATAACGACGATAATCTTGATATGTGGATTAACCGTCTACAAGATGCTTTAGAAAACGCGTCTACAAATGCAGTAGACTTTGTAGAGCAATTCAAACTAAACCTATACTCTAAAGAAATATTTGTTTTTACACCTAAAGGCGAATTAAAATCCTTACCAAAAGGCGCAACACCTTTAGACTTTGCTTTTAGCATTCACACAGAAGTTGGTAGCAAAACAAGAGGCGCAAAAGTTAACGGAAAATTAGTCCCATTAAGCCACGTTTTAAGCAGTGGTGATCGTGTAGAAATTATTACTTCAGAAAATGCTAAACCTAATCCAAACTGGCTAGATTATGCTACTACAGGTAAAGCAAGAAGTAAAATTAAATCACTTCTAAAAGAAGACACTAAGATAATTGGTGAAGAAGGTAAAGAAATTTTAAGAAGAAAATTAAAACAACTTAAAATTGAGCTAAACGAAAAGTCGGTTAACGAAATGGTTAATCATTTTAAACTAAAAACAAGTTTAGACCTTTTTTATCGCGTTGGTACAGGAAACATAGATAGTAAAGCATTAAAAGAATATGCTGCATCACGTAGTAATGCTTTAGTTAGTTTTATAAAAAATAAAATTAACAGAAAGCAAACCGTTAATCAAGAAGACATTAATAAAGACGAAATCACACACAAATACGATTTATTAGTCTTTGGTAAAGAAGAAGAAAAACTTGATTACAAATTTGCAAACTGCTGCAATCCTATTCCTGGCGATCCTGTTTTTGGTTTTGTAACCATAAACGATGGTATTAAAGTACACAAAAAATCATGTCCTAACGCTGTTAGTCTTCAAGCAAATTATGCGTATAGAATTATGCAAGCCAAGTGGATAGACTCTTCTCAGCGCGAGTTTGCAGCTCAAATAAAGCTTTCAGGAATCGATAATTTAGGATTAGTTAACGAGATTACTAAAGTCATTTCATCAAACATGCACGTTAATATGAAAAGCATTAACTTTAGTAGTGATGATGGCGTGTTTTCAGGAAAAATAAATGTAGTGGTTCGTAACAATACACTACTAAAAAAGTTAATGGAAAACCTAAAAAAAATTAACGGTATAGATAAGGTATCAAGAATTTAATCTTCAAGTTGTTAATAACTATTAATAACACATCTTTTAATCCAACAAAAAATAGCATTTAACCACAAAAAAAAATGTAAATTTGTCGGATAATTATGAGTGCAAATACGGACATAAAAAATCAAGAAATCGTTAAAAATGTGTTTACAGCTTTTTTAGAAGAAAAAGGGCACCGTAAAACACCAGAACGTTATGCTATACTTCAAGAAATATATTCTAGTAATGAGCATTTTGATATCGAATCTTTATATCTAAATATGAAGAACAAAAAATATCGTGTTAGTCGTGCAACACTTTACAATACGATAGATCTTTTGTTAGATTGTGGTTTGGTTAGAAAACATCAGTTTGGGAAAAATCAAGCACACTACGAAAAATCATATTTTGACAAACAACACGACCACGTTATTTTACAAGACACAGGAGAAGTTATAGAATTTTGCGATCCACGCATTCAAGCAATCAAAAAAACCATAGAAGAAGTGTTTGATATAGAAATTAATAAACACTCTTTATACTTTTACGGTAACCGAAAAAAATCACAAAACAACTAAATATAATGGCAGTAGATTTACTACTTGGTTTACAATGGGGCGACGAAGGCAAAGGAAAAATTGTTGACGTTTTAACCTCTAAATATAATATTATTGCGCGTTTTCAAGGAGGACCCAACGCTGGTCACACATTAGTATTTAATGGTAAAAAGCACGTATTACACACAATCCCTTCAGGTATATTTCATGAAAACGCAACTAACCTAGTTGGTAACGGTGTTGTGATAGATCCTGTTATTTTTAAAAAGGAATTGGACAAGTTAGCAGAGCAAGACGTAGATTATAAAAAGTCATTATTAATTTCGCGTAAAGCGCACATCATTTTACCTACGCACCGCTTACTAGATGCCGCTAGTGAAGCCTCTAAAGGAAAAGCAAAAATAGGTTCTACTTTAAAAGGAATTGGACCAACTTACATGGATAAAACAGGTCGTAATGGTTTACGTGTAGGAGATTTAGAATTAGATAATTGGCAAGAAAAGTACCGTAGTTTAGCAGACAAGCACGAATCTATGATTGACTTTTACGACGCTAAGATAGAATACGATTTAAAAGAATTAGAAAGCGAGTTTTTTGAAGCTGTAAACGTTTTAAAAAGCTTAACATTTATAGATTCTGAAGAGTACGTTTTTCAAGCTCAAAAATCTGGGAAAAGTATTTTAGCAGAAGGTGCTCAAGGATCATTATTAGATATCGATTTTGGAACATATCCTTTTGTAACATCTAGTAATACCACTGCTGCAGGTGCTTGTACTGGTTTAGGCGTAGCACCAAACAAAATAAAAGAAGTGTTTGGTATATTTAAAGCTTACACAACACGTGTTGGTTCTGGACCTTTCCCAACAGAATTATTTGACGAAGACGGCGCAACTATGGCTCGCGTTGGACATGAGTTTGGAGCAACAACAGGTAGACCAAGACGTTGTGGTTGGTTAGACCTAGTAGCATTAAAATACGCTTGTCAAGTTAATGGCGTTACACAATTAATGATGATGAAAGCAGATGTTTTATCTGGTTTTAAAACTTTAAAAGTAGCTACAGCATATAAATATAAAGGTGAAGAGATTAAGCATTTACCATACAATATCGAACCTGAAAATGTAGAACCAGTTTACACAGAGTTTAAAGGTTGGTCAGAAGATTTAACTGAGATGTCTGAAGCTTCTACATTACCTAAAGAACTAAATGAATACATTGCATTTTTAGAAAAAGAATTAGAAATTCCTATTACAATAGTTTCTGTTGGACCAGACAGAAAACAAACTATTTTTAGATAAAAATTTCTTTTAAAAAAGATTTAAAAACCTGCTAACAATTTAATTAGCAGGTTTTTCAGTCTTAAATAAATACTAATAGATAATACGAAGTAAGTTAAATCGTTATTTTTGCATCAAACACATTAAAATTGAAGTCAATAAAAACAAAATATCTCCTACTCTTTCTAATAGTTTTTATATCTTATTTTGCATCTGCACAACGTAAAACTATTGAGATTAAATACGCTGGTTTTGGAGAAAAAGACGAAGAAAAATTTCCTGGTGCACAAATATTAACCAGAAATGATGCACAACAAATTCATATTTTCCATGATGGTATAGACATGTATTGTGACAAAGCCATTTTTTACGGAAAAGAAGATTTTGTTGAAGCCTACGGAAATGTTAAAATGGTTCAAGGCGACACCATAAACCTGAATTCAAAATACGCAGAATATTCAGGAAAAACCCAATTAGCATTTGCTTCTGGAGATGTTATTTTAACCGAACCACAATCTATTCTAACTACAGACACTTTATACTTTAACCGTGCTAAACAAGAAGCTTATTATAAAACAGGCGGTAAAGTTGTAAGAGATTCTTCTGGAACAATTACCAGTAAAATTGGACGCTATTTTATGCCAAGAAAAAAGTATAGATTTCAAGATAGCGTTAAGCTTGTTAATCCAGAATATACTTTAAAAACAAAAATTTTAGATTACTATACAGATACAGGTCATGCATATATGTATGGACCATCAACTATTGAAGATGCTGCAAGTAAAATTTATTGTGAACGCGGTTTTTACGACACCGAATCTGACACTGGTTACTTTGTAAAGAAATCAAGAATAGATTATGACAACCGTGTTTTTGAAGGCGATAGCATGTATTTTGACCGTAATAAAAACTTCGCTTCTGCAACAAACAATATTAAAGTCACAGATACATTAAACAATAGTATTGTTAAAGGTCACTATGCCGAAGTCTACCGTGCAAAAGACTCTGTTTTTATTACAAAGCGCGCATTAGCCATTACACTTCAAGAAAAGGATAGCATATTTATGCATGCAGATACGTTAATGGTAACAGGTAAACCAGAACACCGTATTACTAGAGCCTATTATAATGCCAAGATTTACAAATCAGATATTAGCGGTAAAGCAGATTCGGTACACGTAGATCAAAAAACAGGATTAACACAGCTAATCAATTTAGCAAGAATGAATAAAGGCGATGCATTTTCAGCAGCAAGAAAGCCTATTCTTTGGAATGTAAAAAACCAAATGACTGGAGACACTATTCATCTTAAATCCAACCCAAAAACCGAAAA
This sequence comes from Mesoflavibacter sp. CH_XMU1422-2, assembly GCF_037029245.1. Classification (NCBI taxonomy): domain Bacteria; kingdom Pseudomonadati; phylum Bacteroidota; class Flavobacteriia; order Flavobacteriales; family Flavobacteriaceae; genus Mesoflavibacter; species Mesoflavibacter sp. CH_XMU1422-2. The sequence goes on along the minus strand of NZ_JAYMEE010000005.1, from coordinate 137,002 downwards.
ACTAGACTCTTTAATTGTATTTTATAATGCATTTGTAATCAGTAAAGACACATTAAGTGACGATGGTTACAACCAAATTTCTGGAAAGCGATTAATTGGTCTTTTTGATGATGAAAATAATCTGAAGCAAGTTGATATTCTTAAAAATGCAGAATCTATTAATTATAGTAGAAATGAAAATGGCGAATTAATAGGTATTGAAAAGTCAAAATCTGCAGATATTGAAATGTATTTTGAGAATAAAGAATTGACAGAACTAAGAAAACTACGTCAATTTGACGGAAAACTTTACACCGAAGAAGATTTTCCTGCAAACGCCAGAAAACTAAGAGGATTTGATTGGCGTGAAGACGAGCGACCTGCATCTGTAGAAGACCTTTTTGCAGATGATCCACCATTAAATTTACCAGTAATAAAAGGTTTAGAGCCTTACAATGACGAAGAAGAATTTTTTAACGACGATTTAATTGGTCGTGTAAAAAAAGCAGATCAAGAAGCCGAAGATAAAAACTTGATTAAAAAAGACGAAAAACCAAAAGCGTCAAGAAACGTACCTAATAAGTTTTTAAACAAAAAAGACACTTCAAAAGAAAAAACGGGTAAAAAACTAAATAAAATACCTGAACTAAAAAAGGATTAAACTATTGAAAGATTTATTCTTTAAATATCAAGCGCAAACGTCGCCATTTCCTTTAGGTATGGAAGTTTCTCACGCCAAAGGAAGTTATATATATGACACCAACAACAATGCACATTTAGACTTTGTAGCTGGTGTATCTGCATGTACTTTAGGGCATTGTCACCCAAAAGTTATAGAAGCAATAAAACATCAAGCCGATCAATATTTACACGTCATGGTTTATGGCGAGTATGCTCAAGGTCCTGCAGTAGATTTATGTCAATTTATAGCAGACCATTTACCTGATCCGTTAGAACAAACTTATTTAGTAAATTCTGGTACAGAAGCTATTGAAGGTGCATTAAAACTAGGACGTCGTGTCACTGGAAGAAGTCAAATTATAGCGATGAAAAATGCTTATCATGGCAATACAATGGGTTCTTTAAGTTTAATGAATTATGAAGAAAGAAAAGCGCCTTTTAGACCATTAATTCCTGATGTGCATCATATTAACTTTAATAGTGAAACGGACTTAGATTTTATTTCTAAAAAAACTGCTGCTGTTATAGCAGAAACTATTCAAGGTGGTGCAGGTTTTATAGAACCAACTAATAATTACTTAGCTAAATTAAAAGCAAAATGCCAAAGCGTTGGCGCTTTATTAATTTTAGACGAAATCCAACCAGGTATTGGTAGAACAGGTAAACTTTTTGGTTTCGAAAACTATAATGTTATTCCAGATATTGTCGTAACTGGTAAAGGTCTTGGTGGCGGTTTACCTATTGGTGCTTTTACAGCTTCAAAAAAGCATATGTCACTATTAAAAGACAACCCAAAAATGGGACACATCACTACTTTTGGTGGTAATCCTTTAATTGCTGCTTCTGCTTTAGCAACATTAAAAGAAGTAATTAACAGCAATTTAATGCAAGAAACTTTAGAAAAAGAGAAATTGGTAAAAGACCTTCTTTTACAACATCCTTTAATTAAAGAAGTGCGTGGTCGTGGTTTAATGTTAGCTGCAATTACAAAGTCTGCAGAAGTTACTAACCATGTAGTTTTAGAAGCTCAAAAACAAGGTTTAATTCTATTTTGGTTACTATTTGAACCAAAAGCCATACGCATAACACCGCCACTAACAATCAGTAAAGACGAACTTAAAAAAGGCTGTGGCATTATTATTGACATACTTAATAAATTACTGTAATAAAGTTATCTTCTAACCGACTAAAGCTCAACTAAAAAACAATTAAAATAGTAATTGTTCATTACTTTGTTAAAAACAAATCATCTAAAAGTTTAAAAAAAGTACAATAGAACATTACATTTATTACAAGGAAATTAAAAATGCCTATGGAATTTAGCCAAGATAGCCCTAACAATAATGTTTCTCTAAATAAATTTGAGTCAATGCTAAAAACAAACAATGTATTGTTTTTTGACTCAGAAGAATTTGAAAACATTATACATCATTACCTAAATCAAGGTAAAGTTGCTCTTGCAAAAAAAGCAATAAAATTAGGATTAGAACAACATCCATCTTCAACTAATTTAAAATTATTTAAAGTTGAAGTTTATGTTTTTGAAAACAAATTAAAAGAGGCTAATCAACTACTAGATGCACTTTATGTTTTAGAGCCATCAAATGAAGAAGTGTACATCCAAAAAGCTAATATTCTTTCTAAAGAAGACAAGCATGAAGACGCAATCAAAGTATTAAAAATAGCATTAAACTTTTCTGAAGAAGTTTCAGAAATACATGCTTTAATAGGCATGGAATACTTGCTCTTAGACGACTTTGAAAAAGCCAAGCAAAGCTTTATGAGTTGTTTAGAAGAACAACCAGAAGACTATTCTTCATTATATAATATTATATACTGCTTTGATTTTTTAAATCAAAATGAAGAAGCAATTACATTTTTAAATAAATACTTAAATTCTAATCCTTATTGTGAAGTTGCATGGCATCAATTAGGCAAACAATACTTCTCTGCTAAAGATTATAAAAAGGCACTTAGCGCATTTGACTTTGCGATAATTTCTGATGACCGTTTTATAGGTGCTTACTTAGAAAAAGGTAAGGTTTTAGAAAAATTAAAACGCTACAAAGAAGCGATAGAAAACTATTTACTTACACTAGAACTTGATGACCCAACTAGCTTTGCTTTATTAAGAATGGGTTGTTGTTATGAAAAGTTAGGTCAATTAGATTTAGCAAAACAATACTATTATAAAACAGTAAAAGAAGACCCATTACTAGACAAAGGTTGGATTGCAATTACTAAATTTTATTTAAAGCAACATAATTACCAAAAAGCATTATATTACATCAATAAAGCAATAAATATTGATGCAGAAAATGTAATCTATTGGAAACTTTATGCCCAAATAAATCAAAGACTTAACTTTTTAGAAGAAGCAGAAAAAGGTTATAAAAAAGCAATAGAATTAGGTAATTACGAACTAAACACTTGGCTGTCCAGAACAGATATACTTATTCAGATAGGAGAATTAGATGCTGCTAGTTTAAATTTAATACAAGCAACAGAATTTTATCCAGAAAATGCCGAAATAGAATTTAGACTAACCGGTATATACTATAAAGTTTTAGAAACCGAAAAAGGCAGTTATCATCTTAAAAACGCAATGACTTTTAATAAAGAATTCTTGTTTATTGTAGAAGAGCTATTTCCTGAAGTATATCACTCTATTACTTTTCAAAAGGCGTTAAAAAAGGTACAATAAAGTAATCTTGTTTCTAATTTTACATACCTTTGAAGCTTTAAAACAAAAAAGATGCAAAGACGTTTAAAAGACTATCTTTTTATTAGCTTAAAAGGTGTTGCAATGGGCGCAGCAGATGCTGTACCTGGTGTTTCTGGAGGAACTATAGCATTTATTTCTGGTATTTACGAAGAACTAGTAACAACTATAAGTAATGTAGACTTTTCTTTATTTAAAACCTTAAAAAAAGAGGGCATTCTTCCTTTCTGGAAACAGTTAAACGGTAATTTTTTATTAGCGCTTTTAACAGGTATTATAATTAGCTTTATTTCCTTTATGAGATTGGCTAAATTTCTTTTAGAAGAACATCCTGTACTTATTTGGTCTTTCTTTTTTGGATTAATTATTGCAAGCATTTACTTTGTTGGTAAACAAATAAAAAAGTGGTCATCATCTACTATTATTGCTCTTATTGCTGGTGCTGTAATAGCTTTTTACATTACAGGTTTACCGTCCTTAGCTAGTAATACTAATTCTTATTTTCTTTTTATTGCTGGTGCTATAGCTATTTGTGCTATGATTTTACCAGGGATTTCTGGTAGTTTTATTTTAGTTATTCTAGGTGCTTACAAGACTTTAAGTGATGCATTTCATGATTTTGATATCAAAAAAATAGCCCTTTTTGCATCTGGTGCTGTAGTTGGTCTTTTATCTTTTAGTCGTGTTCTTAAATGGCTATTTAAAAATTATCATAATCTAACATTAGCTTTATTAACTGGTTTTATTTTAGGCTCTTTAAACAAAGTTTGGCCATACAAAAAAACCTTAAAGGTTATGGAAGATACCACAGGAAATATTGTTGATTTTGAGACGGTATCAAACTTTGGAACATTAGGTATATATCAAAAATCTATTCAGAATTTTGACAGTTACAAAATGGTAATAGAACAGAGTATTTCTCCTTCATATTACGCCGAAATTAATCAAGTCAATGCGCAACTACCGCTAGCAATTGGCTTAATGGTTGTAGGATTTTTAACTATTTTTATACTTGAAAAAGTAGGAAACAAACCAGAATAATGCAAAGCACCAGAACATTAAAAGATCGTATTTTTTTAGTTCTTAAAGGTTTAGGAATGGGCGCAGCAAACAAAGTGCCTGGTGTTTCTGGTGGTGTGGTTGCTTTTGTTGCAGGCTTTTATGAAGAGTTTATTTATTCTCTTCAAAAAGTAAATATAAAAGCGTTTAAACTACTATTTAATGGTCGTTTTAAATCATTTTATAATTATATAAATGGTAGATTTTTAAGTCTCTTATTTTTAGGGATGGTAATTAGTTACTTTAGTGTTTCTAAAATATTAGACTATCTAATAACCCACTATCAGCTTTATGTATGGAGTGTGTTTTTTGGGATGATTATTGGATCTATTTATTATATAAGTAAAGATTTTAAAGATTGGAAACCTACAACATACTTAGCATTAACTATTGGTATTGCTATTGGTTTAAGTATTAGCTTTTTAGATCCTGCAACACAAAATGATAATTTATTATTTGTGTTTTTTTGCGGGATAATTAGTGTATCAGGTATGACTTTACCTGGTTTTTCAGGTTCCTTTATTTTAATACTTTTAGGTAATTACGTGTTACTATTAGTAGACTCTGTTAATGCTTTGTATGACACTGTAACCGAAATTATAACCGGAGACTTTAGCTTTACATCTAATTTAGAGCGCATAAGAATGCTTAAGGTTTTAGCTGTTTTTACGCTTGGTTCTGTAGTTGGATTAGTCACATTTTCTCACGCATTAAATTATATTTTAAAACATTATAAAAGTGTAACTATCGCATCAATAATTGGCTTTATCGTTGGCTCTTTAGGCGTCGTTTGGCCATTTAAAGAAACCATTTATAAAACCAATAATAATACTTTTGTACTAGACTCAAGAGGAGAAAAAATCATCGAAAATTACAAACGTTATTTACCAGAACTAACACCAGAAACCTACTATGCTATTGCTTTTACAATAATTGGTATAGCTATAGTTTTAGCTTTAGAGTTTTACGGACAAAAAACAAGGCAAGCCAATGCGTAGATTTGGATTAATCGGTAGAGATATCTCCTATTCATTTTCTCAAAATTATTTTTCAATAAAATTTAAAGATGAAAATATTAAAAATGCATCTTACGAAAATTTTGATATAGAAAACATAAATCAATTTAAAACTGAGGTATTAAATCAAGATATAAAAGGTTTAAACGTTACAATTCCTTATAAAGAAGAAATTATTCCTCAATTGGATAGCTTAGATAAAAAAGCAAAAAAAATTGGAGCTGTAAACACTATAAAAATCTCAAAAAAAGGAAAAACAAAGGGTTATAATACCGATTGTTATGGTTTTAAAAAATCACTTAAACCTCATCTTAAAAAAAGACATAAAAAAGCACTTATTTTAGGTACTGGTGGCGCAAGTAAAGCTATAGCATTTGTTCTTAAAAAATTAGGGATTAAATACAAATTTGTTTCAAGAACATCTTCAACAAAAGCAGATTATACGTATTTAGATTTAACAGAAGACATCATAAACGACCACAAAATAATCATTAATTGCACACCTGTAGGCACCTATCCCAATATAGATAACGCTCCTGACATACCTTATAATTTCATTTCTAAAAAACATATTTTATTCGATTTAATTTATAATCCTTCGGAAACTACGTTTCTAAAAAACGGAAAACTAAAAGGCGCAAAAATCATTAATGGTTACGATATGTTGGTATTTCAAGCAGGAAAAGCTTGGAAAATATGGAATAAATAGCGCATAGCTTAGAATTTTGTTTGTAGTTTTTCAACTTGTTACTATCTTTAAAATCTAAATTTTAAAACATTTTAAAGATGTCAGAGCTAGATAACCTGCAAAACGCAGACGGAACGGAAGAACAAAAAGAAACTGTACAACCAACAACAGAAGACAATTCAAACAACGACGATGATAAAGTCTTAAATGAAATTGAAGACTCTAACGCAGAAGATGCCGAAGATGAAGGCAATAAAGACAGACATAATATTGAAGAAAAAGATTATGAGTCTTTAAACATGGAACAATTGGTTATAGAACTTGAACGTTTGGTAAAAAACGAAAAAGTACAAGCTATAAACAAACATGTTAATGCCTTAAAACAAGAGTTTGATAAACAATTTAATGACTTACTTGAAGAAAAGAAAGAAGAGTTTTTAAGTAATGGCGGTGTAGAGATGGACTTTAGATACAACTCTCCGTTACAACGTAGCTTTAGAGACACTTATAAAGACTACAAACAACGTCTAACTGCACACTACAAAAATTTAGAAAAAAACTTAAAGCAAAATTTAAATAATAGGCTAGAAATTATTGAGCAAATAAAAGCACTTACAGAAGATGCAGAAGACTTAATGAGTTCTAAATATAAGACATTTAAAGATTTACAAGACCAATGGAGAAATGCTGGTCCAATACCAAGAGATAAATATAATAACGCTTGGAATAGCTACCATTTTAATGTAGAACGTTTCTATGATTTATTACACTTAGATCGAGATTTACGCGATAAAGATTTTGAACATAATTTAGAACAAAAAACAAAAATTATAGAGCAAGCAGAAGCACTAGCTAAAGACGATAATATAAACAGAGCCTTTAGAGAACTTCAAAATCTTCATAAAATCTGGAAAGAAGAGCTTGGTCCTGTAGCAAGAGAACACAGAGAACCAATCTGGGAACGATTTAAAGAAGCTACAAAGAAAATTAATGAAAATAGACAAGAATACTTTAAAAGCTTAGATAAATTATACGAGCAAAATCTTGTAAACAAACAAGCTATTATAGATAAGATTGCTCAAATTTCTTCAGAAAATATAAATACTCACAAAGGTTGGCAAAATAAAATTAAAGAAGTTGAAGCGTTAAGAGAAGAATTTTTTAAAGCAGGAAAAGTACCTATTAAAGTCAATGAAGCTACTTGGGCAAAATTTAAAGATGTGGTACGTTCTTTTAACCGTAAGAAAAATCAATTTTATAAAGACTTAAAAAAGGAACAATACATTAACCTTCAAAAAAAGGAAGAATTAGTAAAAATTGCTGAAGAAAACAAAGACAATGACGATTTTGAAGCAACGACACCTTTAATGAAAAAAATACAATCCAATTGGAAACAAATTGGACACGTACCAAGAAAGGATAGTGACAAAATCTGGAAGCAATTTAAAAAAGCTTGCAACCATTATTTTGACAGATTAAAAGACCAACGCAATGCAGCTACAGCTGAAGAAGAACAAGCTTTTAAAGAAAAAGAAGCTTTATTAGCTCATGTTAAAGAATTAAAACTTTCTGGAGAACAAAAAGAAGATTTAGCGACCATAAAAGAGCAAATTAATAAGTGGAAAAATATTGGTCGTGTACCAAGAAACAAAAGACATATTGAAGGCGACTTTAATAGTACTCTAGATGGTTTATTTAAAAACTTAGACTTAAATAAATCTGAAGCAGAAATGATAAAATTTGAAAACAAACTTCAAGATTTATCATCTACAGATAATCAAAGAGTGATTGATAATGAGCGTTTTTACATTCAGAAAAAAGTAGATGAAATTAAAGGCGAAATTAATCAGTTAGAAAATAACCTTCAGTTTTTCACTAATGTTAAATCTGATAACCCTTTAGTAAAAGAAGTGCATAAAAATATTAAAAAGCACAAAGAGGAGTTAGCACTTTGGAAAACCAAACTTAAAAAAATTAAGTCTTTATATTAATGAAAGGTAACCATTGGTGGGATAAGCTTATAAATTACATAAAGTTTAAAAACTTTTTTGCTTTAATAATTTTGGGTATTTTACTTATAACTTTGATCGTTAAAATCATTATTGAAAACTTATTTTAATAAAAAAACCAAACCCTATTTCTGAGAAGAAATAGGGTTTTGGCTCCTAACTAAACTAACCAATTATTTCTCTTCGCTTACAAGAAATAATTCTACTTTCTATGACACCTAATATGATGTGTGCTATTAATCAACTTTATGTGTGTAAAGGAAAGATTAAATGTCATATATTTTATATACGACACATATTTTATTTTGGATGTTTTGGATTTAAAAAAAGTATATTTTTTTAAAATTTTAACATAACAATCAGTAAAACAATAGGTTACAACCTTTTAAAATTACATTTTTTTGGCTTCTTCCCAAAAAACATCCATTTCAGCAAGTGTCATTTGTTTTAAATCCTTGTTTAATGCTTTTGCTTTATTTTCTAAATACATAAAACGTTTTGAAAATTTTTTATTAGTACGTTCTAATGCATTTTCTGGATTAATTTTCAAGAACCTTGCGTAATTTACCATAGAAAATAGCACATCTCCAAACTCGCTTTCCATAGCGTCTTTGTTTCCTTTTTGTACTTCTTCTTTAAATTCAGATAACTCTTCTTCTACTTTCTCCCAAACTTGTTCTGGTTGTTCCCAATCAAAACCAACGCCAGCTACTTTATCTTGTATTCTATTTGCTTTTACTAGTGCTGGCAAGCTATTTGGTACGCCTTCTAAAACACTTTTTTTACCTTCTTTTAGTTTAAGGTTTTCCCAATTTCTTTTTACATCGTCTTCATTTTCAACTTTTACATCTCCATAAATATGCGGATGCCTATGTATTAGTTTATCGCAAACAGTATTTAGTACATCGGCTATATCAAAATCATTAGTTTCACTTCCTATTTTTGCATAAAAAACTAAGTGAAGCATTAGGTCTCCTAGTTCCTTTTTTACTTCTTCTAAATCATTATCCAAAATAGCATCGCCTAGTTCGTAAGTTTCTTCTATAGTAAGATGGCGTAAGCTTTGCATGGTTTGTTTTTTATCCCATGGACATTTCTCGCGTAACTCATTCATAATAGTTAATAAACGGTCAAATGCTTTTAATTGATCAGGTCTTCTATTCATAAAAAAGGGTTTTGGTAAAAGTACAATGATTTATTATTGCGTAAAACATTGGCACAAAAAAATCCAGCTTTAAGGCTGGATTTTTTTATATTTTAATAAACAAGTTTATTATTCTTCTTCGTCACTTGTTGTTACTTCTTCTTCTAAATTTAAAAGATCATTTTTAACAAGTAAATTATACCACTGAATTACTTTTTTAATATCACTAACATATACTCTATCTTCATCATAATCTGGTAATACTTCAAAGAAGTATTCTTCTAACTTATCTTTAGAGTCTTTATGGCTAATAGCTGTTTCTTGTCCGTTTTCTTTTTCGCTTATTTTTCTAAAAACATCTGCTAAAGGCACTTCTTCGGTTAAAGTATATATTGCTATCTCGCTTAATACACTTACATTTTGTTGTATACCAATAGATAATCTTTTTTGATCTATTAAAGATTCTGCTATAAAGCCCGTTCTTGTTTGAGTTACTAATTTGTATAATCCAGGTTTACCTGAAATTGCTAAAACTTTTTCTAAAGCCATAAATTTATTTTTAAGGGTCGCAAATATCTAATGTTACTTTGGGTTTTCCAAACGTTTAACGTTTCTTTTTCATTAACGGAAACTTCATTCGGTAATCTACGTTTATTTTTCCTTTAGAAATATTGGTTAGCTTTCCTTTAATTAAGCGTTTTTTAAGTGCAGATAATTTATCTGTAAATAACACGCCTTCAATATGGTCATACTCATGTTGAAATACTCGTGCTGCAAGACCTGACAACTCTTCTGTATGTGTATTAAAATCTTGATCTTGATATTGTATTTTTATATTTGGTTGTCTAAACACGTCTTCTCTAACATCTGGTATACTAAGACAGCCTTCGTTAAATGCCCATTCGTCTCCAGTTTCTTCTAGTATAGTTGGGTTAATAAAAACACGTTTAAAATCTTTTAATTGTTCTTGCTCTTCTTTTGACAAATCATCATCTTCTGCAAATGGTGATGCATCTACTATAAAAAGTCTAATCGATAACCCAATTTGTGGTGCTGCAAGACCAACACCGTATGCACCATACATAGTTTCAAACATGTTATCTATTAATGTGTCAAGATTTGGGTAATCTTTTGTTATTTCTTTGGCTTGCTTTTTTAAAACGGGATCGCCGTAAGCAACTATAGGTAATATCATAAACTATTATTTATTATAAAGGTAACTTTGTAAGATGATAGTTGCACTAACCTCATCTAACAAAGCTTTGTTTTGTCTTTGTTTTTTCTTTAATCCACTATCAATTAAGGTTTGCGCTGCCATTTTGGAGGTAAAACGCTCGTCTACTCTTTCAATAGGAATGTGCGGAAATGTAGATCTTAGTTTAGAAATAAATGGTTTAATTAAAGCTTCGCTTTCGCTAGCTGTATTATCCATTTGTTTTGGCTCTCCAACTAAAAAAAGCTCTACATTCTCTTTTTCTGTATATGTCTTTAAGTAATCTAAAAGCTCTTTTGTAGCTACAGTAGCTAGTCCTGATGCTATAATTTGCATATCGTCTGTAACTGCTAATCCTGTTCTTACTTTACCGTAATCTATTGCTAATATTTGAGCCATCTTAAAATTTTATGCAAATTTATGGTTTTATAGATTAACACCTTAAATATTATGCCATATTTTAATTTATAGGAATTATATTTGCGTGAAGGATTGAAGCGACATCCTTTTTTTGCTGCCATATATGGCAAAAAAAGATATAGCGTAAAGCCTGACCTTTAGGGCACGCCAAAAAATTGAAATTACAAAAAATGAAAGATTTACAACAAATTATTGAAACTGCTTGGGATAACCGAGAGCTTTTAACCGAGACATCAACTATTAAAGCAATTAGAAAAGTGATAGCGCTTTTAGATGAAGGTACACTTCGTGTTGCTGAACCTACTACAGATGGTTGGCAAGTTAACGAATGGGTAAAAAAAGCAGTTGTTTTATACTTCCCGATACAAAAAATGGAAACTTTAGAGGTTGGTATTTTTGAATATCATGATAAAATCCCTTTAAAAACTGGTTATAAAGAAAAAGGAATTAGAGTTGTACCTCATGCTGTGGCACGTCATGGCGCATATATTTCTGCAGGTACTATTTTAATGCCTAGTTATGTAAATATTGGCGCTTATGTAGACGAAGGTACTATGGTAGATACTTGGGCTACTGTTGGTAGTTGTGCGCAAATTGGTAAAAACGTACATCTTTCTGGTGGTGTTGGTATTGGTGGTGTTTTAGAACCTTTACAAGCTGCTCCTGTAATTATTGAAGATGGTGCTTTTATTGGTAGTAGATGTATTGTTGTAGAAGGTGTTAGAGTTGGTAAAGAAGCTGTTTTAGGTGCAAATGTTGTTTTAACTATGAGTACTAAAATTATTGATGTTAATGGTGATAAACCTGTTGAAATGAAAGGCTATATACCAGAACGTTCTGTAGTAATCCCTGGAAGTTATACTAAAGAGTTTACTGCTGGAAGTTACAACGTACCTTGCGCTTTAATTATTGGTAAGCGTAAAGAAAGTACGAACAAAAAAACATCGCTTAACGATGCGTTACGCGAATATGATGTGGCTGTTTAAATGAAAATATTAATCATACAACAGAAAATGATTGGTGATGTGTTAACAAGCAGTATTCTGTTTGAGGCACTTAGAGAAAAATATCCTAACGCTCAATTGGATTATTTAATTAATTCTCATACCTACCCTGTTGTACAAGAAAATCCTTTTATTAGCGATTTTGTATTTATTACCCCCGAAATTGAAAACAGTAAGTTTAAGTTTTATAAATTTCTAAAATATATTAAGCATCAAAAATATGATGTAGTAATAGATGTTTATGGAAAAACAAGTAGTAATTTAATCAGCGTATTTTCTGGTGCAAAAATTAGAATAGCATATTATAAAAAACACACTTCGTTTTTATATTCACACACATTAAAAAGAAGCAAAAAACCTTCATCCAATGTTAGTTTAGCAATAGAAAACAGACTAAGATTATTAAAGTTTTTGCATATAGACTTTAAAACCTATAAACCAAAAATAACGCTTTTAGAATCTGAAAAAAAAACAGCTAAACTTTATTTGCAAAACAACGGAATCGTTTTTTCAAAACCATTATACATGATAAGTGTTTTGGGAAGTAACCCTAATAAAACTTATCCATCTAAATATATGTCTAAAGTTTTAGATATTATTATCCAAAACAAACCTGACGCTCAAATTTTATTTAATTACATTCCTAAACAAGCAGAACATGCAAGAGCAATTTTAGAAGCTTGCAAACCAAAAACAAAACAACAAATTTATTTTAATGTTTTTGTTAAAAACCTAAGAGATTTTTTAGCAATTACATCATTTTGTAAAGCTATGATAGGCAACGAAGGTGGTGCTATCAATATGGCTAAAGCTTTAGATATTAAAACATTTACAATATTTTCTCCTGGTTTAAATAAACAAAATTGGTTTGGACACGAAGAAACTAATAAACATATTGCAATACATTTAGCAGACTATATTAATTTAGAAGATAAAGATTATATTAGTGCTAAAGCCAATCCTAAAGAAGCTTATTTGAAATTAAAACCTGCTTTTTTTATAGATGAGTTAAACTTATTTATAAACAACTTAAATAATGAACTATAAATTTTTAATATATATATCTTACAGTTATGCTGTACCCATTGGTAACCCTCTTGAAAAAGAAATAAAAAAACAAGGCTATACTATTAAATGGTTTAGTGATTTAGATGATGGTAAAAATGCTTTAAGTGACAAAAATGATGTAATAAAACATATTAAAGATGTTATTAATTATCAACCTGACATTGTTTTAACTGCAACAGATAATGTCCCAGATTTTATTTCTGGTCTAAAAGTACAAGTGTTTCATGGATTTTTAACTTACAAAAGGCCCGAAAAATCTAATATAGAAGCTCACTTTAGAATAAGAGGTTTCTTTGATTTATATTGTACTCAAGGTCCTTCTTCGACTCAAGGTTTTTTAAAACAACAAAAAAGACATCCTCATTTTGAAGTTTTAGAAACAGGATGGTCAAAAGTAGACCCTTTATTTCCTCTACAAGACATAAGGAAAACAGAAAAAAAACCAATTATTTTAATTGCTTCAACTTTTACAGAAAGATTAAGTTTAGCTTACAGAGATGATGTTTTTGATAAAATAAAAGAATTATCCTTAGGGAACAATTTTATATTTAAAATGGTATTGCATCCAAAAATACCTAAAGAGATTAAAGAAAAATGGAATCGTTTAGATAATGATAATTTTAAATTTTATAACACAACAAATTTAATTCCTTTATTTAAAGAATCTGACATACTATTTGCTGATACGACATCTGCTATTCAAGAATATTTATTACAAATCAAACCTGTTGTTACCTTTAATCATACCTTTAATCATAATTATTTGATAAACATTAACGATGTTAGCCAAATAGAAAGTGCTTTTGTTAAGGCTTTAAAATATCCTAAGGCTTTAATTAATGAAGTAGAGGACTTTGTAAATCAGCTTCATCCTTATTTTGACGGAAAATCTAGCGAAAGAATTATTAATGCAAGTATTTTTCAACTAACAAGAGATAAAAGTTATTTAAAAAACAAGCCATTAAATTTAATCAGAAAGCTTAAAATGAGAAAACGTTTAGGTCATTTTACATTAAAAAGCTATAATAAACCCTACACAAAATAAATTTTTACTTAATAATACCAAACTTAGTAAATGTACTTTTATTAGATTTTGTTTGCTTTCTTATCTCTTTATTAATAATTATTGCCTCTTCATTTTTATATGGTCTTTCATGATGCAAATGAACACATATTAAGCTATACCTGGCTTGAATTGGTATAATACCCAAGTTAATTAATCGTTCGCCCATTTCTCTATCTTCACCTCCGTACTTCATTCTCTCATCAAAACCGTTTACTTTTAAGATATCTTTTTTCCATCCAGAAGTGTTCATTCCATCCCAAGTAGCTTTAGTTGTTGTAAAAGTGTTTAAAAACCACTCTTTAAAACCAAAAGAAGTAAGTTTATTAATTTTAAAATTAATCTTCAAGCCTTTAGACAACAACCAGTCTTTATCAAAGCATCTCTGTTCTATGATATCTTCATGGCTAATAGCTTTAGAAATATGCTTTGGAAGTTTAAAATATCCACCTGATAAAAAACAATTTTCTTTTCTTAATTCTAAATGTTTTTTTACAAAATCTGACCTTGGGATACAATCTCCATCAGTAAAAATCAAATAATCAGAGTCAACAACTTTAATTGCTTTATTAAGTATTTTCGTTTTATTAAACCCATTATCTTCTTGCCATACGTGTTTTACAGATATATTTGATAATGATTTAAATTGATCTATTACTAATTTAGTTTCTTCTTTAGATCCATCATCAGCTATTATGATTTCAAAATCAGATTCTATTTGCTGTTCGAATCCTTGAAGCACTTTTTTTAGCCATTTAGGCTGATTATAAGTGCTAATAACTACAGAAGATTTAGGTTTTTTCATTTTGACAAATGTAGTATTTTTACATTTAATTAAAGTAGCTAAAAATGGTTAAAATTTCGGGAGTAGTAATAACTTATAATGAAGAAAAACATATTGACGCTTTAATTAAAAACTTAAATTTTGTAGATGAAATTCTTGTTATTGACTCTTTTAGCACTGATAATACAGCTGAAATTTTAAAAAATCACCCTTCTGTAAGTTTCATTCAACATAGATTTAAAAATTTTGCTTCTCAAAGAAACTATGCAATTTCTAAAGCTTGCGGTGAATGGATTCTGTTTTTAGATGCTGATGAAAGAATCTCTACTGATTTAAGAAATGAAATATTAACAATAATAAACAAACCAAGTCAACCAGTTGCTTATAAAATCCCTAGAAAATTTTATATAAATAAAAAACCTATCAACTTTAGTGGTTTACAAACAGACTATATTTTTAGGCTATTTAAAAAAGGTAAAGCTTTTTATGACGAAAACAAATATGTCCACGAACAACTTAACTTTTCAGGTGATTTTGGATTATTAAATGCTTATATTAAGCATTATACCTACAAAAATTTTAGTGATTACAAAAACAAAACAATTTTTTATGCTAATTTGAAAGCTAAAGAGTTGGTAGATTCAAAAAAACAATTTTCTTATTTTAAACTTATTCTAAAACCTCTTTACAAATTTTTTTATAATTATATTTTTAGATTAGGTTTTTTAGATGGAAAACAAGGCTTTATAATTTGTTATCTTAACGCTTATGGTGTTTATATTCGATATAAAAAATTAAAAGACTTAACATCTTAATTTTTCCAAAATTTAATTTTCTTCTTTAGTTTTCTTTTGTTGTGAAATTTTCTTTGAAATAAAACAGTCTCATTCCACATATTTTTAAAAACTCTTTCATAATTAAATCCAGAACATTTAGCATATTCATCACTCATAATTTCAACCATAAATTTATGAGTAGTTAATCTATTAAAATTTTTAATTCTCTCTTCAAATGAAAGCTTTTTAAATTTCATTCTGTTTAAGTCTACTAAATAAAACTTATAATCATTATCTAACCTTTTTATTAAAGTATTACCAGGAGAATGATCTAAAAATAAAATATTCTTTTCATGCAATTCATATGTAAATCTTGTAAAGGCTCTTAAAATATTTTCGTAATCTGGTATATTAAAATCTTTTGTTAGGTCCCTATAAGTATAATCACAATCTAACTGTTTACTTACATAAAAACTTTTTTTAAATAAAAAAAGGGTTGTAAACTCATAAAATGCTATGGGCTCTGGTGTACCTATTTTTAAATGGTTTAATTTATTGGCATATATAAATGATCTTTGCGCCTTACTTTTTCTAAAAAATTTATAGGTTATTTGATTTATTAGATTGGGTATTTTAAATGATTTGATATTAATTATTGTACCGTCTAAATCAAATAACTTTATAGTATTTCTATCTGCTTTTCCAAACAGCTTTCCTTTAGTCTCAAAAACAGCAATAAACTTAGAGACCTGTTCTTTCTTATTTTCGTATTTTTTATTAAAAACTTTATACATATTGCAATATTACAATTAGTTTTATTTTTTATTTAAAAAAAATACAATTAACTACATTTTTAATTACTTTGCACAAAAAGAATTTAATGCCTAATATTTTTTTAGAATCTCATAATATAAAAAATTTAAATTTTGGTTTTGGACAGTTTAATTATCATTTAATTCAAGGGATTTATAAGCAAAACCCAAAAGATTTTAAGATTACGCTTCATGCAAAAAATATAAATAAATTAGAAAGTGAATTTGGTGATTTTTTTGACTACAAAAAGTATTATTCTTTTAGACGTTATAAATCTTTTGCTATTAGAAAAAAATTTAATTTATGGCATAGTTTAAATCAAAATTTAAAAATTGAACCTTATCATAACATTCCATATTTACTTACTGTACACGACGTTAATTTTATTGATGAAGTTTCTAGTAAACTAGATCACCCACGCAATATTAGGTTTCAAGAAAAACTAAATAGAAGTCATGCTATAACTTACATTTCAAATTTCTCTAAAACTTCAACACATAAACATTTTAAAGTTCCTAATGTACCAGAGTATGTTATTTACAATGGTAATACCATTAAACAAATTATAGATTTTAAAGATTATAAACCACAAATTGTTTTTAGAAAACCTTTTTTATTTAGTATTGGAGAGTTTACTATACGTAAAAACTTTCATTCGTTAATAGAGATGTTAAATTTTTTACCTGACTATAATTTAATTTTATCTGGTAATAACAATACGGCTTACACAAAAGAAATAATATTACCTCTTATAAAAAAATACAAACTTAACAAAAGAGTTATTATAACAGGAAAAATATCTGAGAAAGACAAGCAATATTATATGTCACATTGCCAAGCTTTTGTTTTTCCTTCTTTACGTGAAGGTTTTGGTATACCTCCTATAGAAGCTATGCGATTTGGCAAACCTGTGTTTTTATCTAACCTTACATCTTTACCAGAAATTGGTGGCAAACACGCCTTTTATTGGGATAATTATGATCCAGAATACATGGCTAATATTGTTAAAAATGGTCTGTCTTTTTTTAAATTAAATAAAACTGAATTACAAAAAAAATATATTACACACGCAAAATCTTTTAACTGGGACAATGCAGCTAAAGCTTATATAGAAGTTTATCAAAGTTTACTTAAATAAATGCTTAAAATATTGACCTAGATTTTTTGCTACTATATAAATACTAGAGGGTATTATTTTGTTTATATCAAGATTCTTTTTTAATTCATAAATATTTTCTCCTTCACAAAACTCTAAATATTTCCATTTTTCTGGTTCTATATAAAAAAAATCTTCTCTTTCTTTATAGTTGGATTTATTTGTAGTTCGCCATTTTTCAATAAACCCTTTTTTATCTTTCATGTCTGTATTATGTCCCCAATTATCAAACTTAAACAATAATTCTTCTTCATCTCTAGCTATGCTTTCATGTAATAACAAGTTTTTTGTATAGATAATACGCTTTCTTGTTACTCTAGCTACTTTATAATTTGGATAATTTGTTGCCACAACAGCTTTTGTTGGCTTTTTTACATATAAAACACCACCATCTGTATACTTATATAAATTAAGAGAATATAAAGCTATTTGAATATTGTTTTCTTTAGGTTTTTTTAAAAATCTATCATATTTTTTTAAATCTTTAACAAACTTTTCAAAATCTAAAAAATATTCATCACTATCTATTTGTATTAGCCAATTGCCTATCCCCATTTTTAATGAAAGCATGTGGCGCTCTCTATTATCATTTTCTATTGCTTTTAAATTTGGATCGTAAAAATCGTCTCTGTACAATGTAATTTTATTATCAATATCAAAGTTTTCTAACCAATTAAAAAAAGAATCATCTACTTTAAAAGTTTCTCCAGACCAAGTTCTTAAATCTTTATCTATTGCAATAAATATGTGATCTGCTGCTTTGTAAACAGGTGGTATTGATTTTTTTAATTTTTCATAGTCATATGACAATAAAAAGCCAACATGTATTTTTTTCATCATTAAGATAATTATAAAACAAATATATAAACTTAAGGTAGTAAATTTAAGTAATTTGCTAATTTTACAGTTTTAATTTAAATTTAAAAATGACTCAAAAAATTTGTTTAATAAGTTTTGACCATTGGGATTATGATTACCATATTGTTAACGAATTAAATAACCAAGGATTTGAAAGTTACCATATTAAAATATCCAACTACAAACACCTTAGTATTAAAGATAAAATCACAAATGCTTTTAGTAAGTTATTTCTAAAAAAAAACTTAAAAAAAATAAGAAGACAAGAGGCTATAATTAAACAGCTTGATAGGCTTGGTTTTCAAGATCAAATTTTAATCATTAACCCAGAATTGGTAGATTACAAATATCATCTAGAAATAAAAAAAAGAACCAAATCATACAAAGCTTATCTTTATGACAGTGTAAAAAGAAACCCTATTAACCATTTATTAGATGGTATCTTTGATGAAATTTATAGCTTTGACAAATATGACATCGAGAAATATAATTTCAAAAAAGCATCAAATTATATATACTTACCTGTTCAATCAAAAAAATCAAAAATTGAATATGAAGTGTTGTTTGTTGGCTCATTAGATGAACGAATCTACAGTCTAATCAAATTGGGGGATTATTTAAAATCAAAAAAAATTTCTTTTAAGTTTATTGTAATTGGCAAAAGAAAGAAACTAAAAAAATTTAATTTATCAGAAGAAGAGCTTGACTTAATAGATTTTCAAGAAAAAAAAATAAATCAAGAACAACTTATTGAGTTTTATAAAAAATGCAATATAATTGTGGATCTTGTTAGAAAAAATCAAACAGGTTTAAGCTTTAGATTTTTTGAAGCTATGCCTTTACAGAAAAGAATTATCACTAATAACTTAAATGTAAAAAACTACTCCTTTTATAACACAAATAACATACTAATAATAGATGACGATAAAATACCTGATAGTTTTTTTGAAAATAAATTTGAAAAATTAAGTACTAAAATATACAATAACTACACTATTTCGTCATGGGTAAAAAGGATTTTTGATTTGAATTAGTAAAAAAATTTAAAATTACAAACAACATAAAAATGAAGCTATCTGTTGCGCTATGTACATTTAATGGAGAGATTTTTTTAAAAGAACAATTAGACTCTATACTTAACCAATCTATTAATATTGACGAAATTATTGTTTGTGATGATCAATCAACTGATAATACCAAACAAATATTAGAATCTTACAAAAAAGATAATCCTGACTTATTTAAAATTTATTATAATGAAAAAAATTTAAGAAGTAATAAAAATTTTGAAAAAGCAATAAAATTAACTTCTGGAGATTATATCTTTTTATCAGATCAAGATGATATTTGGAAAGAAAATAAAGTAGAAGAAACATTAGCTGTTTTCAAAAAAAACAAAGAAGCACTTGGAGTTTTTTCCAATGCAGATTTAATTGATGAGAATGGGAATTTAATATCAAAAAAAAAGTCTTTATGGGATAGTGTTCATTTTTTTGAAGAACACATACCAAAACCTATTGACTTGAATAAAATATTAATTTTTAGAGGTAATTTTTTAACTGGTGCTACACTATGTATAAAAAAGGACGTTAAAGAATTTTGTTTCCCTTTTAGGACTATAGAGAAAAAATTCCTTCATGATGAATGGTTTGCTTATATTTTATCAAAAAGAAAATCCTTATTTTACTCAACTAAAAAACTAATCTCTTATAGACTACATAGCAATCAACAGATTGGAGTTGGTACCTTAAACAAAAGGTCTTTTAAACCGACAAAGTATTATAAATTTATTTCTGGAATCGAAAAACCTAAATCATTCAAAGATTACAAAATTTTAACAAGAAATCTATTTAATCAATATGAAAAATATAAAAATTTAAACAGCAAACATCCTGTTTTTGCAGAAGACATTGAGAATAAACTACTTGAAACATATTTAGAAGCAGACATAAATATGAAAAAAAGTAACCCAATATTATATTTTTTTAGAAAAAGAAAAGACAAAAAGAAAGGTAAGAGACAATTAAACTAGCTCTAATAAGACAAATGCTAAAACAACTTAAAATAATTAAAACGTTAAAAGGTAATTTTTCTTTATTTGAATCGATAAAAATTTATTTTGCTTTAAAAAACCAAAAAGAAAAAGTATACCTAAGTAAAAGAAAACAAAACATATTTTTTCGAAAAGACACGAAAGATTACGAAACTTTTGAGGAAATTTTTATATCTAAAATTTATAATTTAGAGCTTACATTTAAACCCATCACTATTATTGATGCAGGTGCAAACACAGGTTTTGCCTCTTTATTTTTTAAATTTAAATATCCTTTATCAGAAATTGTTGCTTTAGAGATTGATAAAGGAAACCTTAAAATGATTAACAAAAATCTTAACAATCATAAACGAATAGAAATAATTAATAAAGGACTTTATAACAAATCTTCTTTTTTTAAAGTAGAAAACCCATACAATGCTACAAATAGTTTTGTCATCAAAGAAGTTAATAAAAACGAAAGCTTTGATATAGAATCCATCACTATAGATAAAATTCTAGAGCACAAAAAATGGAACACCATAGATATCTTAAAAATAGATATTGAAGGAGCTGAAAAAGAACTTTTTGAAAAAAATTATGAAAATTGGTTACCTAAAGTAAAAGTTATTTTTATAGAAACTCATGATAGAATGAAGCGTAATTGTGCCTATACTGTTTTTAGAACAATTTACAAGTATCAACAATTTATTCTATATACAACTACCGAAGGTACGCTTATTTTTTACAATACAGATTTAGTACGATTACCGTAATGCTAACCGAGATTACAAACACAATAAACCAACTAAAGAAAGGCAACACCATACTTTACCCAACAGATACGGTTTGGGGAATTGGTTGCGATGCTACAAATTTTGAAGCAGTAAAAAAAATCTATCAATTAAAACAGCGTGAAGCCTCTAAAGCATTAATATGCTTGGTTAGTGATTTAAAAATGTTAGAAAAATATATTCAAGAGGTACCAGAAGTTGCTTACCAAATAATAGAATTTAGTGACAAACCAACAACTATTATTTATGATAATCCAATTGGTTTAGCTACTAATCTAATTGCTGAAGACAACACGTTAGCTATTAGAATTCCAAAAGATGAATTCTGTCAAAAACTTATCCAACAATTTAGAAAACCCATCGTTTCTACCTCAGCAAATATTGCTGGAGAACCAACACCAAATTCCTTTAAAGAAATAACTCAAGCGGTTTTAAAAGGTGTGGATTATGTTGTAAATTTGCAAAACGAAAAAATTAACACCAAACCATCTACAATTATAAAATTGTCAAATAATGGTGAAGTAAAGATTATTCGTGAGTAAGACAAGCCACTAATTCACAAATATATTTTTGTAAATGAATAAACTGATTTATAAAGATGAAAGTTATGCTATAATAGGAGTGCTTTTTGAGGTATATAATAATCTTGGCAGTGGCTTCTCCGAGATTGTTTATAAAGATGCTTTAGAGTATGAATTTAAGCAGCAAAATATACCTTTTGAAAGAGAAAAAGAATACAAAGTAAACTACAAAAACATCACTTTAAAACATAAATTCTATGCAGATTTTGTTGTTTTTGATAAGATTATTTTAGAAATAAAAAGTGCCGAAAACATACATGATAAACATATATCACAATGTATTAATTACTTAAAAGTATCTGAAAACAAGTTAGCTATTTTAGCTAATTTTCATAAAGATTTTTTAGACCACAAAAGGATAGTTTTATAAAACATTCGTGTATTCGTGGCAAAAAATAATATTTAATGAATTACAAACAAGCACTACAAAACCCAATATTTAAAATAATCTCTCAAGCCTCTAAAAACCTTAACTTAGACAGTTATGTAATAGGTGGTTTTGTAAGAGATTTTATTTTAAAACGTGGTAATGCAAAAGATATAGATGTGGTAGCAATTGGTAGTGGTATAGCACTTGCAAAAGAAGTGTCTAAATTATTACCAAACAAACCAAAAGTTCAAGTATTTAAAACCTACGGAACAGCAATGCTACGGTATGAAGATATCGAAATAGAATTTGTTGGTGCACGTAAAGAATCCTACAACGAAGATAGTCGTAATCCTGTTGTAGAAAATGGTACGTTAGATGACGATCAAAACCGTCGTGATTTTACTATAAACGCATTAGCTTTAAATCTTTCTGAAGCTAATTTTGGAGACTTACTAGATCCATTTAACGGTATTGAAGATTTAGAAAAAAAAATCATACGTACGCCATTAAATCCAGATATCACTTATAGTGACGATCCATTGCGCATGATGCGCGCAATACGATTTGCTACACAATTAGATTTTAAAATCGAAAATCAATCGTTAAGAGCCATTTCTAAAAACAGCGAGCGCATTAAAATTATCACTAAAGAACGTATTGTAGTAGAACTAAATAAAATTTTAGAAAGTCCAACACCTTCAATAGGGTTTTTACTTCTTGAAAAAACTGGACTTTTACAAATAATTTTACCAGAATTAACCGCTTTAAAAGGTATTGACGAAAAAGAAGGACAACGTCACAAAGATAATTTTTATCACACTTTAGAAGTTGTTGATAATATCGCAAAACATACCGAAAATGTTTGGTTGCGTTGGGCTGCATTATTGCACGATATTGGTAAAGCACCAACAAAAAAGTTTAGCAAAAAAGTAGGTTGGACGTTTCATGGTCATGAATTTGAAGGTTCTAAAATGGCATATCACTTATTTAAGCGCTTAAAAATGCCTTTAAATGATAAGATGAAATACGTCCAAAAACTAGTCTTTATGAGCTCTAGACCAATTGTTTTAGCTCAGGACATCGTAACAGATTCGGCAGTTAGACGTTTATTATTTGATGCTGGAGATTATGTTGATGATTTAATGACGCTATGTGAAGCAGACATCACGACAAAAAATCCTAAAAAATTTAAAAAATATCATAACAACTTTAAAATTGTAAGAGAAAAATTAGTTGAAGTTGAAGAAAAAGACTCTGTAAGAAACTTTCAGCCACCAGTTTCTGGAGAAGAAATCATGGAGACTTTCAACTTAAAACCTTCAAGAGAAGTTGGATTAATTAAAGAAGCTATAAAAGAAGCAATTTTAGAAGGCGATATTCCAAACGATCACGAAGCAGCTTTCAAATTAATGCTTGAAAAAGGTAAAGCTTTAGGTTTAAAAACTTAATAGTTATGAAAAAGAAAGACAACAAAAAAGTAATTTATTGGCTACTAACAGGCTGTTTATTAATTTTTATAATGGTTATTGTTGGAGGCATCACACGTTTAACCCATTCTGGTTTATCAATTTCTAATTACAAATTAATTTCTGGTACAATTCCTCCAATGAATAACGCCGAATGGAATGCTGCTTTTGACCTTTACAAACAATACCCAGAATATCAAAAACTTAATAACCATTTCACTTTAGAAGATTTTAAAGACATCTACTTTTGGGAATGGATCCATCGTGTTATTGGTCGTGTTATTGGGTTAGTGTTTTTCTTTCCTTTTGTATACTTTTTAATTACAAAACAACTCACCAAACAAACTATAAAAAAAGCAATAGGCTTGATGTGTCTTGGTGCTTTTCAAGGATTTTTGGGTTGGTACATGGTAAAAAGCGGTTTGGTAGATCGACCAGATGTTAGTCACTTTAGATTGGCTGCACATCTAACTACTGCTTTTATCACTTTTGCACTAACATTTTGGGTTGCATTAGATTTAATATTTCCTTTTAACAAGGTTACAGATTCTGCTTTTAAAAACTTGTTACGAGTAACTACATTTGTGCTATTAGTACAGATAATTTATGGTGCTTTTGTTGCTGGTTTAGATGCAGGTTGGATACATAACCATTGGCCAATGATGAGTGAAGGTAAATTTATTCATGAAACTGTGTATACCGAACAAAACTCGCTTTTATTAAACCTAACCGAAGGTAAAAGTGGTGTACAGTTTGTACATCGTACACTTGCTTATTTTGTAGTTGCATTAATACTAATCGTATTTTTTAAAGGACAAAAATTTATAGAAACCAAATACCAAAAACTAGCTTTAAATAGTCTTGTAGGCTTAGTCTTTTTACAATTTGTTTTAGGTGTATTGACCCTATTATTACAAGTTCCGGTTTGGTTAGGTGTTGCACATCAAGTTGGTGCATTTTTCTTATTAACAGCAATGACATTTACTTTACATAGATTTAGCAAATAAGGATTAAAACCTTATCTTTGTAAACTTATTTTTTTAATTATGATTTACCGTTTTAGAGCTATTTTAGACAACGATACAGAAGAAGATATCTTTAGAGATTTTGAAATTCGTGAAAACGATACTATGGAAGATCTACACAATGTTATCACTCAATCTTTTGGGTTTGATGGTACAGAAATGGCGTCTTTTTATATTAGTGATGACGAATGGAATCAAGGTGAAGAAATTAGCCTTTTTGACATGAGCGATGGTTTAAATCAAGTTAAATTAATGAATGAAACTACCATTGCAGACATCGTACACGAAGCACAAACAAAACTTATCTATGTTTACGACTTTTTAAGTATGTGGACATTTTTTGTTGAATTAGCTGAAATTGTTGAAGAAGCGCAAGGTACAGATTACCCAAACCTAATGTATGTGCAAGGTCAAGTTCCTACAGAAGCTCCAGAAAAAGTTTTTGAAGCCGATAGTGATGACGACTTTAATGAATTTGACGACGACTATGATGTTGATGATTATGAAAGTTTAGATTTTGATGAAAACTGGAATTAATACCCTTTGGTATTAACATCTTGATAGTTTCGTTTTACAAAATCTAAAGCGTTTTTTAAGATTTCGCCCATATTTTTGCTACGCCTAAACTCTATATCCATAGTATAATCATAGATTTTAGATTTAAGCATTTCGATATGTTTTTCAATAGAAATAGTATCGTTAGTCATACAATCTAACAACTCTCCTATTCTATCTTGATAACTAATCATACGTTTTGCTATAGTAGATCGTTCTTCTATTTTGTATTGATCAATAGAATCTTTTGTAAGTTTTTCTGCAACTAATGCCACCATTTTATTATTCTCTTTAAAAAATTGTGGTCGGTAAACATTAAACTTACCTTCATAACATTGCTGATCAAAATCTATAGCTCTAATTTTAAACACCACATGATCAAAATCGTGCGTTGGTACAATGACATAATTGTATGCGCGCATATCACCAAGTAATCTAATCATACAACGCTCGTTAAACTTTACAAACTCTTTGGCGATTTGAGATTTTTCTGAAGGAGAGCAATCCTCCAACATATTTTCTATAAATTCATCACCAGGTATTCCTGCAATATGCTCTTCAATTAAGGTGTTTTTATAAACCAAAAAATTTAGGTTGTAAGGCGATAGCATATGCTCTAATTCTAATCCATAAATTCTTGACGCATCTGCTTTTTTTACATAAAAATAGGTGTAATTATCGTTTAAAATATTTCTAACTTTTACTCTAAAAGGCTTACTATTACCAAACGTACAGTAATCTACAGCATCTACATTTAAAAAAGGAATGGTTTTTTCATTTCCGTCAGAGTGTAATTGCGTGTAGACTTTTTTTAGGTTAAGATCAATTTCTGCGCGATCAAATTCGTTATAATATACGCGTATCCAAAGCGTGTCATTATCATCTTTATCATAAACGGTAACAGAACCTTGAAAACGCAACAAATCTTCATATAAAATCGAAATTTTTAAATTTCTATTATATTCATTTAAATACTTGTGTAATTTTTCATTTACAGGATATGATGGTTTCTTTTTAGAAATTTTTAAATCTTGCATAGACACTAATTTACTCAAAATTAGTAACAAATTTTATAAATTGTAACAAAACCAAGCGACAATCGTCTTACTTACATCAATCAAAAACCAAAAATATTTTGAGCACAATTTTAACCATCTCAAACCTTACAAAAAAGTACGGATATTTAACCGCAGTTAACAATCTATCTTTCACTATTGAAAAAGGAAATGTTTACGGAATTTTAGGACCTAATGGAAGTGGTAAATCTACTACTTTAGGTATTACACTTAATGTTGTAAATAAAACTTCAGGAAATTTTCAATGGTTTAACGGAGATTTATCTACACACGAAGCATTAAAAAAAGTTGGCGCTATTATAGAGCGTCCTAACTTTTACCCTTACATGTCTGCTTACAAAAACCTTAAGCTAGTTTGTAAAATTAAAGATATTGCTGAAGAAAAAATAGACGAAAAATTAGAACTTGTTGGACTTATTGAAAGAAAAAATAGTAAGTTTAAAACATTTTCTTTAGGGATGAAGCAACGTCTTGCTATAGCTAGTGCACTGCTTAATGATCCTGAAATTTTAATCTTAGACGAGCCTACAAATGGGCTTGATCCACAAGGTATACATCAAATTAGATCTTTAATCAAAGAGATTGCAAGTAAAGGTACAACTATACTTTTAGCATCTCATTTATTAGACGAAGTTGAAAAAGTATGTACCCACGTTGTCGTTTTAAGAAAAGGCGAAAAACTTTATGAAGGTCCTGTAGACCAAATGATTACTAGTAATGGTTTTTTTGAACTAAAAGCAGAAAACACAGATGCATTAATTAACTTTTTAAATAACAATCCAAACATTAAAGATGTAAAAGTTAATGGCGATCTAGTAACTGCATTTTTAGATCAACCTATGTTATCTAGCTCTTTAAACAAGCTGTGTTTTGATAATGGCATCAACCTATCTCATTTAGTTTTACGTAAAGAAAGTTTAGAAGAGCAATTTTTACAACTTACAGACCAATTATCTTAAACAAACCCAACCAAAAAACCGACAATAATGTTACGACTTTTAAATATAGAATTAATCAAACTTTGGAATAACCGATCAAGTAAGGTGCTTATTTTAGCATACTTTATATTATTAACATCAATAGCATTAATAGCTTCAATCAAATTTGATATTGGACCTGTAAAGTTTCATTTAGCAGAACAAGGAATTTTTGACTTTCCTTACATTTGGCATTTTAATACTTATGTTGCTGCATCGTTAAAATTTTTCTTAGCAATTGTTATTGTGTCTATGATGGCAAATGAATATAGTAACAAGACCATTAAGCAAAACTTAATAGATGGTTTAAGTAAAAAAGAATTTATCGCCTCTAAATTTGTAACCGTAAGTGTTTTTGCTTTAGTATCAACCGTTTTCGTATTTATAATTACACTAATATTAGGATTTGCATTTTCTGATATAACTGAGCTTTACCATGTGTTTTCTGACACAGAATACCTTTTAGCCTTCTTTGTAAAATTAATAGGTTTCTTTTCTTTCTGCTTATTTTTAGGTATTTTAATTAAACGATCTGCATTTGCATTAGGCTTTTTATTTGTTTGGTTTATTATAGAAAAAATAGCATACGGATTATTACGTTGGGAAATAGAGCTTACCGAAAACTCATGGAGATCAATTACACAATTCTTTCCTTTAGAAAGTATGTCAAATCTAATCGTAGAACCAGGATCAAGACTTGGCGCAGCTAAAGAACTAGCCAAACAGGTAGGAGAAGATTTTAATTTTGATTACTCTGTACATTGGTATCAAATTGTTATTGTTTTAGCATGGACAGCTTTATTTATTTACGGCTCTTACAAACTGTTGCAAAAAAGAGATTTATAGGTATTTAACATTTTATATCTTTTCGTTTTTCATTTTTGTAATATCTTTACAAATCTGGCTATACTAGATTATGAAAAAGATATTATTACTAACATTTTTGCTGTTAGTGTCATTTGTTCATTCTCAAAATGAGGCTTCCAACTGGTACTTTGGTAACAATGCAGGAATCAATTTTGATCTTTCGACAAATACTGTAACAGCACTTACCAATGGGCAATTAGCTACAGATGAAGGTTGTACAAGTATTTCTGATGGAAATGGTGATTTATTATTTTACACAGACGGAATAACTGTATACAATAAAAACCATCAGGTAATGACTAATGGAAATGGTTTAAAAGGAAATCCTTCTAGCACACAATCTGCTATTATAATACCAAAACCTCAAGATGCTGATATCTATTATATTTTTACTGTAGATACAGAGTTTCAAGGTAATCCAGACGAAGGTTTTCATTATTCCGAAGTAGACATGACAGCTAATGGCGGTTTAGGAACTGTTACAACAAATAAAAATATTAATCTTTTAAACAATACTTCAGAAAAATTAAGCGCTGTCTTAAAAGACTGTCAAACAGAAAATATTTGGGTAATTACATTTGCAGACACTAATGGTGGTGACTTAAACAACTCAATATTTGCTTACGAAGTAACTGCTACTGGTGTAAACACTACTCCTGTAATTTCAGACCTAAATATAGTTGTTCCAGAAAGAAGAGGTTATCTTAAAATCTCTCCAGATGGGACAAAAATAGCATGTGCTAATATTGCTTCTGGATTATATCTTTTTGATTTTGACACTAATTCTGGTCAAGCTTCTAATGCTCAACAAATAAACATTAATTTAAATCCAGATGGAAAAACGCAAAGACCTTACGGTGTAGAGTTTTCCCCGAATAGTCAAATCTTATATGTTTCAACCTATTTTGAGACTCCTCAAGATGACTTTAATAATGCTAATGCACAATATGGAGCCTTGCTTCAATATGACTTAAACGCCAACAACATTAGTGCTTCAGAAGAAATATTGGACCAAAGAATTATGTATAGAAGTGCATTGCAACTTGGACCTGATGGTAAAATTTATAGATCATTAAGTGCTACTTATAATCAAGGTACGCCTTTTTTAAGTACAATAAATTCTCCTAACAGCTTAGGGCAAGCAGCAGATTATCAACACCAATCTGTAGATCTAAATGGACTAGTTTCTAGACAAGGCTTACCGCCATTTATCGCATCCTTTTTTGTTGAAAAAATTGATATTATCCCAACCGATAATGCTAATACTGTAGATTTACCATTATGTACTGGAGATGACTATACACTAATTGCAGAAGATATTCCTGGTGCAACATATACTTGGACTCAAGATGGTAATGCAATAGCAACACCAGCAATTCCTAATGAATTATTAGTGACACAAAACGGAAATTACGAAGTTATAATAGACTTAAATAACGGTGATTGTGATACAAAAGAAGGTCAAGCAATTGTAACCTATTACGATATTCCTACTGCAACAACGCCAAATAACATTGTAATTTGTGATGATAATAACGACAATATTTGGGACTTTAATCTGACTGATCTAAACACAGAAATATTAAACGGTCAAGATGCTGCAGTTTACGAAGTTAAATACTTCAAAAACCAAGCAGATGCAGATAATAACCAAAACGAAATTACCGGTAATTACCAAAACACATTACCTCAAGAAACAATTATTGCTCGTGTAGAAAACATTAATAACCCTAACTGTTATGCTACAACTAATTTTGATATTTCAGTATTTCAAACACCGGTAATAGATAGCTTAAATGACTTTGAAGTTTGTGATGATTTATCTGATGGTGATGATACAAACGGTCAAACAACTGTAGACTTATCAAGTTATAATAGTCAAGTTTACAACGGACAAAACACTACTTTATTCAATATTAGTTATCACGCTAATTTAAATGATGCAGAAAATAATTTAAGTCCATTAAACCTAAACTACTATAACAACACACCTTTTCAAGAAGAAGTATATGTAAGACTAGAAAACAGTAATAACACAGACTGCTATGCAGTTAATAGCTTCAATTTAATTATCAATCCAGTACCAGCATCTTTTGACCATACGTTATTACAATGTGACGAAGATGGTATACCTGACGGGTACACTATTTTTAATTTAGAAGAAGCTATAACTAATATAACTAACAACAACGCTAATTTATCTGTTGTTTTTTATGACACATTAAACGATGCTAATAATGAAGT
Source organism: Mesoflavibacter sp. CH_XMU1422-2 (assembly GCF_037029245.1). Taxonomy (NCBI): domain Bacteria; kingdom Pseudomonadati; phylum Bacteroidota; class Flavobacteriia; order Flavobacteriales; family Flavobacteriaceae; genus Mesoflavibacter; species Mesoflavibacter sp. CH_XMU1422-2. The sequence goes on along the minus strand of NZ_JAYMEE010000005.1, from coordinate 106,562 downwards.
TACACCAATTACTAACCCAACATCTTATAACAACTTAAGTAACCCACAAATAGTTTATGCGGTTTCAAAAGACAGTAATACTGATTGTGTAAACATTACAGAACTAACACTAGAAGTTAGTACCACTCAAATTAATAATTATGAATTTGAAGTATGCGACGAGTTAGGCTCTGAAGATGGTTTTAACACTTTCGATTTAAATGAAATAAGCACTAACATGACATCGGCATTACCAGGAAATATTTCAATTAATTTTTACGAAAACTACAATGATGCGTTGACAGAAAGTAATGCCTTACCTTCAACTTTCACCAATACTTCTGCTTACTTTCAAACTATATACGCTCGTGCAGAAAACAATAACAATTGTTATGGTATTAGCGAAGTCGATTTAATTATTAATGAAAGACCTGATTTAGATGAAGACGAAACTGTTTTTTACTGTCTTAATTTCTTCCCAGAAACTGTTACACTAAGTGCTACTTCACCTATTAATAACAACTATTATTTTAATTGGTCAACAGGACAAAACACAAATAGTATAGAAGTAAATCAACCAGGAAATTATACCGTAACTGTTACAACGGTTGATGGTTGCGAAAAAGTAAAAACTTTTACTGTAGAAGCATCTAACATAGCTACAATTGAAAATATTGATATTTTAGACGGAAACACAACTAATAATCAAGTTAGTATTTTAACCTCTGGAGAAGGTACTTATGAATACGAATTAATCAATAGTGAAGGAGAAAGTACAGGCTTCCAAAGTGACTCTGTTTTCACTCAAGTACCACCAGGAATATATACTGTTAATATTATTGACGTAAAAAATGATTGCGGATTAATTTCAGATACATTATCTGTTATTGGTTTTCCTCAATTTTTTACTCCTAATAACGATGCAATTAATGATTATTGGCAAGTTTATGGAGTATCAAGTCAATTTCAACCAAATTCTAAAATATATATTTTTGATAGATACGGTAAATTGTTAACCCAAATAGATCCTAAAAGTAAAGGTTGGGACGGTACTTATAATGGACAACCAATGCCAAGTAATGATTATTGGTTTTCTGTAACACTACAAGATGGACGTGTTTTTAAAAGTCATTTTACTTTAAAAAGGTAGTTTTTTGTAATTTTAGAAAGTAATGTCCTAAATATGAAAAACTTTACTTTCTTATACTTAGTAATTTTACTTTGCTTTTTAAATACTTTAGAAGCTCAGGATATTACATTATTTCAGCAATTTAATGGTAGGTATGATTACACTGCAATTGGCAATACATTAAACCCAGCAGAGAATAACCTTGACAGTAGTTTTTGTACGTTGCCTACTTCTGCTTCAGCTAATTTAAACTTACCTAATAATGTTAATATAATTGCGGCTTACCTGTTCTGGTCTGGCTCTGGTAATGGAGATACTCAAGTTTCCTTAAACAATATAACTATTAATGCTCAAGACACATATAACGTAAATTATGATGCTGGTAGTAATGGACAACTCACTTACTTTGCCTGCTATGCAGATGTGACAAATCAAATAATTAACGAAGGTAACACAACATATAACCTTTCTAATTTAGATGTCAATTCGGTCCTAATAAGTACACCTGGATTTTGTAACAATCGTACTAATTATGCTGGTTGGAGTTTATACGTTATCTACGAGGATAATAACTTACCTCTTAATCAAATTAATCTGTTTCAAGGTTTAGAAATTATAAATTCTGAAGTTCAAGAAAAAACAATTATCCTAGACAACATTGATGTTTTAGATAATGACAATGCTAAAATTGGTTTTTTAGCTTGGGAAGGAGACAATGCTTTAAACTACGGAGAAAGTCTTTCTATTAACGGAAACATTCTATCCAATCCACCTTTAAACTTACCAGATAACGCTTTTAATGGCACAAATACTTTTACAAATTCTACAAATTTTTACAATGCAGATTTAGATGTTTATAATATTGAAAACAACATATCTATAGGCGACACACAGGTTACCATTAAAATGACTACTGGCGGTGTGGACCAATTTGGAATTTTTAGAGCAGATTTAATTATTCTTAACAACATAATTACGGTTTTAAACAGCCAATTACCAGACGCCACAATTGCAATAAACAATTATGATGTGTTTTGTGCAAATCGGGAAATAGATATAAATTACACCGTTTATAACACTAACAGCACAGATATTTTACCTGTTAACACACCAATTTCATTCTATATTGACAATACACTAATTGGGCAAAGTACAACACAAAATGACATACCAATCAATGCTTCAGAAAATAACCAAACAACCTTAACAATACCGCCTAATTATCCCGATAATTTTATTTTAGAAATCGTAGTAGATGATAATGGATCTGGCAACGGAATTGTTACTGAAACCAATGAAAACAATAATAATACGTTTCAAACTATTCAATTAATTCCATTACCAGAAACTATATTACTTAACCCTATATCTGCTTGTAACCAAGGAAAAAAGAAAGCTAATTTTGATTTAACACAAGTGTTTAGCCAAATAAATGAAATAGAATATAACAGCTTTAGTTTTTTTGAAAGTTTAGAAGATATAAATGAAGATTACCCTATCCTTTCACCAGCAAATTACGCTTCAAACTCTACGCCTCAAACAATATATATAACTGCAGAAACAGAAGAGTGTTTTGATATTTTTCAATTTGAATTACAAACTGAAAACTGTCCACCTTTTGTTCCACAAGGGTTTTCTCCTAATGGAGACTCAAAAAACGATTTCTTCAACATACAAGGATTATATGATATATTTGAAAATCACGAGCTTTTAATATACAATCGCTACGGAAAGCTAATTTTTAAAGGCAATAATAATCTAAAGTGGCATGGTCAAACCAATCAAGGCATATTAGCTTTTAGTGATGTTGTACCAACAGGAACATATTTTTACGTATTAAAACTTCATGATCCTAAATACGATGATTTGGTTGGCTGGGTATATCTTAATAAATAGTTAATAACATTTTAACGCTAAAATTTGCATTTTATCGATTAATTAAATACGTTTGTTCGCAACATAAACATACCCCAAGTTTATTTAATTGACTGATACATAGCATGAAAGCGCATAAAACCTACAAAAATAGTCTAATATTTTGGCTAACAGTAACTCATTTTCTTATTGGTTACTTATCTTTTGGACAACAAATAACTGTAAATGACAGTTTTACCTCACAACAACTTATCGAAAATAATTTAGTACAAGGTTGTGTAGAAGTTAGTAACATAAACTCTAATTATAATGGTCAAGTTGATGGTTTTCAAAGCTTTGGATATTTTGAAAGAGCAAACTCAAACTTTCCATTTGAAAATGGTATTGTTTTATCTACAGGACAAGTAACTTCTGCAGGAAATACAACTAACACTAGTGCATTAAACGAAGGTAGCGATAGCTGGACTACAGATCCTGATTTAGAAGCTGCACTTGGAATAAATAATACCCTAAATGCTACATCTATTGAGTTTGATTTTATTTCTACCTCTAGTACAATTTCTTTTAATTATATATTAGCATCAGAAGAATATTTTGCAGATTACCCTTGTCAATACTCCGATGGATTTGCTTTTTTAATTAGAGAAACAGGAAGTAATAATCCGTATCAAAATATTGCATTGGTACCAGGCACATCAACACCTGTAAACACTAATACTATTCATGATGAAATAGTTGGTTTTTGCCCAGAAGAAAATAGTAATTATTTTGAAGGTTATAATATTGGAGACACTAATTTTAATGGTCGTACTACAGTAATGACAGCTTCTGCAAATATTACACCTAACGTACAATATAGCATAAAACTAATAGTAGCCGATCAAACAGACAGAAACTTTGACACTGCAGTATTTATAGAAGGAAACAGCTTTACAGACTCTGTAGATTTAGGTGAAGATATTACAACTTGTGATGCATCTATAACTTTAGATGCAAATACTAACAATCCACAAGCTACATACCAATGGTTTTTAGACGGAAATATAATTAATAACGAAACTAGTAGTACTTTAAATGTTACTACAGATGGTAATTACACTGTTGAAGTTACAGTACCTTTAAGCTCAGATTTTTGTTCTTTTCAAGATAGTATTAATGTTGTATTAAACACCGTTCAAAATGGACCAACAATTTCTGATATTGAAGTGTGTGATGATGCCTCAAATGATGGCACAGAGATATTTGATTTAACACCAAAAACTTCTGAAATCGAAGCTACACTTCCGCCTTCAACTTACGATATAACGTTTCATACCTCTCAAAATGATGCAACTAATGACCAAAACCCAACAACATCTGTAACTAGTACTACAGCTGTTTTACCTATCTTCTACAATGCTCAAGATACCACGTCTGGTTGTATTTACATAGGTACTTTCAACTTAATAATTAATCCTTTTCCTACAATAGTTAATCCATCACCTTTATCTGTTTGTTCTGATGGTGGAGGCAATGTAGATATGACTGTTAAAGATGATGAAATAACGTCTTCAAATACCAACTATGTAGTGTCTTATCATTTTTCTAATGCAGATGCTTTAACAGGAGACAATCCAATACCTCAACCTTATACACCTTCTAACCCAACCGAAACTGTTTTTGTACGTGTTGTAGATATAACTACAGGCTGTTTTACAACTACAACGCTTGATATTGAAGTTAATACAAATCCGCAAATTAATCCTGAAACTGTTCAATTAGATGCTTGCGAGCAAGATGGCGATGGTTTTGACACATTTGATCTTACTCAAGAAATTGATCAAATATTACAAGGGTTAACAAACGTAACTGTGACTTATCACGAGTCTCAAGAAGATGCTAATAATGGAACAAATCCAATAGTAAACCCAACAAGTTATGATAATATAGACCAAGATGTTCAAACTGTTTTTGTACGTGTTGAAGATAATACAACTGGTTGTGCTTCTGTTGTACCTATGGAGCTTCACGCATTTCTTTTAGAAACAGGCACAAATATTACCGACTTTTATGAGTGTGATGATGCATCGAATGATCAAATTGTAGATTTTGATTTATACCATATAGGATTAGAAATTATTAATGATTTAGAAAACGTTACTATTGATTTTTACGAAACAGAAACTGATCAAATCAATAATACCAATGCTATTAATCAATCTGTACCTTATACTATTAATGCTAGTCCTACTCTATTATACATAACCTTAAATAGTAGTAGCTGCAGTCATTTTTCAAATATTCAACTATTAATAAACGAAGGTTTTGAAGTAATTTTAACAGATACACAAACTTACTGCGATACAGATGACGACGGATTTACAAGTATAGATTTAACCTCTTTTGATGCGTTTTCTGGTAATGGTATACCTAATCCATCTGTAGATTACTTCTTAACACAAGCAGATGCAGATAATAATACTAATAGCTTGCCTGCATTTTACACCAACACAACAAATCCTTTAACATTATATGTACGTGTACAAAATACCATGACTGGTTGTTACGCAACGTCTTCTTTAGATATTGAAGTTTTACCAGCTCCAACCATTAATCAACCTTCAGATATTATAATTTGTGATGATGATCAAGATGGTTTTTTTATAGTAGATTTAGACGCAAAAATTCCAGAGATTGTTAATACCACTACAGATCGAGCTTTTAGCTTTCATACCTCATTAACTGATGCAGAAACTAATAGCAGTCCGATTACAGATACGCAAAATTATAATGCTAATACACAAACTGTATATTGCCGTGTAGAGAATACTAATACCGGTTGTTACGCTGTGCAATCTATTACTATAATAGTAAACACATTACCTATATTTACACCAATAGAAACTTATACCAATTGTGAAAATGATGGTAATCAAACCGCAGACTTTATCTTTCAAGAAAAAGATGCAGAAATTTTAAACGGTCAAACAGGAAAAGAAGTTTTATATTTTGAAACTGCTCAAAATGCTATAAACAACGTAGCTCCTATTGATAAAACTGTTGCGTATCAAAATACATCTTCGCCTCAAACTATTTTTGTTAGAGTACATAATATTACAGATCAAAGTTGTTACGATACAACTTCTTTTGATATAGAAGTTGGCGCTTACCCAATTTACAATACTCCAACAGATATATTTGTTTGTGACGACAACTCTAATGATGGATCAGAAACTTTTAATCTAGATGATATTACTTCAGAAATCACTCAAGGTTCATCAGAAAATTTAACGGTTACTTATCATTTATCTCTAGCTGAAGCTGAAGCGCAAACTAATCCTTTACCAAATTCTTTTACAAATACAGTAAATCCTCAACAGATTTTTGCTGTTGTTGATAATGGTACTTATTGTAAAGGTATTTCTAGCTTTGAATTTAATGTTATACAAGTCCCGATAACAAACACACCAAACAGCTTAGAGACTTGCGATAATGATACAGACGGTTTTACAACTTTTGATTTAACCGTTTCAGAAATTGAAGTATTGCCAATTAGACAGAATAATACAGAGATTGAATATTACACAAACCTTACAGATTTAGAGCAAGGTACAAACCAGATTGCTAACCCAGAAAACTTTACAAATACAGTAAATCCACAGACAGTTTTTATTAAAGTTGTAAATACTATTTCTAATTGTTATGCAGAAATTCCTTTAGATTTAATTGTTGAAGTACCACCTGTTATTAATCCAAATGTAACTACTCAAATTTGTGAAGAAAATACTTTATCTTATAATTTAAACAATATATTACCAGACTTAGTAGACACAACACAGCCTATTGAAACTGAGTTTTATTTATCTTTAAACGACGCTCAACTTCAACAAAATACTTTAGACTCAAATTACAATTACAACGTTGGTAATCAGACTATTTTTGTAAGATCTAATTTTACTGGAAGCAACTGTTTTAACGTAGAGTCTTTTACACTACAAGTAAACCCTTTACCAACAGCAAATACTATTCAAGATTTAGAAACTTGTGATGATGATGATGATGACTTGTTTGCTAATTTTGATCTAGGCGAGCAAACTCCGCTTGTATTAGGTAATCAAAACTCTTCAAACTTTACGGTAAGCTATTATACATCTCAATTAGATGCTAATAATAATGAAAACGCCTTAACAGATTTAAATGTATTTAGTGAAGATGGAACAACATATTTTATCCGTATAGAAAACAACACTACAGGATGCTACAACACTACAAGCTTTAATACAATTGTACATAGAAAACCAGAATTAGATATTGAAGACCAAGTACTTTGCTTAGATAATTTACCATTGTTAATTTCTGCCGAAACAAATGTACCAACAGACAGCTATTTATGGTCTAACGGAAGTACAAATTCTTATATAGAAGTTAATCAAACTGGAACATATTCTGTAACTGTTACAACACAATTTGGTTGTTCTACTTCTACAAGTTTTTCTGTTTCTCAATCTGAAGCTGCTACTATTGACTTTACAGAAACTATAGATTTTTCAGACCCAAACAATGTTACTGTAGAAGTTTCAGGAATTGGAGATTATTTGTATCAATTTGATGATGAAGATCCACAAGAATCTAATTTCTTTTACAACGTACCAATTGGTCCTCATACAATAACAGTAATAGATTTAAACGGATGTAATTCGACTTCAAAAGACATAATAATTATTGATGTACCTAAATTTGTAACACCTAATAATGATGGATATTTTGATACTTGGCATATTACAGGTGTAGAGCAGTTAGAAGGCACAATAGTACATATCTTTGATCGTTACGGTAAACTTTTAAAAACACTAAATCATACCTCTCAAGGTTGGGACGGAACTTATAACGGAAATCTATTACCTGCAACAGATTACTGGTATGTTGCTAATGTTAAAAAAGGCGCTATAGAATTTGAAATTAAAGGGCATTTCACATTAAAGCTTTAACATTTTTATAGTCCTAATAATTAGATTTGTTACGTATATTTGCATGCCAGTTTAAAATGTATGAAACAAGCGTTTATTTTATTTATTTTACTAAGTATAAATTTAGCTGTATCACAAAATGTAACTACAGATTGGACATCTTACACACCACAACAATTAATTGAAGATGTTTTAATAGGTAATGCGTGTATATCTAATGTTCAAGTCACTAATGTCGTTGGTGGTAATTTTAACACAAACGATTTAAGTTACGGATATTTTAATGCTAACGGATCTTCATTTCCGTTTCAAGAAGGTGTTGTTTTAAGCACAGGTAAACTCTCTAACGTAAACGGACCAAACACAAGTCTTAGTGATGATAATGCTAATAATTGGCAAGGTGATACAGATTTAGAACAAATTTTAAATGAAAGTAATACAATTAATGCTACCATTATAGAGTTTGAATTTACTGCTCCTGCAAACCAAATAAGCTTTAGATATTTATTTGCATCAGAAGAATATCAAGAAGGTAATCCCAACACCTGTCAATATTCCGATTTATTTGGATTTTTAATTAGGCAAAGTGGCACACAACAGTACGAAAACATCGCTTTGGTACCAGAAACTAATACTCCGGTAAAGGTAACGACTGTTCATCCAGGAATACCTGGTGCTTGTCAAGAAGAAAATCAAGCGTATTTTGGAAGTTGGAATAACAGCAATGCACCAATAAATTTTAATGGTCAAACAGCTGTACTTACTGCTATTGCAAATACAACACCTAATGTTACTTATGAGGTAAAATTAGTTATAGCAGACGAGCAAAATTACCGTTATGATTCGGCAGTATTTTTAGAAGCAAGTAGTTTTGAATTATATACAGACTTAGGTCCTAATTTACTTCAAAACACTAATAATGCATTATGCGAAAATGACACCACAACATTAGACGCCTCACAACCAAACGCAACAACTTACACATGGTTTAAAGATAATGTTTTACAGCCCGAAATTACTTCTGATTTTTTAGTAGATTCTCCAGGAACCTACAGTGTAGAAGTTACTTTAAATAATGGATGCATTTCTTATGGTGAAGTTGTTATTGAAGAGTTTCAACAACCTATTGTTCAAAACACATCATTAACAAATTGCGATATTGATCAAGATGGATATACCACATTTAACCTAAACTATGCAGAGCAGACTATTATAAACAATGATAGCAATTTATTTGTAGTAGATTATTTTACTAATTTTAATGATGCGCAACAACAAATTAACCCAATACAAACGCCTGATAGTTTTAATAACACACAATTAAATCAAACTGTATTTGCACTGGTTAGCTCTACTCAGTCTAATTGTTCTAGCATAGCAGAAGTTAACTTAAGTATTTCAAATAATACATTATCAAGTTTTTCTTTAGACGCTTGCGATGAAGGTGAATTAGACGGTTTTACAACCTTTGATTTAACCCAAGTACAATCGCAAATTGCTAATGCTGTTCCTGCAAATTCAACAATAACATTCTATCAAAATTTAGATAACGCTTTCGCGGAAACAAACCCTTTACCTTTAAGCTTTGAAAATACCGAAGTTAATTTTCAAACTATATATGCTAAAGTTACTAGTAATGGTAATGAATGTTTTGCAGTTACTAATGTAGATTTATCTGTGTTATACACACCACAAATAGAAGCAGATCAATCTTTAGATTACTGCTTAAATAATTACCCTGAAACTATCACGCTTTATGGTGGTGTTTTAAATGACTCACCAAGCAATTATTATTACCAATGGTTATTAAATGGTGTTGACACTGGAGTTAACACAAGTTTTATTGATATTAATGAAATTGGTACCTATACCGTAATTATTACAGATCCTAACGGTTGCTCAAACTCAAGAAATATAATTGTAAATCCAATTGAAGCACCAATAATAGAAAGTATAGATTACACCGACTTTTCTAATAACAATACAGTAACTATTAATTTAGAAAATACTGGTCAATTTAGTTACGCAATAGATGGTCAAGCTTATCAAAACAGTAATACATTTACTAATGTTTCAGCTGGTTTACATACTGTTTATGTTACAGAAATTAACGGTTGTCAAACTGTAGAGCAAACAATAGCAATAATTGGTTTTCCTAAATACTTTACACCAAATAATGATACAATACATGATTTTTGGAAACCATACGGAATGACAGATGGTTACAACACTAATCTTGATGTTAAAATTTTTGATCGCTACGGTAAACTTATACATATTATTAACCCAAACACAAAAGGCTGGGACGGAACTTACAGAGGAAGGTTAATGCCAGCAAATGACTATTGGTTTTTACTTACAGATACCAATGGTAGAACATATAGAAGTCATTTTGCTTTAAAAAGATAAACAACTAACTTTTACTTAACACAAATAAGATAAAATATTGTTTTATTTGCCGTCCTATTTATACAAATGAAACATATTTATTTTTTAGTTCTTTCTAGTAATACGCTTTTAGCTACAAGTTGTCCAGACCCAATAATTAATACAATTAACCCTAGTTCTGGTCCCGCAAACACGTTAATTACTATAAATGGCAGCAATTTTTTTACAACATCTCAAATTACTATTGATGGTATTTCTGCGACTTATAACATCATTGACAATACTCATATAGAAGTTTTTATTCCTACAGGAACTAATGGTTTATCAGATTTAATAATAAATACTTCTGGTGGTTGTTCTACAACAGCAGCAACGCAAATAAATGTATTAGATTCTTCTTGTAATACTAGCGAAATTTATATTTCAGAAATATATGACTCAGAACCTGGAAGTTATGGCGTTATAGAACTTTACAACCCTTCCAACACTACTGTAACTTTAGATGGCATTTATGATATAGAACGCTACGGAGATATTGGTAATGCTACACCTTCTATAACTGTTCCTTTAGTTAATACCATTGGGCCACAACAAACTTATATCTTGCAAATGGGTAGTAATGGAAATACCTGTTCTGTTTCTGCAGACGAAAGTGTTGGTTCTGGTTTTAACGATAATGATGAATTTAAATTACTTAAAAATGGTGTCGTTATCGATGTAGTAGAAGCTTTAAACGAAAGAGGCTATAGTTTTATAAGAAACCCTAACGCTATTGCTCCTATTAGTATTTTTAACGCTTCAGACTGGTCTATCTCAGGGACAGAAAATTGTAGTGATTTAGATAGCCACACAACTAATTTTAATAATAGCAACCCAACGATAACTCATCCAAACTCTCAAACAATTTGTGATAATTCAAATATAAGTTTTACAACAAATGTAGACACAGGTTCGTATACTTACCAATGGTTTACTTTAAATTCTGTTGGTGTTTGGGTTCCATTAAATAACGACTCTATTTTTTCTGGAGTTAACACTAATACTTTATCGATTACAAATGCACCAACTGCTTTAGATAACAGTCAATATTACTGTCAAATGGTTTCTACAGATTGCAATTTATACAGTAATACCGCTCAACTTTATATTTTAAATCCACAAGTTGATACTCTTTCAGACCAAACCGTTTGCCAAGATTATACTTTACCTACTTTAACCAACGGAAGTTATTTTACTGGTACCAATGGTAGCGGAACCATGTTAAACGCTGGAGATATTATTTCTACATCACAAACTATCTATATTTATAATGAAATTGGTACTGTGCCAAACACGTGTAGTAACGAGTCTAGTTTTACAGTAACAATATCTGGTAATCCACCAGTTGATACTATCGCAGACCAAACCGTTTGCCAAGATTATACCTTACCTACTTTAACCAACGGTAATTATTTTTCTGGTGCTAACGGTAGCGGAACCATGTTAAACGCTGGAGATATTATTTCTACATCACAAACTATCTATATTTATAATGAAATTGGTACTGCGCCAAACATGTGTAGTAACGAGTCTAGCTTTACGGTAACAATATCTGGTAATCCACCAGTTGATACAATCTCAGACCAAACCGTTTGCCAAGATTATACCTTACCTACTTTAACCAACGGAAATTATTTTACTGGTGCCAATGGTAGCGGAACCATGTTAAACGCTGGCGATGTCATTTCTACATCACAAACTATCTATATTTATAATGAAATTGGTACTGCGCCAAATACCTGTAGTAACGAGTCTAGCTTTACGGTAACCGTCTTAAATATTGATTTCACTTTAGATCAAAACAACATAACAATTATTGAAGATACTATAACAGTTTCTATGTCAGACAATACTATATTTTATGAGTATTCTTTAGACAATATAACTTATCAAAACAGTAATACTTTTTCAAACTTATCAAACGGAACGTACACATTATTTGTAAGAGATATTAATGGTTGTGTAGTTAGACAGTTAAATTTTGATATAAATGTTTCTGTTGTAAATGAGCTTTTCATCCCTAAGTATTTCACTCCAAACGGAGATGCTTACAATCAAGTTTGGCAAATTATAGATCCTAATCAAATCATAAAAGAAGTATATATTTTTGATAGGTATGGAAAATTGTTAAAACAAGTATCTACTGTTCATTTAAGTTGGAATGGTATGTATAACGGAAACGTTTTACCTACTAACGATTATTGGTATCTTATTAACTTAAAATCTGGAGAACAGCTTAAAGGTCACTTCACCTTAAAACGTTAACTTTTATAAAAGAAAATATCTGATTTTTATTCAGTAATTTTACAATATGAAATTCAAAATAAAATCAGAATTTAAGCCAACAGGTGATCAACCACAAGCTATTAAGCAATTAGCAAGTGGTTTAGATAATAATGAAAAATACCAAACCTTACTTGGTGTTACAGGATCTGGTAAAACATTTACGGTTGCTAATGTTATAGAAGAAGTACAAAAACCAACGTTAGTTTTAGCACATAACAAGACTTTAGCTGCTCAGTTATATTCTGAATTTAAACAGTTTTTCCCTGATAATGCTGTAGAGTATTTTGTATCGTACTATGATTATTACCAACCAGAAGCTTATATACCAACATCTGGTGTTTACATAGAAAAAGATTTATCGATTAATGAAGAAATCGAAAAAATGCGACTTAGCACAACATCGTCTTTACTTTCTGGTAGACGCGATGTTTTAGTAGTTGCTTCTGTTTCGTGTTTATATGGTATTGGTAATCCTATTGAATTTCAAAAAAACGTAATAAGTTTAGAAGTTGATCAAGAAATATCACGCACTAAACTACTTCACATGTTAGTTCAAAGCTTGTACTCTCGTACCGAAGCAGATTTCAGACATGGTAATTTTAGAATTAAAGGAGATACCATAGATGTATTTCCTAGTTATGCTGATGATGCATTTAGAATTCATTTTTTTGGTGACGAAATTGAAGATATAGAGCAATTTAACATCCAAACTAACGAAGTCATAGAGCATTATGATCGCTTAAACATTTATCCTGCAAATATGTTTGTAACATCACCAGATGTACTGCAAGGTGCAATAAGACAAATTCAGGATGATTTAGTTAAGCAACACGATTATTTTAAAGATATTGGTAAACACCTTGAAGCAAAAAGACTAAAAGAACGTACCGAATTTGATCTTGAAATGATTAGAGAATTAGGCTATTGTTCTGGTATAGAAAATTACTCTAGATACTTAGATGGTCGCGAGCCTGGTACGCGTCCATTCTGTTTATTAGATTATTTTCCTGATGATTATTTAATGGTAGTAGACGAGAGTCATGTGACCATTTCTCAAGTTCACGCTATGTATGGCGGCGATAGAAGTCGTAAGGAAAATTTAGTAGAATATGGTTTTAGATTACCTGCTGCAATGGATAACAGACCGTTAAAGTTTGAAGAATTTGAAGCATTACAAAATCAAGTAATTTATGTATCTGCAACGCCAGCAGATTACGAACTTGAAAAAACAGATGGTGTTTACGTAGAGCAAGTAATTAGACCAACAGGTTTATTAGATCCAATTATCGAGGTAAGACCAAGTTTAAATCAAATAGATGATTTAATTGAAGAAATACAGCAACGTGTAGAAAAAGACGAGCGTACGTTAGTTACAACCTTAACAAAGCGAATGGCTGAAGAGTTAACAAAATACTTAAGTCGAATTCAAATACGTGTGCGCTACATACATAGTGATGTAGATACTTTAGAACGTGTTGAAATTATGCAAGACTTGCGTAAAGGTTTGTTTGATGTATTAGTTGGTGTAAACTTGCTTCGTGAAGGTTTAGACTTACCAGAAGTATCTTTAGTAGCTATTTTAGATGCCGATAAAGAAGGGTTTTTAAGATCTAACAGATCATTAACCCAAACTGTAGGTCGTTCTGCGCGTAACCTAAATGGTAAAGCAATAATGTATGCAGACAAAATAACCAAAAGTATGCAACAAACTATTGACGAAACTGAGTACAGACGCCAAAAACAAATTGCTTACAATACAGACAATAATATCACGCCAAAAGCTTTAAAGAAAAACTTAGATAGTGTTTTAGCTAAAAACTCGGTTAGTACTTATAGTTATGAGTTGGAAGCTGCTAAAGCTGCAGAACCAGAAAGCGAATATTTAAGTAAACTTGAATTAGAAAAGAAAATTAGAGAAAAACGAAAAACTATGGAGCAAGCTGCAAAAGCTTTAGACTTTATTGTTGCAGCACAGTTACGTGATGAGATTAAAGCCTATCAAGAAAAGTTAGAAGCCATTAAAAGTTAATTATACTGAGTTCTAAATATATCTATTAAAACTGCAGCTGGAACAATACGATCAGGAAAACCGTCCATAAGATAAAGAACTCGCAATATAGAATCGTGATTTAAGCCCATTTTAAGTCCGTAATTAAATAGTTTAGCTTCTTCTGCTGGATTTTTACTACTATCTAAATGAGCTAATAAAACTAACCTATGAAACTGTACAATACGTTCACTATAAGATTTTAAAGTAATACCTCCTATCGGGTTTGAAATTAAATAATCAAAATCTTCTCTAGAAATGTTTAGTTGTTTAGATACACCTAATAAAAAATTAAACTCAATAGGCTTTAAAGTATCATCTTCTTTTGCAAAAGCAATCATTTCTGATAAAAGACTTAATTTCTCAACTCGGTTAGACACAACTATTTTTTTCTTTTATAAAATTACGTATTATGTTTTTTTTATAGTCGTTAAAAGTGTGCCACTTATCGAAAAATGAGTAGTTTTACAACGTATTTAAACGTATTTTATCTTTATAACCCAATAAAAATACAGTTTTAATTATTGATTTTCAAATACTTAAACATGACAAACAACGATATTTTCAAAAAACTAAGAGTTGCTCATAAGCTTCGTGATACTGATATAATTGAAATTTTAGCTCTTGTTGATTTTAGAGTTACAAAGTCTGAATTAAGTGCTTTTTTTAGACGTGAAGATCATCCTAATTATGTAGAATGTGGCGACCAAATCTTACGTAATTTTTTAAACGGTCTTATTATTCATTTACGTGGACCAATGCCTAAAAAAGGAGAGCAACAAAAGGTAATCCTACAACAAAAACAAATCCAAAAAAATTTAATAACAAGAAAAACTTTAATAAGCCAAAGTCAAAAAAAGACTAATAAATAAGTTTTTATATTGTATTAAAAACACCATTAAACAGACAATTCAATAATTAAACTTTAGTTTTTATTGTAATTACTTAAAAATTTTTCGACAAATTTCATATCCAAAAAATCATTGCTATCTTGCAAGTTCGTAAAGATTGATTATGTTCGAGACAACTCCCAAAACAATAGTTAAGCCTAACATTTCTGAAGAAGAAATAAAAGCGCTAAATAAAAAGTATAAAACCTTATCGGTTACAGAAAGAATAGCAGAACTTTATAAAGATTTTAAACAAGAAGACGTGATGTTAACCAGCTCTTTTGCTGCAACATCTGCTTTTTTATTAAAATTAGTTTCTGATGTTAATAAAACTCAAAAAGTATATTTTATTGATACAGGTTATCATTTTGAAGATACTTTAAAATATAAAGAAGCATTAACTAAAAAATATGGTTTAAATGTTGCTTCTATAGGTGCTTTAAAAGAAGAACATGAGTTTACTACTAAAGACGAAACTTGGCGAAAAAACCCTGACTTTTGTTGCTCTATAAACAAAGTAAAGCCTTTAGACCTTATTAAAAACCAATATAAAGTTTGGGTTTCTGGTTTAATGAAATGGCAAAGTGACCACAGATCTACTTTGGATATTTTTGAACTAAGAGGTGATATTTTAAAATTTTATCCGCTTTTAGATGTAACAAAAGAAGAGCGTGATGCTTATATTGAAGAGCATCAACTTCCTTTTCATCCTTTAGTATCTAAAGGGTATCACTCTATAGGTTGCAAGCATTGTACTGTTCCTGGAGAAGACCGATCTGGTCGATGGAATAACAACCCAAAAACAGAATGTGGTTTACATTTATAAGACAATAAAAACAAATAAAAAAAAAGAGCAACTATTAAGTTGCTCTTTTTAATTTATATCTATTTAAAGTATTAAGATAATACTTCTTGTACTTTATCTGCAGCTTCTTGGAATTCAGTTGCACTTAATACATCTAATCCTGAGTTGTCAATTAATTCTTTAGCGATATCTGCGTTAGTACCTTGTAATCTTACAATAATTGGTACTTGTATTGCATCACCCATATTTTTATAAGCATCTACAACACCTTGTGCTACACGGTCACAACGTACAATACCACCAAAAATATTAATTAAGATAGCTTTTACGTTTGGATCTTTTAAAATAATTCTAAAAGCAGCTTCTACACGAGCAGCATCTGCAGTACCACCAACATCTAAGAAGTTAGCTGGCTCACCACCTGCTTGCTTAATTAAATCCATTGTAGCCATTGCTAAACCAGCACCGTTAACCATACAACCAACGTTTCCGTCAAGGTCTACATAGTTTAATCCTAATTCTCCAGCTTCAACTTCAATTGGGCTTTCTTCACGTAGGTCACGTAATTCTGCTAAATCTTTATGTCTGTATAATGCGTTAGCATCTAAAGTTACTTTGGCATCTACTGCCATAATTTTATCATCACTTGTTTTTAATACAGGATTAATTTCAAATAATGAAGCATCAGATTTGTCGTAAGCTGTATATAATGCTGTAACAAATTTTGTCATTTCTTTAAACGCAGTACCGCTTAAACCTAAGTTAAAAGCTACACGACGTGCTTGGAAAGGTAAAATTCCTGTTGCTGGATCTATTTCTTCAGTAAATATTAAATGAGGTGTTTTTTCTGCTACTTCTTCTATATCCATTCCTCCTTCTGTAGAGTACATAATCATGTTACGACCATTACCTCTATTTAAAAGTACAGACATGTAAAATTCGTTTGGTTCAGAATCTCCAGGATAGTATACATCTTCTGCTACTAATACTTGGTGAACACGTTTACCTTCGGCAGAAGTTTGAGGCGTTACAAGGTCCATTCCTATAATTTGACCAGCTATATCTTTAACTTCGTCTAGATTTTTAGCAAGTTTAACTCCGCCACCTTTACCACGTCCACCAGCGTGAACTTGAGCTTTAATAACGTGCCAACCTGTACCAGTCTCTTCTGTTAATTGTTTAGCTTTTGCAACTGCTTCGTCTGCTGTTTGGGCAACTAATCCGCGTTGGATACGTACACCAAAACTGCTTAATAATTCTTTTCCTTGATATTCGTGTAAATTCATCTTGTTTAGAGTAAAATTTTAAGTTCAACAAAAATAAATAATCACATTTACTTACCCTAATATTTAGGAGCTAAAAAAGATAATTCTTTTAAATAGAATTTTTCTACTTGTTAAATAATTAACATTTTGTATCAAATTTGTAATATTATAAAGTATTCCTTTTTTTATTCTTCTAAAAAAATACCTTTGACAAAAAATTGATGTATGGAAAACAGTCAACTTCTACAAATTGCTAAGGACTTTGGTAGTCCTGTTTACGTTTATGATGCCGATAAAATTGTTAGTCAATATAATAGATTAACAGCTGCTTTTAGCAAGGTTAAAAACTTAAAGGTTAACTATGCTGTGAAGGCACTATCTAATGTTTCTGTTCTAAAATTAATGAAAAAATTAGGATCAGGAATTGATACTGTTTCCATTCAAGAAGTACAGCTTGGTTTAAAAGCTGGTTTTAAACCAGAACAAATAATTTACACACCAAACGGAGTTTCTTTAAAAGAAATAGAAACCGCTGCAAAACTTGGTGTACAAATTAACATTGACAACCTTTCTATTTTAGAACAATTTGGTACTAAACATCCAAAAACACCAGTTTGTATTAGGATAAACCCACATGTTATGGCAGGTGGAAACACTAACATTTCTGTAGGTCATATTGATAGTAAATTTGGAATTTCTATACACCAAATCCCACATATACTTCGTATTGTAGAGAATACTAAAATGAATATTAACGGTATACACATGCATACTGGTAGTGATATTTTAGATATAGATGTGTTTTTATATGCTAGTGAGATTTTATTTGATACCGCTAAGCATTTCAAAAA
The DNA here is from genome assembly GCF_037029245.1 of Mesoflavibacter sp. CH_XMU1422-2. Classification (NCBI taxonomy): domain Bacteria; kingdom Pseudomonadati; phylum Bacteroidota; class Flavobacteriia; order Flavobacteriales; family Flavobacteriaceae; genus Mesoflavibacter; species Mesoflavibacter sp. CH_XMU1422-2. The sequence continues at coordinate 88,062 of NZ_JAYMEE010000005.1, read as the reverse complement.
TTTAGATTTCATAGACTTTGGTTCTGGTTTTAAAGTCCCTTATAAAGAAGGAGATATTGAAACTAATATTGAAGAGCTTGGAGAAAAACTTAGCAAAAGATTTAATGAGTTTTGCAAAAACTATGGAAAAAAATTAACCCTAGCTTTTGAACCTGGAAAATTTTTAGTCAGTCAAGCTGGTCAATTTTTAGTTAAAGTAAATGCTGTAAAGCAAACTACATCAACTGTTTTTGCGCAAGTAGATAGTGGCTTTAATCACTTAATTAGACCAATGCTTTATGGCGCACAACACGAAATAAGAAACATTTCTAACCCTGATGGACGCGAACGTTTTTACAGTGTTGTTGGCTACATATGCGAAACCGATACTTTTGCAAATAATCGAAGAATTAAGGAGATTAACGAAGACGACATTTTAGCTTTTAGTAACGCTGGTGCATATTGTTATAGTATGTCAAGCAATTACAACTCAAGATACAGACCTGCAGAAGTACTAGTGTATAATGGAGATGCGCATCTTATACGAAAAAGAGAAACGTTTGAAGATATAATAAAAAATCAAATAGAAATTAAAATTGAATAGATAATCATTATCCTTTTTAATTAAAAAAAAAAAAAAGCTATTTTTGAAGTCCCTTAAAAAAAACTGATTAATAGCATTTTAAATTGAAAAACGATTTTATTCTCCCAAAAACAGACATTTCACACAAAGATTTATTTTTATTCATACAACAAGCTGCAACTATTGGTAGTTGGGAATATGATATTGAAAATAATAATCTTACATGGAGTGAAGTTACTAAAGACATACATGAAGTAGAAGCTGATTTTGTCCCTAATTTAGAAAATGCAATAGAGTTTTATACAGAAGAAGATAGCAAGAAGAGAATTACTAATGCTGTTAATGACGCTATTATTGAGAACAAAAATTATGACCTTGAGTTAGAAATAACTACTAAAAAAGGTAATAAAAAATGGGTAAGAGCCATAGGTTACCCTGTACATTCAGGTAATAAATGCGTTAAACTTTATGGGCTTTTTCAAGACATAACACCTTCTAAAAGTCTAAAGATTAACATTAAGTCTTTATTAAAGATAACAACTAACCAAAATAAGCGTTTATTAAACTTTGCGCATATCGTATCTCATAATTTAAGATCACACTCAACTAACTTTAACATGTTGCTAAATCTTATGAAGGATGAATATCCTGAAATAGAGAAAAACGAGTTTTATCCTATGCTTACTAAAGCGTCTGCAAAACTTAACGAAACAATACATAATTTAAATGAAGTTGCACAAACTGATATTCATTTAAAAGAAAACTTTGTAGAAATTAATGTATATGAAGAAATTAATAAAATAGTAGAAAGCTTATCAGGTAAAATCAAATCTTCAAATGCTAAAATTGTCAATAAAGTTGATCGTAACATAAACATAAAAACAATACCTGCTTATTTTGAAAGTATTTTCTTAAATTTAATTTCTAATTCTATTAAATACAAAAAGGACAGTAAAGACCCCGAAATATTAATAAGCTCCTTATTAAAAGACGAATTCTTTATAGTCAAATTTAAAGATAAAGGAAAAGGAATAGACCTAAAACTTAATAAACATAAGATTTTTGGTATGTATAATACTTTTCATGAAAACAAAGACTCTAGAGGATTAGGTCTATTTTTAATAAAGAACGAAATAGAAGCTATGCAAGGTAAAATTACCGTAAAAAGCAAACTAGACCTAGGAACCACTTTTTATCTACACTTTAAGTTATGAGAAAAATAAAACTTACCTACTTAATTGATGATGACGAAATATACATCTTCACAGCAAAAAAACTTATTAATAAAACAGACTTCTCAGAAGAGGTTAAGTTTTTTTATAACGGTAAAGAAGCTTTACGTGCAATAAAATCTAAACTTTACAACGAAGAAGAATTACCAGATGTAATCTTACTTGACTTAAACATGCCAATTATGGATGGTTGGCAATTTTTAGATGAGTTTATAAGAATCAAAACAAAAAAGACAATAAAGGTTTATATTGTTAGCTCTTCTGTAAATCCAGTTGATTTAGAACGAGCAAAAACATATAACATGGTTAGTAACTATATAGTTAAACCTATATCTAGGGAAAAACTATATTCAATAACAGAAGAAGTATTTACTTAATTATAAATTGTTTTGATAAAATACTAAACCATTCTTATCAATATCATAAAAGGCAAACTCTTTTGTACCCCAATCTGTATTTCTAACTTTAGTATCTTTATTAAAAACGTTTTTAAAGTTATATTCTTGAAATAGGATGTCAACATTTTCTGTGACAATTCTTAGCATTGGTCGGTCTACCTCAACGTCCCATTCTTTTGCATCGTGCCACTGTAAGTGTATTTCTATATCATCACGTCTAATTCCTGCATAAGTTGGTTGCTTACTATCATTTGCAAAAGCGATAGTAAATCCAAGTTTATTGACATAAAACTTTAACGATTCTAATACATTTTTTACAGGTAAAACAGGATGTATCTGATGTAGTTTTGCTTGCATTACCCTATTTTTTTATTTTTTGACGTGTACCTATTAAAAAATACAGTAAAGCCCCAAAAATATTTAAAAACAAAATAACTAATACCCATATTAATTTATCATTTGACCCTTTAAAATTGCTTCTTATTACATCTACTAAGGCTATTATTGGTAATAATAAACCAACTAATAAAATTAATACTTGCCAAGGTCCTACCATTCCTAATATTTTCATTACTCTTTATTTTAATTTTTAAATTCTTTAACTTCTGGTATGTTGTCTATTCCATATTTATCAAACAGGTAAATAAGACTAGTCATGGTTGCTGCACCTAACTCTAACTCACGTTTATTAACTGCATCAAACGTATCGTTAGCTGCGTGATGATGATCAAAATACCTTTGAGAATCTGGTCTTAATCCTGCTAAAACATTACTTGTAGTTTTTAATGGTCCTACATCTGCACCGCTTCCTCCTTTTTCAAAATAATGAATGAGATAAGGTTTAAATAAAGATTTCCAACTTAATACTTTTTCAAAATTAGCATCGCTACAATCAAAGCTAAATCCACGAGGTGTAAATCCGCCAGCATCACTTTCTAAAGCAAAAACATGAGTTTCTTTATTAACTTTTGCTTCTTCAGCGTATTTTTTTCCACCACGTAATCCGTTTTCTTCATTCATAAACAATACAACTCTAATACTGTGTTTTGGTTTAATACCACTTTCTTTTAATAATCTTAAAACATCCATAGATTGTACTACGCCTGCACCGTCATCATGTGATCCATCTCCTAAATCCCAAGAATCAAGATGTCCACCTACAATCATATATTGATTAGGAAATTCTGTTCCTGTAATTTCTCCTATAACATTGTAAGATAAAACATCATCAAACTGCTGGCAGTTTTGCTTAAAATAAAACTTTAGATTACTGTCTTTTTTTAAGGCTTCTGAAAGTTTATCGGCATCATTTGTACTAATTGCTGCAGATGGGATGTGTTGATTGTTTGGTAAATCTCCGTAAGACATACTTCCGGTATGAGGTAAATCGTCTTGACGTAAATTCATAGATCGTACAATTACGCCAACTGCTCCGTATTTTATAGCTTCCATTGCACCTGCATAACGTTGGTTTACACAACCTCCATATGCCATAAAGGTTTGTATTAAATCTGCTTGCATCGGTCTGTTGTAAAAGACAATCTTTCCTTTTATTTTTTCTTCACCAAGCACTGATAATTCTTCAAAATTCTGCACTTCAATAACTTTTGCTGTTAGTCCATTTTTTGGCGTAGCTATAGATCCGCCAAGTGCACAAATATTTACATTAATAGTTGTTGAATTAGTAATAAAATGCGCCACTTCTTTTTCTCCTCTAACCCATTTTGGTACCATTACTGGTTGTAGCCAAACTTTATCTAAACCTAGTTTTTCTAATTCAGATTTTGTGTATTGTACTGCTTTTTCGGCATTTTCTGAACCTGATAATCTACCGCCTATTTTGTTTGATAAATGGTCTAACCATTGATAACTTTTACCATTGGTTAAAGATTGTGTATAAATGGTTTTTAATACATCTTGATCTGTTTGCGCATTGATGTTTGCAAATAGTAATAGTGTTACGATTATTGTAAGCTGTTTCATGATTGTTGCGTTAGCGATTGAACGGTTTGTTTGAGCGCCTCGTAGAGCGCGAGTAGTGAAAGCGCGACCCTTGTGGTAACGCCCAAAAAAGACTACTCGTTATTTAATTGTTCTCTGTAAAGATGCAAGTTAGCTTTGGTTGCTTCGTCTAATTCTGGCTCTTCTATGTCTGTGTATTCTTTTAATGTGTCGTATAAAATAGAAGCTACGATTAGTCGCGCAGTTGGTTTATCGTCTGCAGGAATATTGTACCAAGGTGCTTTATTTGTACTGGTGCGGTTTATGGCATCTTCGTAGCAAACCATATATTTATCCCAAAGTTTGCGCTCTTTTAAGTCGCCTGCTGAGAATTTCCAGTTTTTACGTTTTAAATCTAAACGTCGTAATAATCGATTTTTTTGCTCTTCTTTTGATAGGTTTAAAAAGAATTTAAAAATGATGGTTCCGTTTTCTGCTAAATGATTTTCGAAGTTTTTGATTTGCTCGAATCGTTTATTCCAAAAAGCATCATCTACATCCTCTACACTGTTTACAAAGGGTAATTTTTCGTTTAAAATATATTCTGGATGTACGCGTGTTACCAAGACATTTTCATAATGTGTACGATTGTGAACACCAAATTTACCTCTAGCAGGTAAATGTAAATAATGTCTCCATAGATAATCGTGCTTTAGCTCTAAATCGGTTGGTACCTTAAAGCTCATTACTTCTACACCACGTGCATTAAAATCTTTGAAAACTTCTCGTATCAAACTGTCTTTTCCTGCTGTATCCATACCTTGCAAGCACACTAAAACAGAATATTTACCGTGTGCGTACATGGTATCTTGAAGTTCGCCTAAGTTGCGTCTTACTTTTTTTAGTGCTTTTTCGGTTTCTTTTTTATCTGCGCCTAAATCTACTCTGCTTGGTAAATCGGTTATTTGAACTTTTTGTGTGATTTTATGATTGGCTATATCTATAGATTTCATCTTAAATTTAAGTTTGGATAATAAATATACAGAAGATTTTGTAGTTTGCAATTAAAAACCGTCAATGATACAACGCTTTTTTTGTTTTGTAGTTTTAGCCTTAATTACTCAACTAGGTGTAAGTCAAACTAAGGACAGCATATTTTTTAGTAAAGAAAATATTAATAAGCCTAACCTACTCTCTACACATAGTTTTGGTGTGTTTTTTATGCGTTTGCAAGGTCATTTTGAAATGAATGCTCCCAAAAAAACATCTTTTAATATTAGTGTTGAAAGTGGAAATGTTTGGAGTCCTCCTTTAAAAGTATACATTCCAAAAAACGAAGCAGATCGTGAAATAATTAGAGAATACGATTGGGATTTTGCTCATACTGCTTTTGATGAAAACACCATAGAAAAAGACTCTTTTAACATCTCTAATGACGGCGTTATCAAAGGTTTTAAAGCTAACTTAAACTTTAGATTAGCTAGAAAACATGAGTTACAAATTGGATTTAGAACTTATCTTCTAACAAAAGGAAAAACACCTTTTACAATACTTACCGGTGATGAGTTTATTGAGAACTTTCATAGAGATATTGCTGGTGGTGATGATCCATTTGACAGAAAAGTATTTGGGTTAAACCAAGCCAATATCAATTATACTGACAGAAACGGTAATAATATGAATATTAATGCTGGAGATTTTTTTGCAACTGGCATAGAAACTAGTTACTATTACTATCCTGACAGCTTTAAATCTAAAAACAATACGCTTGCTTTTAATGTTGGCGCACATTTGGGCACAAACCTTTCTAAACACAATCAATCTATTGATTTTGGACTATCTACAAATGGAGTTAAAACCTTTAAGATTAACGACAAAAGCCTAATAAATATAGGATTAAACTTAGGTTTCTTAAGAAAAGGACTGATTGACTTTAATAGCTCTAACCTTGAATTTGGCACCAATAATTTTATAGCTAATCTAGAAAACGCAGTTGAGTACAGTTTTAAAACTAGCAAAAACTTTGTGCATTCTTTTGGAGCAAACTTTTACCTGCAAACTAGTCTTAATAAAAAAGATGAATTTGAATACATCATACCCATACGCCATCCAGACGCTTTTAAATCTTGGGGACAAGGTGCATTAAACCTCTATAAAAACAATAATTACTGGAGCTTTATTTATTCATTCTCAAGAAAAACGACAACATACTTTTACTTACAACAAGATTTAACTTTAAACAATAACCCAGACTTACAAACTGGTATTGGATATAAATTTTACTTATAAAAAAACTCAATAATATTTATTGAGTTTTTTTAGATTTATTTACTAGCAAATAACTTCACGTCTTTTTCGCTAACTTCTTTTTCTCCTAAAATAAGTAAACGTTCTACGACATTTCGTAATTCACGTATATTTCCTGTCCAATCATATTCTTGAAGTAACTTAATCGCCTTTTCTGAGAATGATTTTTGTGCCGTACCTTGTTCTTCTGCTATTTTTTTAGAAAAATGAGTAATAAGTAAAGGTATATCTTCTCTTCTATCATTTAAAGCAGGAACTTTAACTAAAATTACTGCTAACCTGTGGTATAAATCCTCACGAAATTTACCGTCTTCAATTTCTTTTTTTAAATCTTTATTAGTTGCTGCTACAACACGTACATCTACTTTTATATCCTTATCGCTACCTACACGTTGTATACGACTTTCTTGCAATGCGCGTAATACTTTTGCTTGCGCAGAAAGAGACATATCGCCTATTTCATCTAAAAAAATAGTTCCGCCGTTTGCTGCTTCAAATTTTCCTGCACGGTCTTTATTTGCACTGGTAAAAGCGCCTTTAACATGTCCAAATAATTCGCTTTCTATTAATTCTGAAGGTATTGCTGCACAGTTAACCTCTATCATTGGTCCTTTACTACGTTGGCTTTTTTGATGTAACCAATGTGCGACAAGCTCTTTTCCTGTTCCGTTTGGTCCTGTAATTAAAACTCTTGCATCTGTTGGAGCTACTTTATCTATTATCTCTTTGATTTGAGATATGGCGTCGCTTTCTCCAATCATTTCGTATTTTTTGCTGACTTTCTTTTTAAGAATTTTGTTTTCTATAACTAATTCTTTTCGGTCTAACGCATTACGAACAGTATTTAGTAATCGGTTTAAGTCTGGCGGTTTTGAGATATAGTCAAACGCACCTAAACGCATTGTATTTACTGCGGTATCTAAATCTCCGTGACCAGAAATCATTACCATTGGTATTTCTGGTTTTATTTTTTTTACTGCTTCTAAAACTTCAACACCATCCATTTTTGGCATTTTGATGTCGCAAAGTATTAAATCGTAATCTTCTTTTTTAACTTTTTCTATACCGGCTAATCCGTCTTCTGCTTCTTCAACTTGATATTTGCTGTTCTCTTCAGAAAGAATTTTAACTAAAACCCTTCTAATTGCAGCTTCATCTTCTATTACTAATATTTTTGACATTATATTTTAAATTTTAATCCGGTTCTTAAATAAAATGTATTGGTTTTATCTAGCGTATAAACATCGTTACGGTCTTTGTCTCTTAAAACGTTATTCATCATAAAAGTGCAACCTGCGTAAGTGTATAAAACTAAATGATCTGTAAAGTTATAATCGTATCCTAGACCAAGTACAGCTACTGATAATGAGATGTTATCTACTTGTTTACCTAAAACACTAGTTGGTCTTTGTAAGTGTGCAAAATAACCATCTAAACCTACAAAAGCTTCTAAGGAATGTTTATCGTTAAAATAATAAGTAGCATTAGATTTTGGCACACCTAAACTTAAAGACCAATTTTCGTTTACTTGTCTAAAATAATTTACAAATGGTAATGGAAAAGGCATACCTGCTGTAGTATTATAGGTTAACCCTAAAATTAAACGATATGGTCTTTTTATATCGGCATCTCTTCTATCCTTTATGGCGTATACACCTCCATTTAAAAACAAATCGTCCGATGTTATTTTTTGGGTTAGTGTAGAAGCTATTCTTGGTGTTATTTTAGCACCTACACGCCAATTTTCGTTCCATTTAAACGTGTAGCCTATGTTTAGATCTATTACATTTAAGGTCTTTAAAGGTTCTGTATCAAAGGGATAATTATCTTCTAGATTTAAGATAATTCTGTTATATTCTCCTCCAAAAATTAAATATGAATCTTCTTTAGTTTTAATAGGAAAGTTTAGCAACGCTCTAAGACGCGTGTATTGATCTTCAGATTTTCCTTTAGGAATAAAAGAATACTCTAACCGTGCTAAATCTGTTAATTGTGCTGATGCCGAAAAACAAAAGCTAAACAGCAGTAAGGTTAATAATATTTTAGTTTGGGTTTTCTTCATGTGAATCTTTTATAATATGAACATCTCTTTGAGGGAAAGGAATACTTATATTGTTATCTTTAAATAATTTATTGATTTTAAATCTTATTTCGCTTTGCGGTATTGCAGCTGTAAAGCTATCGTTAAGTGTAAAGACTAGTTTAAAATTAAGTGAGCTGTCTGCAAAATCTGTAAATAAAACTAATGGAGGAGGAAATTTTAATACCTTAGGATGCTCTTTTGCTGCCTGAAGTAAGAGTTTTTTTACTAATTCTACATCACTTCCATAAGCAACACCAACAGATACGCTTTCTCTTGTTGTAGTTCCGTTTTGCGTCCAATTATATAAACTATTTGTTAAGTATAAATGATTAGGTATAATTAGCACTTTATTATCAATAGTTACAGCTCTTGTGGTACGTAATTTAATTTCTTCAACACGACCAACTTTTCCGTCAATTTCAATAATATCACCTACATGTGCAGATTGGTCTATCAAAATAAAAACACCAGAAATTATATCCTGAAAAAAAGTTTGCAACGCTAAACCAATACCTATTAAAAGTGCAGCAGATGCAGCAAAAACAGCGGTAACATTTACACCAATAGCATTTAGCGTTATTAATAAGATAATAACATAAATAAGCCATCTAAAATACCCGTAAACTACCGAAAATTTCCCTTTATCATGTTCGGGTAAGCGTTTTGTTAATATCTTAAATACTATTCTTAACACTACTGTAGTGATAAAAATAACAAAACTGATGACTAATAAATCTTTTATAGATACAGAGATTTCTTCAGTAAAATCTACATGTAGGTTTAAAAACTCGTTAAGTTTTTCCCACATAGAGCTTTCTACTATAACGTCTTCTAGGTCTTCTATTTTCTGTTCTACTTTATTTTGCATTAATATTTAATCCATTTAATTAGTTCTTTATAGCTAGGTTTTTTGCCATACATTAAAATACCTACTCTATATATTTTTGCAGCAAACCAAACTGTAAATAAAAAGGTACCTACTAATAATAATAAAGATACTATTTGTTGCCATAACGGTACACCAAAAGGAATACGCATTAACATAACTACAGGAGATGTAAATGGTATAAATGAAAAAACAGTACTTACTGTACCGTGAGGATCTTCTATCACTGTAAACATACCAACATAAACAGCCAAAATTAATGGCATTAGTATTGGCAACATAAATTGTTGTGTATCTGTCTCGTTATCTACTGCTGCTCCAATTGCTGCATATAAAGAACTATATAGCAAATAACCACTAATAAAGAACAGTAAAAAAGCTATAATCAAGTTGGCTAAAGGTAAATTAAAAAATGCCGAAAATATAATTTGTGCTTTTTCTGCTGCATCTGGATCGGTCATTGCTTGCTGCATCATTTGTTGCTGTGGTGATTGGATTTGTGTCATATCAATACCAAATATAGCTGTAACAACAACCATTAAAACACCTCCTAAAATTAACCAAATTACAAACTGTGTAATTCCGGCTAAAGAGGTACCTATAATCTTACCAAGCATTAATTGTATTGGTTTTACTGACGAAATGATAACCTCTATAATTCGGCTAGTTTTTTCTTCAATAACACTACGCATAATCATATTACCATAAATAATAATAAACATAAAAAGCAAATATCCTGCTGCACCACCAAATGCTAATTTAACAACACTATCAAATTTTGAAGTTTTCTCTCCTGAAAAATTTTCCTGAGTTATATCAATATTAATTTTTGAATCATCAATTAGTTTTGTGTCTATATTTTTTTCGGCAAGATTTTTATGAGTTAATTCGATTTCAATAAGTTTTTCTAAATCTGAAATTAATGATAACGATGGCGTTTCTTCAGAATAAAACTCGACACTATTTTTAGCTTCAGATAGACTATTCATCTTTTTAATATGAAGCAAACCGTAATTATCTGCTTCTTTTACAATTTGCTTTGCATTTTCAAGATTTTTATCTGTTAAGATATTATATTTTATACTTTCAGAGTCTTTAAAAACTCCAGTTAAATAACCAGACTCATCCAATACTGAAATTTGTCTTTGTGAGTCATTATTTAACTGCGATAAATACGCAACAACTGCTATAAGTGCTATAAAAATTAGCGGACTTAAAATAGTCATAATTAAAAACGCTTTGTTTTTAACTTTATTTAAATATTCTCTTTTTATAATAAGTGGAAGATGGTTCATAATTAGTTATTCTTAACCGTTTGAATAAATATGTCGTTTGCACTTGGGATTATTTCTACAAAATGAGAAACTTGTCCCTTTGTGGTTAAATAGTTTAGCAAATCGTTAGCTGTTTCGTTTTCTGAAAGTTTAATATTTAGTTTTAAATCGTTTCCTAATGTTTTAAAACTTGCAGGTGTGATGCTAAATTTTTGTGCTAACTCTTGTTCTAAATTGTCTTGTTTTGGATTTATACCAATTTCAAAAGTATTGGTTTTGTATTGACGTTTTACATCCATTAAATTACCATCCAAAATTTTGTTTGATTTGTTTAACAAAGCTATATGATCACATAATTCTTCTACAGATTCCATACGATGTGTAGAGAATATTACCGTAGCGCCTTCGTCTCGTAACCTTAGAATTTCATCTTTTATTAAGTTGGCATTTATTGGGTCAAATCCTGAAAATGGCTCATCAAAAATCAATAGTTTAGGCTCATGCAATACAGTAACAACAAACTGAATTTTTTGCGCCATACCTTTAGATAACTCTTGGATTTTTTTGTTCCACCAATCACCTATTTCTAACCTTTCAAACCACATTTTAAGACGCTTTTTGGCTTCAGATTTATCCATTCCTTTTAACTGCGCAAGGTATAATGCTTGCTCACCAACTTTCATAGACTTATATAAACCACGCTCTTCAGGTAAGTAACCAATATCTTTTATATGGTGATTTTTTAATGTTTCGCCATCTAAAAAAACTTGTCCAGTATCTGGCATTGTAATTTGGTTAACTATTCTAATTAAAGTAGTTTTTCCTGCTCCGTTTGGACCAAGTAATCCAAAAATACTTCCTTTAGGTACAGCTATAGATACATTATTTAATGCCGTAAAATCTCCAAATTTTTTAGAAACCGATTGGACTTCTAATAAGTTACTCATATTATTGTTTAAAATTGATTAGTTAGTGCTTTACACATAAATGTAAATATAGAAAATGTTAAAAAAGTAACACTGCTGATTAGTGTATTTTTAACTTAAAAACTAAAAGAGCACATTAGATAAGGCATAAAAAACAAAACCCACCCTTTAAAAAGATAAAGGATGGGAAAAAATTGCTATGAAAAAGAAAAATTACCGTTGGTTTAACCCAACGATAAATCAAATATACTATTTTTTATTAAAACAGATATAAATTGACATAAATAGTTAAACAAAAAGTCTGCTTTTAGCAGACTTTTATGTTTTGTTTATGTGTTATTTAGGAAAACATATCTTTTACTTTCTCGAAAAATGACTTATCTCCTCTTTCTGGTTTTGGAGTAAAATGGTCATCTTCTCTCATGCTTTCAAAAAATTCTTTTTGAGATTTATTTAAAGTTTTTGGTGTCCAAACATTTACGTGTACTAATAAATCTCCTTTACCGTAACCGTTTATACTTGGTATACCTTTTCCGCGTAAGCGTAAAATTTTACCAGATTGCACACCTGCTTCTATTTTAATTCTTACTTTACCTGTTACGGTATCAATTTCTTTAGATGTACCTAATATAGCGTCTGGTAGACTTACATATAAATCGTAATGTAAGTTATCTCCTTCACGTTGTAGATTGTCGTGTTCTAACTCTTCTATTGCTACTAATAAATCTCCAGAAACACCGTTACCTGGCGCCTCGTTACCTTTACCAGATACTTTAAGCTGCATACCATCTACAACTCCTGCAGGAATATTAACTGGTATAGTTTCTTCTTTTATTATTAACCCTTGTGCATCTGCATCGTTTGGTTTTTTATCTATAATCTGTCCTGCGCCACCGCAAGTATTACACGGCGCGGATGTTTGCATACGTCCTAAAATGGTATTAGTAACTCTTGTTACTTGTCCTGTACCGTTACATGTTGTACAAGTTTTATAGGTTGTTCCTGGTGCTTGAACTTTACGTTTTACTTTTATTTTTTTCTCTACACCATTAGCTATTTCTTCTAAGGTAAGCTTTAATCTAACTCGAAGGTTACTTCCTTTAACACGACGTTGTCCGCCACCAAAGCCACCACCAAAACCAGAGAATCCGCCGCCACCAAAAGCACCACCAAAAATATCTCCAAATTGGCTGAAGATGTCGTCCATATTCATGCCGCCACCGCCAAAACCACCAGCGCCTTCAAAAGCTTGATGACCAAATTGATCATAACGCGCTTTTTTATTCTCGTCACTTAGCACTTCATAAGCTTCGGCTGCTTCTTTAAATTTAGCTTCTGCTTCTGCATTATCAGGGTTTTTATCTGGATGGTATTTTATTGCCTGCTTACGATAAGCCTTTTTAATTTCAGCTTGTGATGCAGATTTATCTATACCTAATATTTCGTAATAATCTCTTTTTGCCATATTTATTTTGCTTTTAGCTGTTCGCTTTTAGCGTTTTATATTTTTACTGACCAATAACTACTTTAGGAAAACGTATTACAGTTTCTCCTAATTTGTAGCCTTTTTCTATAACGTCTACAATTTTTCCTTTTAGATCATCTGTTGGTGCTGGTATTTGTGTAACAGCTTCATGATGATCTGGATCAAATTTATCGCCTTTTTCTACTTCAATTTTAGCCAAACCTTTTTGTTGTAGTGTTTGTATTAATTTGTTGTAAATTAATAAAACTCCTTTTCTTAACTCTTCTGCCTCTTTGTCTTCTTCTATATGCAGCAAAGCACGTTCAAAATCATCTAACACAGGTAGCATTGCAACCATTACATCTTTACTAGCTGTTTGAAATAACTCTATACGCTCTCTAGAGGTACGTTTTTTATAGTTTTCAAACTCTGCAAAAAGACGTAAATATTTGTCTTTTTCTTGCTGTACTTGCTCTTTTAACTGCTCTTCTACAGTAACTTCTTCTGTTGTTTGTTCTGTTGCTGTATCAGTTTCTGCTTGTTGTGAAGCTTTTATAGCTTCATCATCTATATGCTTTTCTTCTTTATTGTTTTTGCTCATGTTGTACTTGCTTTAAAATACTTTACAATAGTTGGCAAAAGTACTGCCATTAATAATAAAATGTCAAAATGTCACAAATTTTTTTTAATAATTATTTAATTATCTTCCATGGAATATTTTTTATATATTTGCATATCAAATAAAAATAAACAAGATAAACCATGAAAAAATTAGTATTAAACCTATTTACTTTTGCTGCTATAGGTTTAGCAGTTGTAAGTTGTAAAAATGAAAATAAAGCTGAAACTTCTGATGCTAAAGAAGTAAAAGAAGTTGTTGCTTCTGCAAATTATAAAGCGGTACCAGAAAGCTCTATGATTATGTGGAGAGCAAACAAAGTTGTTGGTGGACACGAAGGAACTATTAACGTATCTGAAGGTGTTGCAAAATTAGAAGGCGACCAATTAGTTGGCGGTAATTTTGTTTTTGATATTAACACAATTAACCCAACAGACATACCTGAAGATGATGAAAATCATGCAAAATTAACTGGTCACTTAAAAAATGCTGACTTTTTTGATGTTGAAAAACATGATACTGCCACCTTTGAAATTACTAATGTAGAAGGAAACAATATTAGCGGTAACTTAACAATGAAAGGTATTACAAAAAACGTAACTTTCCCTGCAAACATCTCTGTTAATGGTGATGAATTAAATATTACCAGTGATAAATTTACGATTGACAGAACTGAATGGGGAATTGAGTACAATTCTGGAAAAGTAATGGATGCTGCTAAATTAGGTGATTACTTAATTAAAGACGATGTAGTTTTACAAGTTAAAGTAAAAGCAGATAAAGCTTAGTTTTTAGTTGAAACTATTTTATAAGTGAAATTGCCACAACATATGTTGTGGCTTTTTTTATTTCAACTCTGCAGTTAGAGCACTTTTAAGTTTGTAATATTTAAAATTAAATCCTGTAGCTTCTATTTTTTTAGAACTTACTCTTTGACTTTCAAATAGTAAAATATGCATTTCTCCTAATATCATTTTTAAAATACCTTTAGGCACATTAGGTAGAAAAAATGGTCTGTTTAGTGTTTTTGCAATTAGCTTACTTAATGTTTGGTTAGTTTCTGGGTTTGGGGCTACTGCATTGTAAGTACCGGTTAACTCTTCTTCTAAAACATGAATAAATAGTCTGGCTAAATCCTTTATATGTATCCAAGATTGCCATTGTTTACCAGAACCTAAAGCTGCACCTAAACCAAACTTAAATGGCTTTATCATTTCTGGTAGTGCTCCTCCTTTTTGGGATAACACTAAACCTATTCTTATCTTAGAAACCTCGACACCTATCTCTTTAAAAGCATCTACTGCATGCTCCCATTTTTCTACAACTTGCCCTAAAAACGAATGACTAATACTAGTTTCATCTTCAGTATAATAATTGGTTAAAGAATCTGGATATATACCTATTGCACTTGCAGATATAATTTGTTTGATATGATGTGAATTGTTCTGTAATGTATTAAATAGTAATTGTGTAGATTGGGTACGACTTAAAATAATTTCCTTTTTATAAGTCTCTGTCCAACGCTTAGAGATAGTCGCTCCAACTAGATTTATTATAACATCAACATCTTTAATACAATCTGTATCAATTTCATTTTTAGAAGGATTCCATAAAAATCCTTTATAATTATTGTCTTTACTAAGTTTAGATTGGCTGGTGGTTAAGAAGTTAACTGCTATATTTTTATCGTGACATAATTTAACAATTTCCGTTCCTATTAATCCTGTTGCTCCTGTTATTAATACACGCATTTTCATTTCAATTTTATACAAAAATAACCAATAATTAGCAGGTAAAAACGGGCTTTAAGTAGGATTTAACAGTAAATAAAAACTTATTTTATTGCTCGTAACATATGTCTTTTGTTTGGTGGACCAGGACATCGTTGCATAGTAAAACCAACACTTTGCATAACACGTCTTGCTGCTCCTTGCGCGCAATAAGTAACTAAAACACCTTTATCTTTTAATGATTTAAAAAGAATTTCAAAAATTGGAGCTGTCCATAATTCTGGTTGTGATCCAGGACCAAAAGCGTCATAAAAAATTAGATCATAATAGTTTTCATCTTTGAAGTTGAAAATATCTTGTTGACGTTTTTCTAAAGTGAAATTTTTCGAAATTTTCACAGACTTCTCCCATTCTGTATCATGCATTTTATAAAAAGTAGATTGCAAATCTTCTCTTTTAAATGCTTTAGGGAAATTTAATTGAGATACTATTTCTATAGATATTGGGTATTGTTCTACTCCAACATAATCTATGTTTAATGCTAATTCTTCTGAAGAAATTAATGTATTAAATGCATTTAAACCACTACCAAACCCTACTTCTAAAATGCGACATGTATCGTTTTGTAGGTTAGTTTTTATAAATTTTAAACCTGCATCAATAAAGACATGATTAGACTCTTCTATTGCTCCAAAAATCGAGTGATAATGTGTGTTAAATTTGGGATGCAATAAAGTATTAGAACCATCTTTAGTAACTTCGATTTTAGGACTTATAGCCATGATAATTATTTAATTATCAACTTTTTTATACGTGGTATTGGTCCTGTACATTCGGTAGTATGACACGATATACAAATACCAATTGCAGTATTAAAACGTGTTTCTATTGGTACTTTAGAGTTTGGATTAAAAACTTCTTTTTCTGCCTGAATGTATAAATTAGAGAAGCTTTTGAACGTTTCATTTCGGCTTTTAAAATCTGATAACTGCGCGGTATGAATGTTTAAAAACTTCTCTGGAAATTCTGTAGGTATTTTACCGTCTATGATATCTTTTTTTAGCTGTTCGTTATAGGTATACATTTCGTTCATAAGATTTGCCATCTCAGAAGGCGTGTACATATCGTAAACTTTCTCAGCTTTTTCAGTAGTTTGTGCTTGGTCTTTTTTATCGTGACAAGCAAATAAAATAAAGACTATTAAAGGGTAAAATATAGATTTCATGTTTATTTTTCTACTAATAAAACACCATCTGCAACTAACGCATAAGTGCGCTTTGGTTCTGTGATAGCTTCTATTTCTTCTTTTGTCTTACCTGCGTCTTCTGCATAATGACGTAATTCTTCTACAGGCATTTCTTTAACAAACGCTTGACCGTTTACAATTACCTCTTCTCCAGAAATATTTTTTGGCATAAAAAATCCATAATCTTTAAAAGTAACTCTTACTTCGTTACCATCTCCTAAATCTGCTGTCATCCAACATCCTTTAGCCTGGCAAACTTCGTTTACTTTTAATTTAACTTTTGTATTAATACTGTCTCCAACTTTTAAATCTTTGTAATGATTTAAAATCGAATTGGCAACAATAGCATCGTCTGCCATAATTTCTTTTCCAAAAGATTTATAGTTTACATCTACAGTTTCTGTTTCTACTTCTGTAGTATTTGATTCTTGCTTTGCTTCGTTTTTACAAGCTAGAAAAGAAACAGCAACAGCCATCATTAAAAAATATTTTTTCATGTTTTTAGTTTTAGTTATTTATACCTCAAAGATAGTATTTTAGGTCGAAATTACTGTTTTTAAAGCTTATTTCTGTATTTTTGCAGCCTAAAACCAAGCCTATTTATGAATTCTATAAATAAAAACGATATTAAAGTATTTAGAACAGAAAATTCTAAATTAGATCAAACCGATTTTGAAAACTTAGCTTTTGGACAGGTTTTTTCTGACCATATGTTAACTTGTGACTTTAAAAATGGTATTTGGCAAAAACCAATTATTGAGCCTTACGGACCAATATCTTTAATGCCTTCTGCAAAGATTTTTCATTACGGACAGTCTATTTTTGAAGGTATGAAAGCCTACAAGGACAAAGACGGTAAAGTGTTTTTATTTAGACCTATGGAAAACGTAAAACGTTTAAATAAATCTGCAAAACGTCTTGCTATTCCTGAGTTACCAGAAGACTTTTTTATGGAAGGCTTAAAAGCACTTTTAGAAGTAGAAAAAGATTGGATACCAGAAAAAGAAGGTAGCTCTTTATATATAAGACCATTTGTTTTTGCTACAGGTGAAGGTTTTCATGCGTCTCCTGCAAACCAATATAAATTTATAATTGCATTAGCACCTTCTGGAGCTTATTTTGCAGGTAAAGTAAAGGTTTTAATTGAAGAAAAATACTCACGTTCTGCAAATGGTGGTGTTGGTTATGCTAAAGCTGGTGGTAATTACGCAGGACAATTTTATCCTACACAATTAGCAAAAGATAAAGGCTACCAACAAGTGATTTGGACAGACGATACCTCTCATGAATATATTGAAGAAGCTGGTGCTATGAATGTTTTTGTAAGAATAAATGACACCTTATTAACGTCTCCAACTAGTGACCGTATTTTGGATGGTGTGACTAGAAAAAGTGTTTTAAAAATTGCTGAAGACGAAGGAATTAAAACAGAAGTTAGAAAAGTAAAAGTGAGCGAAATTGTTGAAGCTGCTAGAAATGGTGATCTTAAAGAAATGTTTGGAGCTGGTACGGCTGCTGTAATTTCGCCTATTTCTGGATTTGGATTTAGAGATGAAGATTTTGAACTACCAGAATTAGAAATCTCTTATGCTATGCGTATTAAAAAACGTATCGTAGATATACAAACCAATAAAGCTGAAGATCCTTTTGGATGGAGAGTACAGGTTTAGTATGCAGTAGATAGTACGCAGTACACACTTTACATATAAACTATAAAAAAAGCAACCTATTTTGGTTGCTTTTTTTTATAGTTCCATTCTTCATTCTTCATGCTTAACGCTTCAAGCTTTTTAACTTTTCTCTAAAATTTCTTTAATGTTTGGCTTAAAATAGTTTGGTCCTTTTAAGACTTTCCCGTCTTCGCGGTAAATTGGTTCGCCATCTTCACCTAATTTAGACATATTACTGCGTTGAATTTCTTCAAAAACTTCTTCTATTTTATGCTGCAAACCATGTTCTATAATAGTGCCACATAAAATGTAAAGCATATCGCCTAAAGCGTCTGCAACTTCAACTAAATCATCATTATTTGCTGCTTCAAGATATTCTTCATTCTCTTCACGCATTAGCTTATAACGCAACAGGTTTTTATCTGTTCCTAAGTCGGCTTTTGGTGTTTCTCTATGTCCTATTTTAAAAGCTGTATGAAAGGCTTTTACTGCATCTATTTTATCTTGCATAATACTTTGTATTCTTTTTGTTTGGAGATATTGGTTTTAGTAATTTTGCTTAAAAATAAATTATGTTTAGTAAAGGGCAAATCATTTTTGGAGTTTTATTCGCTATCGCTTTTATAATTGTGATGGTTTTTATGTATCGTAAAGATTTAAAACTTCATAAAATACATTATCGTGGTGTACTTTGGATTTTATTAGCTTTTATTGCTTTTATCGGACTTATTGCTTCAATCAAATTTATTTTTATGTAGACTTATTAATTAATACATATTCATAAAAAAAGACCTCACAAATTTTAGAAATCTGTGAGGTCTTTTTTTTGTTGTAATTAAAACTTAATTACGTGCTGGTAAAAAATTGTAGTTAGTACTGTAATCTAACATTTGTCCTTCAAAAGTATCTGGTTGTGTTACTTTTATCGCTGTAATTTCTCCTGCGTCATTAGTTTCTGGTACTAAAACAGGATTTACAAATCCGCTGTAAGGAGCAGATTTGAATTGTTTATTACGTTCTAAAACTTCGGCATGGATAGCTTGATCTACTTTTACACCGTAATCTTCTACTAAAGCTTCTACTGCTGCATAATCTCCTTCTGATTTAATACGTTGCGTTTCTCTTAATAACTGACCGAATAATTCGTGTAGTTTATCATAATCATTAATATTGAAATACGTTTTACCATCACGAGTTACTTTTTCTATCACGTTATCTGCTTTTCCTTTTTCATAAACCCAAGCACTTACCCATTGTCTGTTACGCATATGCGCTTCTTCTACATCATCTCCTAAATTTAAACGAATTAATTGCGTCATTAATCCATTACGTATGTAACCATCGTAAGCTGCTTTTCCTACAGATTTCCAATCGTCTACTAAACCTAATTCTTGTAATTTTGGGTTATATAAATAGTAAAGTCCAACTAAATCTGCACGACCTTCTTCTAAGGTAGAAGCATAATTTTTAAGCGTTTCTTTAGTCTCACCAACTCCTGGATTTAATTGTCCTGATGCATGACCAATTACTTCGTGTAACGCTGTATGCAACTTATCTGCTAATTGCCCATATTTTTCTTCTAGTTGAAGCTCTTGTTCATCATGAACAAATTCTTTTAATCGTCCTGTGCTACCTGCATTATTGTAAGCTTCAATTATGTTTCCTAAAGATACAGACTTACTTCCTACTGCTGCTCTAATCCAGTTTGCATTTGGTAAGTTTACACCAATTGGTGTACTTGGTGAAGCATCACCAGCTTCTCCAGCAACATTAACAACTTTGTATGTAACACCAACGACGTTTTTCTTTTTATGCTCGTCCATTAATGGTGAATTATCTTCGAACCATTGCGCATTTTCAGATAAAACCGACATTTTTTTAGACATATCAAAATCTTTGATTTGTACGATAGTTTCGTAACTTCCTCTGTATCCTAATGGATCGTTATACACTTCAATAAAACTATTAATGTAGTCTATATCACCATCGGTAGCAGCAGTCCAAGCAACGTTGTAATCATCCCAAGTTTGTAAATCTCCTGTTTTGTAATAGTCGATTAACAATCCTAAGGCGTTACCTTGAGCTTCATTTTCAGCAACACTTTTTGCTTTTTCTAGCCATTTAATGATTTCGTCAATTGCGCTTCCGTATAATCCTCCAGATTTATACACGCGTTCTTTTAATTGACCGTCTTCTTTTACTAATTGCGAGTTTAAACCAAAAGATAATGGCTTTTCTGGATTAGGAGATTTTTTTTGTTTGTAAAAAGAAATAACATCTTCATTAGTCACATTTGGACCATAAAAATTAACTGCAGAAAGCGCTACATTATCTACGCCTTTTGCTTGATTTACTTTTTTAAGGTCTTGATCATTAAAGATTACATCAAACGCTTCGCCTTCTAAAGTTGTTTCTGTATCAGCTAATAATTGCTTTAAATAATCTGAAGAAAACTCAGGTTTAAGCTTATCGTTAGAATAATGATGATGAATACCATTACTAAACCATACACGTTTTAAATAGGTTGTAAATGCTTGCCAATCTGATGAAGTTTTATCGCCTTCATACGTTTTGTAAACATTTTCTAAAGCTGCTCTAATAGCTAAGTTATGCCTGTAGTTTTGATCCCACATTATATCACGACCAGCTAATCCAGCTTGTGTTAAATAATAAGCTAATTGTTGTTGTTTAAGACTTAAATTATCCCAACTAGGAATTTGATAACGTAAGATTTTTATATCAGCAAAAGTATCTACGTTATAATCAAAAGTAGATTCTTTTTTAACTGAAGTGTCTTCGGTTGTTTGTGCTTTTTTGTCTTCTCCACAAGAAAATAAAAGTGAAGTCATTAATGCAGCACTAAATATTGTTTTTAGTTTCATTGAATAAAATTTTTAAAAGTGCTTAAAGATATAAATATTTAACCTATTAAATTTGATTATATTTGAATTACTAACCACAATTTTTATAGGTAATGAAATTCTTAAAATATATATTTTTCATCTTACTAATAGCCATCATTGCAGTATCTATTTATGTTGCTGTCCAACCTAGTAATTTTGAAGTTTCAAGAACTAGAATAATCAATGCACCTTCTGGAGTTGTGTATAATAATGTTGCCGATTTAAAACTTTGGGAAAATTGGTCTCCTTGGAAAGAACAAGATCCAACAATGAAGATTATGTACAACGACCAAACCAAAGGTGTTGGCGCAAGCTACAGTTGGACAGGAAAAGATGGAAATGGCAACATGAAAATTGTTAATACAAATCCACCAAAATCTATAGAACACCAATTACAATTTGAAGATTATGATCCTTCTAAAATCAATTGGACTTTTACACCAACTAACGACGGAAAAACCGAAGTAAAATGGCAAATGAATAGCGAAAATATACCGTTTATGTTTAAAGCATTTGGTTTAATGTCTGGCGGATTTGATAAAATGATTGGTCCTGATTTTGAGCGCGGATTAGAAAAATTAGATAGCGTTACAACAACTCAAATTAGACAATATAATATTGAAGTTAATGGTGTTACAGAACATAGTGGCGGTTATTATTTATACAATACAACGTCTTGTAAGATTAGTGATTTTCAAAAAAAAATGGCAGAAATGCTACCTAAAGTTGGACAGTTTGTCGCAGAAAATAATATTACAGTTTCTGGATCTGCATTTGTAATTTATCACAAATGGGATGAAGAAAATAATACTGTTATGTTCTCTTGTGCTATGCCAACGCCAAATAAAGTAGTTACTACAACAAGCGACATTTTAACTGGTCAATTAGAACCTTTTAAAGCAGTAAAAACGACCCTAAAAGGCGATTACAGCAACCTAAAAGAAGCTTGGGATAAAGGCATGAAATATATAGAACAGTACAATCTTGTTTTTGATGAAGATGGTGTTGCTATTGAAAGCTACGTTACCGATCCATCAAATGAGCCAAACCCTGCAAAATGGATTACAGAAATCTATATGCCTGTAGAATAACATGAAGCAACTAGTATTAGTTTTTATTGGTGGTGGCTTTGGTAGCGTATTACGTTTTATTATTGGTAAATGGCTAAACAGCAATCAATCAGGAATACCTTATGGTACATTTTTAGCTAATATTTTAGGTTCGCTTTTAATTGGATTTATTTTAGGATATGCCTTAAAAAATAATAGCTTAAACCAAAACCAAACCTTATTATTAGCAACTGGTTTTTGTGGCGGTTTCACTACCTTTTCTACCTTTGCTTATGAAAACCATTTATTTTTAAAAAGTGGCGACTTTACTAGCTTTGCTATCTATACAATCGCTAGTTTTATTTTAGGATTTTTAGCGGTGTTTTTAGGTATCTGGCTAGCTAAATAAATTATTTTTCATACACTTTAACACCAGATTTTACAGCAACATCAAGATAATTTTCTCTTGGAACAATTGGGCAAGAAAATTTTTCGTTATAAGCGCAATATGGGTTGTAGGCTTTATTAAAATCTATTTCTATTGTATTACCTTCTGGTATTCTTAAATCTATATAACGTCCGCCGCCATATGTAGTATCTCCGTTAGTATCATCCAAAAAAGGTAAGAATAAATAATCCTCAAAGCCTTCTTTTGTCATTAACTCTTTACCTTGATAGACATTAAGCGTATATGCTTTTCCTTTTAATTGAAAGTTTAAAACACCATAAACACGCTCGTCTGTAGTTTCATTTAAGGTTCTTTTCATTTTAAACCATTTAGAGTTTGGTGTGCGTTTTAATGTTGCTTTAACAACAAAAGTACTGTCAAATTGAAAAAAATCTAAACCTTTAAAATTTTGTCTATCTCTATCTTTTAAAGGCGATTTAGAAGCATCTTTAAACATGGCGTTTTGCTCTTTTTGCCAATCAGTTGCTCCTAAAATTGGTTGTTTACCTTCTTTACAACTAAAGATTATTAGTACAAAACTGAAAATAAAAAAGAAGTTTTTCATTTTTAAAAAATTAAATTATTTAGTTTCAAAAATACGACTTATTAAAAATTTTACTTAGCTTTGATTCAAACTTTTAAGAAAAGAATGAAAAGAGTCAACACATATTGTAAGCAACAAACCACTTCTACCAAAGATTGTGATAGAAGAAGGATGCTTTATATGTTTTGATGATTTAGATATCAAAAATAAGTATATAAAAAGTCCAGCTTCATTGTTGGGCTTTTTTATTTTTAAGCAACAATGAGGTTGATCTTTTTTAAAACCAGCCAAAAAAAAATGAAAAGATTACTTAAACTTTATTTAAACACCTTTGATGGGCTATCAAGAGAAGTTTGGTGGCTAGCTTTAATTACATTAATCAATCGTGCTGGTACGATGGTTATTCCTTTTTTATCATTATATCTTACTGAAGATTTAGAATTCTCTCCGTCTACAGTTGGATCGATTATGGCTGCTTTTGGATTAGGATCTGTTGTAGGATCTTGGCTAGGCGGAAAATTAACCGATAAGATTGGCTACTATAAAATTATGGTATTTAGCCTTTTTGTTTCTGGGTTATTATTCGTCTTACTTCAATATTTAAAAACCGTACTAAGTTTATCCATTGGTATTTTTGTATTAATGTTAGTTGCAGATATGTTTAGACCAGCAATGTTTGTGGCATTAAGCGCATACAGTAAACCCGAAAATAAAACAAGAAGCGTTACTTTAATTAGATTAGCTATTAATTTAGGATTTTCGGCTGGTCCTGCTGTTGGTGGTTTAATAATTGCTGGATTGGGTTACAACGGATTATTTTGGGTAGATGGTATAACTTGTATTTTGGCTACCTTACTTTTAATTCAATTATTAAATCCGAAAAAATCTAAGGTTTTAGACGAGGTTAAAGTTGAAGAGCCTTACTCGGCATACAAAGACAAAGCGTTTATTATCTTCCTCTTTGCTTTATTTTTATTCGGAGTTATGTTCTTGCAATATTTCTCTACCATGCCAATATATTACAGAGACAGTCACTTTTTAACAGAACCTGAAATTGGTTTGCTTTTAGGTGCTAATGGTTTTTTTATCTTTTTATTGGAAATGCCTCTTATAAAATGGTTAGAAAATACAAGATTTAATAAAGTGACACTTATCTGGTTTGGTGCGTTATTAACAAGTTTAAGCCTTTTAATTTTAAACTTTACAACGTGGTCTGGCATACTAATTATCGGTATGTTTTTAATGACGGTTGGAGAGATGATTGCGTTTCCGTTTGCTAATGCTTTTGCCTTACAACTAGCTAAAAAAGGTAATCAAGGCGAATACATGGCATTATACTCTATTGCTTTTTCTTTTGCTCATATTTTTGGTCATAAAGCAGGCTTAGAAAGTGTTAGCATGTACGGTTTTGATAACACTTGGTACATTTTTACAGGAGTTGGTGTGGTATGTATATTTTTACTTTTAATCTTAAAACAATTTTTAAAAGCTAAAAAACATAGTAAGTTAAGCATTTAAAACTTTGTTAATGTATGTCCTCTAATCTAAGTTTTTTTATCTAATACATTAACTTTGTATTGCTTATGAAAACGACAAATTTAGACATCATCATCATTGGCGCAGGTCCAATTGGTATTGCCTGTGCTTTAGAATGCAAAAAACGTAACTGGAATTATTTAGTAATAGAAAAAGGTGCGTTAACCAATTCTTTATTTAATTATCCTTTAAATATGACGTTCTTTTCTACTTCAGAAAAGTTAGAAATAGATAACATTCCGTTTATTAGCAATAACCCAAAACCTACGCGTAATGAGGCTTTAGAATATTACCGAAGAGTAGTGACATCTAATCAATTAAATATTAAGTTATACGAAGAGGTATCTACTATTAAAAAAGTAAATGATGACTTTAACATTGAGACAAGCAAAAACCAATACAAAGCAAAAAAGGTGATTATAGCTACTGGCTTTTACGATATCCCAAATTTTTTGGATGTGCCTGGTGAAGATTTATCAAAAGTATTTCATTATTACAAAGAAGCACATCCGTTTACCTTACAAAATATAGCAGTTGTTGGTGCAAGTAACTCGTCTGTAGATGCTGCTTTAGAAATTTACCGTAAAGGCGGAAACGTAACTATGATTGTTAGAGGCGAATCTATTGGCGAACGCGTTAAATATTGGGTAAAACCAGATATTTTAAACCGAATTGAAGAAGGTAGCATTAAAGCTTATTTTAATTCTGAAATCACTAAAATTGAAGAACACCAAATTACAATTAAAACACCTAAAGGTCAAATAAACATACCAAACGATTATGTTATTGCCTTAACTGGTTACCAACCTAACTTTAAGTTTTTAGATCAAGCTGGAATCAAATTTTCTGAAGACAAAAAACACATCCCAAATTATAATCCAGATACTATGGAATCTAACGTTGAAGGACTATATCTTGCTGGTGTTATTTGTGGCGGTATGGAAACACATAAATGGTTTATAGAGAACTCTCGCATTCATGCAAAACTAATTGCAGAAGATATTGCCTCTAAAAGTTAAAGCTTTTTTATCGCATTGTTTTTTACCACATGAGATAAGATAATTTGCGTTTTACATTCGCCATAAACAATTAATTGATCAATAAAACTCTCTAAGTGCTTTTGGTTTTTTAGGATTACTTCCATAACGATGTTTTCGTTACCAGTAATTCGATAGCAATTAACAACTTCATCAAATGTTTTCACCTTTTCTAAGAACGGTTTTAGTTTTCCCATAAAAGCTTGTAATGTAATTAAGGCTTTTAACTGATAACCAACTTCAAAAGGCGATATTAATGTGATGTGATTTTGGATAATCCCTAAATCTTCCATCTTCTTTATACGTTCAGAAACTGCAGGAGAGGTTATACCAACCTGCCTTCCTATTTCTGCATTAGATTGTCTTGCGTTTTGCTGTAAGCACCTCAAAATCTTCCAATTAAGATTATCTATATTCATTTTTAAAGAATTTTTAAAAAATAATTTAATTATTAAAGCAAATATATGGTTTTACTTTAATACCTAAAGACGAAAACGTTATCATGTTAGTAATTTTGGTAAAAAGAAAAATTAAAATGTCGGCTCAAGTCCCTTCTCACCTATCAGATTTACCCGTTTACAAACAGGCTATACAAATTTTCACACTGTCTAGAAGTATTTCGTCTTATTTAAATCAAGATTTAGCCTATTTATATGAAGATGGAAAAGAGGATAACAATATCTATTTTTCTGGAGATATTGTGCAACAATCTGAATCTCTAGCTCCAGAAATTATTAATGCCGAATTGCAACGTCATTCTGATAAAAAACACAAACATGCTGCATCTGTTAGACGTTTAACCAACAGACTTTATAGAAATTGTAAGCGTCTAGAAAGATGTAATAGTAACGGTAAAGACTTTCTTCCGTTGTTAAAAAAAGAACTTAGAGTATTTAGAAAGTTACAACGTAATTGGATGATGACGCTTTAAGTATCACTTTACTTTTACTAGTCTAGCATTAAACATAAAGCTATCTTGATACGCTGCTATTTTAGAATTGAAATTTTCAGAGAAAATTACAAACTGCGCTTTGGGTGTACTTTCGGTTAATCTTAAAATATAATTATGATTGTTATCTCTATTTATAAAATCTGCATCATGTACCACAAACAATTTTAACTCGCCAGTATGCACACTATTTAAGTGATATAATTTGCTTAATTGTTTTGGTGTTGCAATTAAAATATCTACACCATAATAAATATCTTCACGTTGTGTTTCTAAGTTTTTAGCGGCATATGCACAATACAATCGTAAATCTGTATTTGCTGTAAAGGCTTCAAATTTTTCTTTTAATTGTAAGGCTTCTTGCTTGTCCTTTACCAAAATTAATGCTCTTGGAGAGTCTTCAAAAGCTTCTGCTTTTAATTTTTGAATCACAGAAATAATTAAAGCAGTCGTTTTACCACATCCTTTTGGTCCAATACCATACACACTTGCACCACTTTTTATAATGGGTAATATTTTTTTCTGAAAAGCATTAGGCTGTTCAATACCTAATGTTTCCAAAGATTCTTTTAATAAAGGATGGTATTTTTTGAAAGACATAATTATTATTTGCTACGAAAATAGGGATTATATGGTGGATAATAAAAAACTATGCCTTTTTATAACAAAGTAAAACACCACGAATCAATAGATTGATTTTCTGTATATTACATGTAAAACCAAATTATAATGCTAAAAAAATCTATTCTTATTGAGCAAAAAAGCTCTGTGACATGTAAAAACCTACAATTAATAATCAAAAACAAAGTTAGAGAAGCCTCTATTCCTATTGAAGATATTGGCTTTATAGTTATTGACAATCCAGAAATTTATATAAGTATTACTGCTTTTAATCTTTTAATAGACAATAACACTGCTGTAATAATATGCAATAACAACCATTTACCTAATGGTATGTTTCTTAATCTTAACAGTCATCACATACAACAAGAAATCTTTAAAAATCAAATAGCCGCAAGTCTACCTTTAAAAAAGCAACTATGGCAACAAACCATAAAAGAAAAAATTAAAAATCAAGGTATACTTTTAAATAAGATTACTAATAAGGCAAACCATTTTGAGTTCTTATCTAGTAAAGTGTTAAGTGGTGACACATCTAACATGGAAGCTGTTGCTGCTAGTTTTTATTGGAAGTCATTTTTTAATCACAATTTTAAACGAGAACGTTTTGGTAAATACCCAAACAACTTTTTTAATTATGGATATGCAATCTTAAGAGCTGCAACAGCTCGTGCCTTATCAGGAAGTGGCTTACTAAACACACTAGGTATACATCACAAAAGTAAATATAATGCATTTGCTTTAGCAGATGATATTATGGAACCCTTTAGACCAATAGTTGATGAAGCTGTAAATACTATAGTTCAACACTATGATGAAGAAGAGCTAAATACTGAAATAAAATCGGTGCTATTACAAACCCTTACAAGAACAGTATATTTTAAAAATGAAAAAAGCACTTTAATGGTAGCACTTCAAAAAACAGCAAGCTCATTACAACAATGCTATTCTGGTAAAAGAAAAAAAATTAAATATCCAGAATTATGGAACTAAACGCTTATAGAATTATGTGGCTATTTGTATTTTTCGACCTACCAACAGATACAGCAAAAGACAGACGTAATGCAGCTGGTTTTAGAAAGAATCTATTAAAAGATGGATTTACAATGAAACAGTATTCTGTATACATGCGGCATTGTGCCAGTAGTGAAAGTGCAGACGTACACGAAAAACGTATAAAACGCCTATTACCGCCTCTTGGTAAAGTAAGTGTGTTACGTATAACCGATAAGCAATTTGGCAATATAATGAATTTTTGGGGACGTGCAGAAGTCCCCAAAGAGCCACAACCCACACAATTAGAACTATTTTAAAAAACACAAAACAACACTCCTTGTCATTCCGACGCTCTTTGTTATTTCGACGCTCTTTGTCATTTCGACACAAGGAGAAATCTCATAATAAATACAGAAAACAAAAAATGCTTCAATCTTACCTTATCACTGTAAAAAAGAAGCATTTTTTATAACGATTTTCAAACCTAAAGCACTATATATCAACAGACAACAATCCAACTAATATCGTGTTTTCTAATCTTTAATCAAACCACAACAACTCTACGTCACCATCCACTACATTATCTAATATCGTGTTTTCTAATCTTTAATCAAACCACAACTACAGAAACCTCTATTTGTGAAATAGCTAAAATATCGTGTTTTCTAATCTTTAATCAAACCACAACTGATATTTACATAACACTAACCTTGCGTTAATATCGTGTTTTCTAATCTTTAATCAAACCACAACTATACTTATATGTAAAGTCATTTTGTTGTGAATATCGTGTTTTCTAATCTTTAATCAAACCACAACCACAAAGTTATTATAATGCTTACCACCAACAATATCGTGTTTTCTAATCTTTAATCAAACCACAACATGTATGAAGTGATTTTTTATTGTTTACAAATATCGTGTTTTCTAATCTTTAATCAAACCACAACAAAGATGCTTTAAAATCTACAGGTGTAACTAATATCGTGTTTTCTAATCTTTAATCAAACCACAACCGTGCCGGAATGCGTATGTCAAGAAGACGTAATATCGTGTTTTCTAATCTTTAATCAAACCACAACAACGGAATTAAAGACGTTGCAGACGTTTTAATATCGTGTTTTCTAATCTTTAATCAAACCACAACTAATAAATATGGATAATTGTCTGGTTACTTAATATCGTGTTTTCTAATCTTTAATCAAACCACAACAGGTTAGAGGTTTTTCAAAATCGCGACTTGAATATCGTGTTTTCTAATCTTTAATCAAACCACAACATATCAAAAAATACTTGTGCTTCATTTTCTAATATCGTGTTTTCTAATCTTTAATCAAACCACAACATTGTGTAAGATGTACACTTTACGTGTTTGAATATCGTGTTTTCTAATCTTTAATCAAACCACAACATAAATCTATAAATCAATAAAAATGAAAACAATATCGTGTTTTCTAATCTTTAATCAAACCACAACAGATAGGGCTATTGGATTGACAAAAAAACAAATATCGTGTTTTCTAATCTTTAATCAAACCACAACACAGCAGGCTGTCTAATAGCCGACTTTAAAAATATCGTGTTTTCTAATCTTTAATCAAACCACAACACAATGGTTAATCTATCTAAGCGACCATAAAATATCGTGTTTTCTAATCTTTAATCAAACCACAACATGTCACCTCTTTATTGCTTAAAGCCTATCAATATCGTGTTTTCTAATCTTTAATCAAACCACAACACTTCTTTGTCTAGGTTAAGCTTATCGTATAATATCGTGTTTTCTAATCTTTAATCAAACCACAACAACCGTATAATACTTTAGATTTTGTGTAGAAATATCGTGTTTTCTAATCTTTAATCAAACCACAACTCTTCTTCTGGTTTTACCAAACTTTGACTAAATATCGTGTTTTCTAATCTTTAATCAAACCACAACAGATAGTATTGAGAATAAACAAAATGATGTAATATCGTGTTTTCTAATCTTTAATCAAACCACAACAGTAATCTATAATCGTCTAACGTGCCTAAAAATATCGTGTTTTCTAATCTTTAATCAAACCACAACAAAACAGCTGTCAAGTATTTTAAAAAAAGCAATATCGTGTTTTCTAATCTTTAATCAAACCACAACAACAGATAAAAAAAGTGTATCCAGAAAAAGAATATCGTGTTTTCTAATCTTTAATCAAACCACAACTATTGCAATTCTATATTTTCAGCAATTATGAATATCGTGTTTTCTAATCTTTAATCAAACCACAACTTAATATAAAGCGTGAAGATACATATATTGAATATCGTGTTTTCTAATCTTTAATCAAACCACAACGGTGCAGTAGAAAACAACTACAATACTATAATATCGTGTTTTCTAATCTTTAATCAAACCACAACAAATATAGCTACACAACACCAGATACAAGTAATATCGTGTTTTCTAATCTTTAATCAAACCACAACTATGATAATATCAAAAAACAAATACCAAAAATATCGTGTTTTCTAATCTTTAATCAAACCACAACTACAAGCAGGTACAGAGATAATTAACCGTAAATATCGTGTTTTCTAATCTTTAATCAAACCACAACTGTACTAAATAATCTAAAATTACCAATACTAATATCGTGTTTTCTAATCTTTAATCAAACCACAACTTAACTAAATCTATACCTAGCCAATTACCCAATATCGTGTTTTCTAATCTTTAATCAAACCACAACAAGTCGTGCAGAAACTGACAACGACGGTAAATATCGTGTTTTCTAATCTTTAATCAAATCGACGAAGGAGATTCACAAACACACTTCTATAAAATAAATATGAAGTGTTTGTAAACCACTTATTAATAACTATTGAGTGTTAAAAAAACATAATCATATAACTAAATCGACAAAAGAGATTCACAAACACACTTCTATAAAATAAATATGAAGTGTTTGTGAACCACAACGTGCGCTTTAGGGTTTTAATATAACATTTAAAATTATTAAAGTTATATATCAATAAACTTTTTTGTCATTCCGAGGAACGAGGAATCTCATAATTACTAAGTTGCTTTATAATGTGATTTCTCACTACATACGAAATAATATAGACTATACGCTTTCTATTTTACCTGTGAGTTTAATTTTAAAATCAACATTATTGACAATAAAATTTAAATTCCCTTTAGTCAATCTCAGCCAAGGAACTGGAGTTTTAAAATTAATTTCTGAATTCTTAAGTTCATTTTCTTTCATGTATTTAACGATAGTCATTTCATCGACATTCATACTACTTTGTTGCATTGCTGTTTGATGCAACCTAAATTGTATACGACCATCTCCCTCAAAACCAATTATTTTATAAAGCCTTTTAGTCTTTTCATGGTCTGTTAACTCCCAAATTTCATCAGGATGTTTATCATACATTAACACCGTCATACCTTTTTTTAGGATATACTTTAATGGTAATTCTGATTTTAAATGTGGGTTAGGTACTAAATCGTGATTTGTACGATGAGTTTTATTACTTAACTTGTAATACTCTCCAGCATCTATGTTATTAACAAGTTCAAAATCACGCTTTAATTTTCCTCTTTTATTAATTCCTTCATATATAGCCATACAATAATTTTCATCATTTACCACATTATACTGTTGTTTATAGAGTTTTTTTGATCTAAAATGTTCAGGATGTTTTTTAAAGTCTTTTAATGGCGATTTTACTGTTGGTGTAAATATTCTTACTTTTTTAAGTGGTATGTGTTTGTCTTTATTTTGCCATATCGTTTCATTTACTTTTGCTCCATTATTATTAAATTTTATTAAGCCATCCTTAGCTGCTTGCTCTACAATCGCTCTAATATTATTATCTACTATTTTAGCTACTTCTGTTTTTTTAAGCTTAGTAAGTTCTTTTCTTACTACATAATTTGGTTTTATGTTACCTGCTTCATCTTTTTTTACTTCACCATTATTATCTTTTGCAATAGCACCATAAAAGGTATCTAAGTGCAAAGAACCTCTAACTGTATCGCCTTGTTGATAAATAATTTTTTTATTCTTATTCCTTTGTATCTTTCCTCGCTTTCTAAATTTCTTTTTTGTTTGTATGGGTAACACATCTTTGCTTTGATGCACAATAAATACTTCATTTTCTAAATTTAGAACATCTTGTGTAAACGTGTCCCAAGGTTTTTCTTTCTCTAACGTTTTTTTAGCTCGAGTGTAATCTTCTTTATCTTCTAATCCCCAAGCATGTGCTAATTTGTCATATTTACTTTTATTCATGCAGGCTATAGTAACGGCATCTATACAATGATGGATGTGATTACTTCTGTCTTTAGTTTTGTATTGGGTTCTACCTCTTTTGTCTATAAAAGTATCGTGCAAGCCCCAAGCTTTTCGGTATTCCGAAACCATTTCGCCTTTTACGGAATATACTTTTTTAAAAACCGACTTTAGGTAAGCTCTAGAATATTTAGAAATAATACCTATATCTACTGCTTGACTATTTTTAAACCCTGCTTTTATTTCTTCCATTACAAAACGGTCGTATTTACCTTTCCAGTAATCGTGTTCCATTTTTAAATAATGACGTTCCTGTATTAGTTTATCTTTTTGATCCTTATCGGTTGCGCCTCTTGTACTTCTTTTTTTCTTTTCAATGTCATTGGCTAATGCTTCGTATTTATCTTTCCAATGTTGTATTCTTGGTAATATTTCATCGTTCATCTGCAACTCAAAAGGCATTTTGTTTCCTTTATTTTTTTGATTGAAAGCTTTATCACAAAGCGTTTTATTCATTCGCGAATTATCCCATGAACGGCTTCTAGGCAATGTATGCTCTATATCAAACTGTGGATTTGCTCCTAAAAAGCTTGATAGGCTAATGGTTTTTCCGGTATAAATACAAATGTGGTTTTGTTCTTTCCATAAAGTGTATTTCAAAACATCCTCTTTACTTACCAGTTTACCATCTTTTCTTTGCTCTAAGACAAAGCTAAATTTTTCTATATCAGTATCAGTAACTTCTTTTAGTTCTTCACCTGTTTCAATTCTATAGAGTTCCTTAATCTTTTTTTCGTACGTTTCATAAAGTTCTTTCCTATCGTCTTGCCATTTTTTAATGGCTTTACGTTTATTTGCATCATTTAATTGGCGAGATAGCTCGATGTTTATCTTGGTGTTTTCATCTATTTTTCCCTCTAAGATTAAGGTGTTGATTAGTTTTTTTAATTGATGTAAGGCTTTCATTGCCATAGGATTCTTAATAGAACCTACATCAGGTGAACCAAGTCCTATATATTCATTTCCTTTTTTATCTTTAATGATAGTCGGTTTAAATTTTTCAATATCTGAAGGATGATAAAGTTTGTCTAAGGCATTAGTTTTTAATAAATCATTATCAGATAAAAAATCTTTTATTTTCTCATCTATTCTTTTAATGGCAGGATGGCTTCTTTCTTTTAGATGTTCTTTAAAAACATTAAAAGCCTCTTCAAACATGACAATCTTATCGGTCTTATTTTCCCATGTTTTTATTCCAAACTCCTTTTTAAGTTGTTTTTCAATATCGCCTTTATATAACTTCTCGGCTTCTTTAGAGTAGGTTTGGTGATTATTAAAACAAATTTTCAAAGCACTATTTACAGCAAACAACATTTTGTTTTCTTCTTGATATTTATTGATAATGTTGCCTATTTCCTTTTCAATAAGCTCTCTATCTTCTTTGTTTTTCCATCGCTCTGGTTTAATTACTTTTTCCATATTAGCCATAAAAACAGCATGAGAGTACAATAATCCGTTTTCTAAATACGGAAGTATCTTTTTTATGGCATAAAGACTTAATGAAGCATAATCTTTCTTTAAATGAATTTTAGAGAATTTTTCAGCTTTCTTTTCGTCTAGTTGAAGTTTATTTTTGGCAAAATCAATTAGCTTTTCATCAGACGTAAATGTAGATAATACATGCCACACATCTGCAATTACTTCTTCTTCCGTTTTTACTTCTTCCGATTTATCGTTTTTTATATTTCTAATTGTTTTATCTGTATAGTTTTCATAAATGGTATTCACCCAGTCATTGCCAAATACTGAAATCAAAGCAGAAATAGTAGGACATCCACTTACTGTTGCATTATCCTTATAATTATAGCTGTTTTCATCTCCAAGTGTTTTTTTTATATCAACAAACAAGAATGTTGGCTTTGATTTTCTAAAAAATTTAGATTTAATATTTTCTATTTCATCTCCTCTTAGAAACCTAAAATTTTCAGCAGTCGACTCTTTTAGTTTTATGGTATTTATAAAACTATACATTCTAAACAATTCATATTCTGGACGTGAAACTGAACATCTAACTCTATTTGGTTCAAGTGAACATTTTCCTATCAACCCTTTTTGAGATTTTAATGGGCGTTGGTAAAAAATAGCTTTATACAATTCTTTGACTATAGCTGAATATCTTTCGCTTGGGTCTTTTTTAGCTTCATTGATACCATCTAAACCTTGTGTTTTACAGATGATTTCAAACTCATCTAAATAATGTTCTTCACGTGAAGTATAATTATTTCTTATTTTGTTTTTTGCATCATTTCTGTCTTGTTGGTATAATTTCCAAAAATACTGTCCTAAGGTTTTACAATTTGCTTCAGCGATTGCTGTATTTAGTTCAGAAATATTTCCCTGTACAGCTCCTAGGTTTTCGGGTTTGTTGATGTATTGGTCTATATCTTTGACTGCTTCTTGTGTTGAAAGTTTTTTATCATTTAACTTTTTGATTATAAAATACCTAATACTCCAAAGCTTTTCTTCTGTTGCATTAGTGCAATCTTTTTTCTTTTTCTCTTTAAATTCATAGGTTTCAAAAACACTTTCAATGAAATCAATCAAATCTATTTTATTAAGACTAATATTATCAATAATACTTTGAATTTCATCTTTTTTTGATTTAATTAAGTTGTCATCAGACTGATCTAATCGATTACTTAAAAAACCCCTACGTTGTGCTATATGATAAAAAGCTCTACCCAATTCATATTTGCTTACTTTTTCTCGACTTGCTTTATCTCTAAAATAATAAGGGTTTACATTGTTATCTTCATTTGTTCTTAACCATTCTAAAAACTCTGGCTTAGTAGGGTATTTCTTAAAATTAGATTTGCGCCATTCTTTTACTTCTCCAACACTCAAAGGACACATATTATGCTTTGCTAAAACTAAAAGTGTTTCGTATTTCCTTATTTTTCTTCTAAACTTTATACGTCTAGCACTTCTAAAACTTGTACGTTCTGCTGCTTTAGATTTTTCCTGACCTTTTTCACTTTTAACACCTTGAGAGAAAATTAAAACTCCTTTATCCTCAAGTTTATTTATTTCCTGATTCTTCTCTACAATTGCCCATCCAATACTATTAGTACCAAGATCAAGACCTAAAACTTTTGCCATACTTTTTATATTTTATTATGTTTTGAAAATACAACAATCAAAATAATTTACATTACGGTTTCCCTCATTGTTTATTAAAATTGTTTTTTTATCTTTGAAATAGATTAAACTTTCTAATCTTTAATCTTATCACAATAAGGCTATATGCCGTAGATGAAAATCTTAAGTCCTGCTTCGGTAGGACTTTTTTTGTTTACACAAAAAACATTAAATAACTCCCTTAAAAAATCTCCACTAACTTCTAACCACTAACCACTAACCACTAACTACTAACTACTCACTACTAATAAAACACCTCTACCCCATAAGCACTACCGCCTGATAATAAATAAGATTCACCATTTACATCTTGATAAAAACTAACACGAACTAATGCAAATAACACACCGTCTCCTGTAGGTGTACCAGAAACTTCTATAGAAAAAACATCATTATTATAATCGCGTTCTATAATTAATGGTGTTTCAATAACCTGTGTATAAGTATTAGTTTCAAAATCAAATCGTATCACACCTACCAATACTTCCATATAAGTAGCATCTTTAGGAAATCCAACCATATCTGCATTAAAATCACTCACATTAAAGGTTAAGGTATCCCAATCAAAACCATAACGACAAGACAATAAACTAGACCGCTTAGGCGTAATAATAAAATCTTTAAACAACTGCTTTCCTCGCTCTGATGCTATACCAACTGCAACTTTACGCTGTCCTCTTTCAGAAATAGTATCACAATTTTTAATCTTCAAAAACAACTGCATTAGTCTACTATGTAGCGTTCCGTCTTTATAACCCAATAAAAAAGGACGTATCGCTTGTTTAAACACCTTATTATTTTTTGAACACACTGCAAACTCACTATTACTTTCCCTAACACGTACCATGTTTGCTCCAGTTTTGATAGCTTTCCTTGTAAAGCCTCCTCCGGCAACTCTAGCTGTTGGTACTCCTTTTCTATAATAAAAATTAATACCTCCAAGTGTCCCTTCTATAAAAATAATACCACGTTGTTTAGCCATAATAATAGTTGTTTTCTTATACAAGACCCTAATATAATGAAAATCAAAAACATAAAACATACATATATCATATTTACACTGATTATATATCAACTATATGCCGACTTTATTTCGACTAAAACAAAACTTTTTTATATAAAAAAATCCCGAAAAAACTCGGGATTCTTATATTTTGTAAAGTAAAATAAAGGCTACATGTTACGTCTATACTGTCCACCAACTTCAAATAATGCTGAAGTGATTTGACCTAAACTACAAACTTTACAAACATCCATTAAGGCTTCAAAAATATTTTCGTTGTTAATGGCTTTTTGTTGAAGGTCTTTTAACAAGCTTTCAGTATCATTTCCTTTGTGTAGATTTTCTAAAGTTTTAATCTGATTTTGCTTCTCTTCTTCTGTTGCTCTAATCACTTCTGCAGGAATTACAGTTGGTGATCCTTTACTACTTAAGAAGGTATTTACACCAATTATTGGGAAATCTCCGTTATGCTTCAACGTCTCATAATACAAGCTTTCTTCTTGAATTTTACTACGTTGGTACATGGTTTCCATAGCGCCTAAAACGCCGCCACGTTCTGTAATACGATCAAATTCTGCTAACACAGCTTCTTCAACTAAATCGGTTAATTCTTCGATAATGAAAGAGCCTTGTAACGGATTTTCATTCTTCGCTAATCCTAATTCTTTGTTGATAATTAACTGAATTGCCATAGCACGACGTACAGATTCTTCTGTTGGTGTTGTAATCGCTTCGTCATAGGCATTGGTATGTAACGAGTTACAATTATCGTAAATCGCGTAAAGCGCTTGCAACGTCGTACGAATGTCATTAAAATCAATCTCTTGCGCATGTAAACTACGACCAGACGTTTGGATGTGATATTTTAACATTTGCGCTCTAGCGTTAGCGCCGTATTTATTTTTTAAAGCTTTTGCCCAAATACGTCTTGCTACACGACCAATTACGGCGTATTCTGGATCAATTCCGTTTGAGAAGAAAAACGATAAGTTTGGTCCAAACTTATTGATGTCCATACCACGACTTAAATAATATTCCACGTAAGTAAAACCATTGGATAACGTCAATGCTAACTGCGTAATTGGATTGGCTCCAGCTTCTGCAATATGGTAACCAGAAATAGATACCGAATAGAAGTTACGCACGTTATTGTCTATAAAATACTCTTGCACATCACCCATTAAACGTAATGCAAACTCTGTTGAAAAAATACACGTATTTTGAGCTTGATCTTCTTTTAAAATATCGGCTTGAACTGTACCTCTTACTTGGGCAATGGTTTTGGTTTTAATATCGTTATAAACAGCTTCTGGTAAGACTTGATCACCAGTTACACCTAATAACATTAACCCTAAACCGTCGTTACCTTCCGGTAAATCACCATGATATCTTGGTCGTTCTACGCCTTTATCTTTGTATATCTTGGCTATTTTAGCTTCAACGTCTTTTTCAAGACCGTTTTCTTTAATGTAAATCTCACATTGTTGGTCTATTGCAGCATTCATAAAAAAGCCTAATAGCATCGGTGCAGGACCATTAATAGTCATACTTACCGATGTTTTTACATCTGCCAAATTAAATCCTGAATATAACTTTTTAGCATCGTCTAAGCAACAAATACTAACTCCTGCATTACCAATTTTACCGTAAATGTCAGGACGTAAATCTGGATCGTTACCATAAAGTGTTACACTATCAAAAGCTGTAGATAAACGCTTTGCAGGCATACCTTGACTTACATAATGAAAACGCTTGTTGGTACGTTCTGGTCCACCTTCGCCAGCAAACATACGTGCTGGATCTTCGCCTTTACGTTTAAACGGATATAATCCTGATGTATATGGGAATTCTCCTGGTACATTTTCTTGCAACGTCCATTTTAAAATATCGCCCCAAGCTTGATACTTTGGCAACGCTACTTTTGGAATTTGTAAATGCGAAAGCGATTCGGTATGCGTTTCAATCTTTATGTCTTTATCACGCACTTTAAAGCTATAAATTGGCGCTTTGTATTTGTTTACTTTGTCTTCCCAACCTGTGATGACTTCCCAATTGTATGGATCTAAGTTTAGTTTTACACGGTCAAATTCTTTAAGTAGTAGATGTAAAAA
Source organism: Mesoflavibacter sp. CH_XMU1422-2 (assembly GCF_037029245.1). Classification (NCBI taxonomy): domain Bacteria; kingdom Pseudomonadati; phylum Bacteroidota; class Flavobacteriia; order Flavobacteriales; family Flavobacteriaceae; genus Mesoflavibacter; species Mesoflavibacter sp. CH_XMU1422-2. The sequence goes on along the minus strand of NZ_JAYMEE010000005.1, from coordinate 49,048 downwards.
TGAATTAGAAGATTCCTCGTCAGTCGTACCTCCTTCTGTCGGAATGACACGATTATTGTCATTCTGAGCAATGCGAAGAATCTCATCAAAATTTAACCCATTTTTATCTAAAAGAGATTTCTCACTTTCGTTCGAAATGACAGCTACAGAACATATCGTCTTATAAATTCCGTATAATTTTTGAGCGACTTCAACTTGGACTTCAACTGTATTATCATATGCGCGATTGCTTTCAGCAATTTCTGATAAGTAACGCGTACGATTTGGTGGAATAACAAAAACCTTCTCACTCATTTGATCTGTAATTTCAAATGTCGAATTTAAATCGGCTTCAGTGTTTTCAACTAATTTATCCATTACCGTTTTGTACAACGTATTCATTCCTGGATCATTAAACTGCGATGCGATAGTCCCGAAAACAGGTAATTTATCTTGTAGAATGTCCCAAAGATTATTGTTACGCATGTATTGTTTACGCACATCTCTTAAAGCATCTAATGCGCCTCTTTTATCAAACTTATTGATGGCTACTAAGTCTGCAAAGTCAAGCATATCAATCTTTTCTAGCTGAGTTGCAGCACCAAATTCTGGCGTCATCACGTAAAGAGAAACATTAGAATGTTCTATAATTTCGGTATCAGATTGACCGATACCAGACGTTTCTAAAATGATTAAATCGTATTCGGCAGCTTTTAAAACCTCAACCGCTTCATTTACATATTTTGATAAAGCTAAATTAGATTGACGCGTTGCCAAACTACGCATATACACACGAGGTGAGTTAATAGCATTCATACGAATACGGTCACCTAACAATGCGCCACCAGTTTTACGTTTTGATGGATCTACTGAAATTAAACCAATGGTTTTCTCTGGAAAATCGATTAAAAAGCGTCTAACAAGCTCGTCTACCAAACTCGATTTTCCTGCGCCACCAGTACCGGTAATACCTAAAACGGGTGTTTTTGATGTTTTATTTTTATTGTGAATTTGATCTAAAGTGTCTTTAGCTACTTCAGGAAAATTTTCGGCAGAAGAAATTACTCGCGCTAAATCTTTTGGGTTTTTCCTTGCTAAATCTTCAACTTTTACCTCAAGCTTATCTCCTATTGCAAAGTCAGATTGTTGCACTAAATCATTAATCATACCTTGTAAACCAAGCTCACGTCCATCGTCTGGCGAGTAGATACGTGTAATCCCGTAATCCATTAATTCTTTAATTTCTGAAGGAAGAATTACTCCGCCTCCACCGCCAAAAATTTTGATGTGTTCAGCGCCTTTTTCATTTAAAAGGTCGTACATGTATTTAAAATACTCGTTATGACCACCTTGATAAGATGTTAATGCTATAGCGTTTACATCTTCTTGAATAGCTGTGTTTACAACTTCTTCTACACTACGGTCGTGACCTAAATGAATAACTTCTACGCCAGTAGATTGAATAATACGGCGCATGATATTTATAGATGCATCGTGCCCATCAAAAAGTGATGCTGCGGTTACGATACGTACTTTATGTTTTGGTTTGTATGGTGCGATTTGTTCCATTCGTAAAAATCTATCTTTTTATGAGCTGCAATTTACGGATAATTCAAAAAAATTGCTATTTATAAAAAAATTTTTCAAGAGGTTTAACTTTTTAATATTTCTTAGAGAGTCAAATATTTAGTAGTTTTAAAAGAAATAGCTTTTTTTAAAGCTATTTATGGGTCTTTTCTGACTTTTAATAACTAAACTTATGCTAAAGCTCTTAAAAAAAATACTAAGCGATAATTTATTTTTTTCTTACAAGTTAACAGCTTTAGTTACCATATTGGCTTCTTTAATCAATTTATACTTTTGGTTTTCTGGGAATTATTATAATGTTTTTTCTGGTTATACAATAAATCCTAATGCAACCATGAAGATTATAACCAGTTTAAGCTTTTTAATAGTTGGGGCTGCATATTACTTTAAAGATAAAAATATCATTAGACTGCTTTTAATTGGTGGATTGCTTATTCAATTTACAGAATTTATACTAATCTTTTTTAATTTGATTGATCCCATTGAGTGGCATTTAAGCTCTCTGGGTACAATATCTATGTTCATATTAACATATTTAGCCATGTATTTTATAAAGATTAGACGACTTAAAGTTGTGTTTTTACTCTTAAATGGTTTACTATATATTCTATCTTCTTTTGCCGTTTTTTATTACTTGTTAGACATGAATGAACTTAATAAAATACCTGGTTTTGAGTCTTTAAGTTGGAATACTGCTATGTTGTTTTTTATGAATGCCATATCACTTTTTGAATTGAAGTTAGTGAAAAGAATAGACACAATAAAGCTTGACGACATTATTAATAAGAAAACGCATCCTTATAATTACTTCCCTTATTTTTTTCTAGTACCCATCATTCTAATCGTTATAATATCTATTCTTGCCTATTATAAAATCATTTCTATAGTTCAAGCTGCTTTTTTTATTATATTATTTCTTAATACCTCTTCGTTTATAAACATGTTTTTCTATTCTTATAACTTTATAAAGTTTTATATGGATATTACTAAAAAATCATCTCAATTAAGAACTAATAACAGAAAGCTAAACGCTTTAAATACAGAATTAGAAAAGCTTAATAAAAACCTGAAGAAAAAAAACACCTACCTAGAGGATTTTGCTACTATAACTTCTCATAACTTAAGAGAACCTATAATTGCTTTAAAAGAACTACAAAAAGTCACTAAGCATGTTGCTACAGAAAACAGTTTTACCAATGAAGAAGTACAAGATATGTACTATACAACAATAAGAAGGCTTAATCAAGGAATTAACTCTTTAGTACAATATCATGATTTTATTAAAAACGAAGAGCAAACGATAGATCAAAAAACATCATTACAAAAAGAAATTAAAAAGATATTTTCTGATTTAGAAAATATTTTACCAAAAGAAGCTACTTTAAGCTTAAATATTGAAGAAGACATTATGCTATCTAAGAATTGTGTAGATACTATTTTTAGAAACTTGCTTACCAACTCTATCAAATACAAAAGAGATAATATTGATTTATTTATAAAAATCATATGCTTTAGAGTTGATAATTCTTACAACATCTTATATAAGGATAATGGTACTGGAATTAATCTTAACTTTTTTAAAAAACAACTATTTAAAAAAAGAAAAAGATTTCATAAAAAAAGTAATAACTCTAACGGTTATGGTCTATACTATACAGAGCTATGTGTAAAAAAGCTTAACGGAAAAATTGATGTATACAGCACACCTGAAAAAGGAACTGCTTTTAGAATAAAACTTAAACTTCCCCTATCATGAATACAACAGCCGTAATTGATGACAACTTGGTCTTTAGAAAAATGACTAAAATATTACTAAAACAAACAGGTATACAAGAAGAAAATATTTTACTCTTTAGCAACGGGAAAGAAATGTATGACTTTATGCAACAACATAGTAATAATACCGCTGTATTACCACAGATTATTTTTTTGGACTTAAACATGCCAATTATGGATGGTTGGGACTTTTTAAATGCCCTTCAAGATTTTAAAAAAGAGCACCATTACTCACCAAAAATATATATAGTGACATCTTCTGTAGACCAAAAAGATTACCATAGTGTTATTAAAATAACTACAATTGAAGACTATATTATAAAACCCTTAAATAATCAAACATTAATTAAGATTTTTAATGATAAGACTTAGTGAAAGTTTAAAGAAAAATCTAACATTAATAATACTTCTGGTGAACTATTTTCAACTAGAAAAATTATTTGTTATAAAGCTATAATTTTTCACAATACTTTACTTTGCAAAAACGATTGAGGCTTTGTTGAAGCTCTTTTTGTGTTGTTGCACCTATGCAACACAAAAAAGCGACTGCCGAAAGCGTGGTATTTTGTTAAACTTACGTTGCAGACAACGTAAGTTTAACAAAATATTTGCCCTAATAATTAGTACCTTTACCGACTAAATATTTTACTATGAAACGAATTTTTGCTCTACTATTATTAATTTCTGTTACCTCTTGTGCAGAACTACAACAAGTTGTTAACCAATTACCACAAGGAGGAACGGTATCTGAATTAGATATTGCCAATGGTTTACGCCAAGCTTTAGATTTAGGGATAGATAAACAAGTCTCTAAACTAACTCAAAAAGATGGGTTTTATAAAAATGAATTGGTAAAAATTTTATTACCTGAAGAATTACAAAAAGTAGACAAGGCTTTAAGAGATATTGGTTTAGACAACCTTGCAGACGAAGGTATTAAAGCACTTAACAGAGCTGCTGAAGATGCTGTTAGCGAAGCTACACCTATCTTTGTTAATGCAGTTAAAGGAATCACTTTTAATGATGCAAAAAACATTTTGTTAGGTAATGATACCGCTGCAACAGATTACTTAGAAAGCAGAACTAAAACTGAACTTTACAACAAATTTAATCCGGTGATTAAAAATAGTTTTGATAAGGTTGGCGCTGATCAAATTTGGGCAAATTTAATTACAAAATACAATGCTATACCTTTTACTAATAATGTAAATCCAGACTTAACAGATTATGTTACTAACGAAGCATTAAAAGGTGTTTACACTATGATTGCTGTTGAAGAAGGAGAAATTAGAAATAAGGTAAGCTCTAGAGGTACAGAATTATTAAAAAAGGTTTTTGCTCTACAAGACTAACTTTATATAATAATTGCATAATGTTAAGGTAACATTTAAACTAGCAATTTGTCACATCTTTGCACTGCAAAAGTGAAGGAGTTATCTCATTTTCTTTTACTTGAGTTAGTTTAGTTAGTTATTAAAAGAGTCTGTTTTGAAGAAAAAGCGAATAGACTCTTTTTTTTATCAAAAAATTAGAGATTTATTTTTTTTCTTCAAATAAATAAACTAATTTAAATAACTAAAAATCAACCTCTAAAAGTTATGAGTCGTAGAGATAAATTAAAACAACAGCAGTTAAAACTTAACAAACGTTACAAACAACTTGTTGAAGAAGCTTATAATTTGCGTCAAACCAACCATGAAGAAAGCGACTTATCTGAATATAGAGCTTTAAAACTTTTAGATAAGCTTAATAAACTTAAGTTTTTAGTTAGAGATAGTCCTCAATCGCTTTCTTAACTCTATAAAATAATCAAACGCTTTTATAAGTCTAGAGCCATACCACGAAAAATACTCTCCATCTACAAAAACGGTTTTTGCATGGTGTGTTTTACGTCCAATTTCAAAAGCGTGTTCATCTTTAAAAGGATAAGGTTCGCTAGACAAAAAGACAATTTCTGGATCGCCTTGTAATCTTATTTTTTTTAGTTCTATTTCTGGATAACGCTCTAAATTTGCGTAAATATTTTGATATTTATTTAGCTCTAATAAATGATTAATAAACGTATTGTTTGCTGCTACCATCCATGGTTCTCTCCAAATAAAATAGGCAACTTTTATAACTTTTTCGGCTTTAATAAATGTTTTAAAATTGTTTAAATGAAATTGAATTTTATTTGAAATACGCTGCGCGTTGGTGCGTTTTTTAAAAATTACACCATAATCTGTTATTAAATCCAAACAGTCTTCTATAGTTACAATATCTGACACATGAACTTGACAAATCTCTTGACAAGCTTCTACAATTTCTGGTGTATTTTCTTCCTTATTGCATAAAATAATATCAGGATTAAGCTGCTTAATCTTTTCTATTTTAATGTTTTTTGTACCACCAACAACTTGTTTTGTACTTTTAAAATGAAATGGATGCACACAAAATTTTGTAATACCTACAATGCTTTCTTCTAAACCTAAATCATAAAGTAGTTCGGTTTGAGAAGGTACCAAACTAACAATACGTTTTGGCGTAACACTTATATCAATATGATTACCTAAATGGTCTGTCATTATGATTCTAAAATGGCTTGCATTTCTTTTTGTAATACTTCTGCTTTTTGTGCTGCTGCTTGTGCAAAGTCTTCTTGGTTTGAAGCATAGATAATACCTCTTGACGAGTTAATTAACAAACCTACATCTTTGGTCATTCCATATTTACATACGTCTTGAAGGTTACCGCCTTGCGCACCGACACCAGGAACTAATAAGAAACTATTTGGTATTATTTGTCTAATTTCAGATAAATACTCAGCTTTTGTAGCACCAACTACGTACATTAAGTTTTCTGAATTAGCGTAAGTTTTAGAGGTTTCTAACACTTGCTTGTAAAGCTCTTTACCATCAACAAGTTTAGTTTGAAAATCAAAAGCACCTTGATTAGAGGTTAACGCTAAAAGTATGGTGTGTTTGTCTTTAAATGCTAAAAAAGGCTCGACTGAATCTTTACCCATATATGGTGCTATGGTTACACTATCAAACGCTAAATCTTCAAAAAAGGCTTTAGCATACATAGTGCTAGTATTACCAATATCACCACGTTTTGCGTCTGCTATAGTAAAAATTTCTGGATGATTTTCGTTTAAATAATTGATTGTTTTTTCTAAAGCTTGCCAACCTTTTAAACCATACGCTTCAAAAAATGCAATATTTGGTTTGTATGCCACACAAAGATGATGTGTTGCATCTATTATAGCTTTATTAAACTCGAAAATAGGATCTTCGGTTTGTAAAAGATGCTGTGGTATTTTATTTAAATCTACATCTAATCCCACACAAAGGAAGGATTTCTTTTTTTTGATTTGGTCTATTAGTTGTTGTGTTGTCATGTTTAGTACTTTAAATAAAAATAATTAATAGATAGTATATGAAACAATAAAAGTTGTTGTTGTATCGCTTTTATAAGACATAAAGTAGCTTTCATAAATTCTTTCATCTAGAAAATTGATAAATAAATTATTTTCATTTTCTTCTGTTATAGAGTATTTTTCTTTCTCCAGACATTCTTTAATAATATCTCCATCAAACTCATTAAGTAAATTTGTAATCCAAATTATATTATCAAATACTAATTTCTTGTTCGTTTTAAAATCTAACGGTCTCTCATAAAAAAACTCAGCAGAAAGCTCAAAATGATCACATCCTCCTCTTTTTATTGCCAATGTCCAATGGTCATTTAGAATAATTTCAGCTTTCTTTTCATCATCAAACCATACATAATCTTTTAATTCTTCAATATTTTTTAAAAACTCGTCAGTTTGAGTTGTTTGGTCAAATATACAATCCTGATTACTACTCAAGAATTTTTGACTGGTAATCATATTATTAGAAGTAATTATAATAAAAAGTATGAATAATAAGTGTTTCAAATTTTATGTAGACAATGTATTAGTTTTATAAAAAAAGCCTCAAAAAGAGGCTTATATTTTTAATTATTACTTGCTTTAGAATATGATTTACCTTTTTTATAGATTGGTATTTTTAAACCAGCGTATATATTTGCTGCTTGACTTGAATCTGATAACAGATTAGTCAAAATTGTTTGAGATCCAATAAATAATGGTCCTGCTCTAAAACCAAAACCTGCTTGAAAACCACTGTATTCTGATACTCCTAAAGGTAAATAAACACTTACCCATTTACGCTCAAATCTTGGCGTAAGTGTAAATGTATTGTCTATTGAGTTTGTGTTAACTTCTCCTTTTTTTCTTAATGATAAATCACTTCTAAAGTTTAAGAAGAATTGAGAGTCTAAATTATAATCTGCTGTTATATGCAATGCTGTTGGAAGCAATACTTTTGTTGCATCTCTTTCTTCTACTAAGGTGTAGAATGCATCTAGTTTATCTTCAAAATCTTCTTCAGAATTAAACTGTGCTTCATTAATAGAGTTAGTTACATCATAAACTTTTACATCTGCATCTTTGTAATTAATGCTTCCTATATCTGTTATACTTATTCCTAATTTAAGTTTGTATGCTGCGTTAGACATATTATCTATATCTAAAGGATCTTTTCGCCACTCGTAAATAAAACCTAAATCTGCACCTAAACCTTGTGCATTATCTTCTAGTTTAAAATCGCCATCTCCATCTGCACTAAATGCATTAGAGCTTCCGTATTGTATGGTTCCTGTTGATGTTATTTGTCCATCTCCATTTATAAAAGTATTAGCATTATAATCTACAAGTAAGTTAGACCCTATAGTATATGCATTACCAAAACCTCTTAAGTACTTTATCGTTGCGCCTCCTTTTAAATAGTGTTGATTATTATCTAACAATACATGTCCGTAAGCAACACCAAATTCTGCCCAACCGTGTGTAGTTATTGTAAAATTATCTTCTTCTATTGTGAAGTCTGAGTTATCATCAAAGTTGTCTTCTACATTTTCAAACAAAACACCACTTAGCTCATTAACGTTAGAAAAAACTCTACCTCTTGTAATGATACCAATACTTGATTTAGGTGAAAGGTTAAGCATAAAAGACGGTCCCATTACATCTGCACTTATAGTGAAGTTGTTATTGTCTTTAGGTTCTGTTCTTGAATCGTCAAAGTCTTCACCTGAAAACAACTCGTTAAAATCTGCAACAAAATAATCATTATTAAATGTTGAAGATGCAGAAGCTAGATTAATTTCTGTCCTAAATTTTGAGTTTACAATATTTGCTGGGTTTAACGCAACACCATGTAAACCGGAATAGTTATCTGAAGTATAACCTATAAATGATTGTGCATTGGCTATATTACAAACCAATAGTATAATAGCGATTTTTAAGAGTTTCATTTTAATTGGTTTAGTTAAGGTTAAATAGTCTCGTCACTAGCTTTTAACTTTTCAGTATTTTCTGCTAATTGTAACTCGTCTATAATTTTTTGGATATCTCCATTAACGATGTTTGATAGATCGTATAAAGTTAAACCAATACGATGGTCTGTAACACGTCCTTGAGGATAGTTATATGTTCTAATTTTTGCACTTCTGTCACCACTTGTCACCATTGTTCCTCTTAAAGCAGCTTCTTCTTCCATCTTTTTTGCTAACTCTAAATCGTATAATCTAGAACGTAATACTTTAAAAGCTTTTTCTTTATTTTTATGTTGCGACTTTTGGTCTTGACATTGTGCTACTAAACCTGTTGGTGTATGCGTTAAACGTACTGCAGAGTAGGTTGTGTTTACAGACTGTCCTCCTGGTCCTGAAGAACAGAAATAGTCTATACGTACATCTTTAGGGTCTATTTCTACATCAAACTCTTCTGCTTCTGGAAATACCATACAAGTTGCAGCACTGGTATGCACACGTCCTTGAGTTTCGGTTTGTGGTACACGTTGTACACGATGTACGCCTGCTTCAAATTTTAATGTACCGTAAACGTCTTCTCCAGATACTTCAAATTGAATTTCTTTAAAACCACCATTTGTACCTTCGCTATAATCTACAACGTCTACTTTCCAACCTTTACCTTCGCAATACTTAGTGTACATTCTAAATAAGTCACCAGCAAAGATACTAGCTTCGTCTCCACCAGTTCCTGCACGTAATTCGACTACCGCATTTTTAGAATCTTGTGGATCTTTTGGTATTAGAAGCATACGTATTTCTTCTTCTAATTTAGGGATACCTGTTTTAGCATCGTCGTATTGCATTTTAGCCATTTCGACCATTTCGGCATCGCTTCCGTCAGAAATAATTTCTTCTGCTTCTTTTAAGTTATTGGTAAGTTCTATATACTCTTCGCGCTTATCCATTAATACACGAAGATCTTTATATTCTTTATTTAACTCTACATAACGCTTTTGATCTGATATAATATCTGGTTGGATTATTAAATCGCTAACCTCATCAAAACGTTGTTTTACAATTTGTAACTTCTCTAACATCTATCTTTTTTGTTGAAAAACAAAAATACGATAATTTATGAATTTGCAATATTTAATTATCCTGATCAAACACTAAATAATTAATACATATCTTTATTACAAACAAAAACTATTTTTACAGCACACATGACCAAACAATTAAAAAGTATTTTCTATTTGTATAAATCATTTTTTATCTGGTCATTACTTATAAATTTAATTTTTGTTTTGCTACAAACTCCTGATATAAGGCTTATTTTAATTGTTAAAATTTTATTACTTCTTTTTACCTATTACGTAATGATTAAAACTTACGGAAACCAAAAATTGATGCTGTATAAAATTTTAGGTATTTCTAATTTTAAGTTATTTGCGTCTATATATGTAATCGATCTTATTTTTAACATATTATTTTTCTCTTTAATTAACTTTATAACTGTATAAATTTTGGTTTTAGAAATAGATAATATCGAATTATATTTTAAAGATAAACGCATTTTAAATGGAATTTATCTAAGAGCTGAAACAGGTAAAATCACAAGTATTTTAGGTAGAAACGGATCAGGAAAAAGTTGCCTAATCAACATAGCTTTTGGAACATTAAAAGCTAAATATTGCAATATTAGAATTGATAAAAAACCGCTAATAAAAAAACTATATCTAACTAAAAAAGCAACATTTTTACCTCAGTTTCATTATACACCAAATCATTCTAAAATAATTTCTATTTTTAACCTATTTAATGTGAAATGGAATAATTTTATTGAAAATTTTCCTGAGTTTTCTAATCTCAAACATTCAAAATTTAATGAGCTCTCTGGTGGACAAAGAAGAATTATTGAAATTTATTTAATCTTAAAAAAAACTTCTGAAATTATTTTTTTAGATGAGCCTTTTTCTAACATTTCACCTTTATATATTGAAAAAATAAAAAGCCTTCTTGAAATAGAGAAAAAACAAAAAGTAATCATTTTGACAGATCATAACTATGAAGTCGTCATAGACATTTCTGATGAAATTTATTTACTTAAAAATGGATGTACTAAACTAATTAAGAACATTAATGAATTAGAGGATTACAACTATTTAATTCCAGGTACTTTAAACTAAAAAGTAAACTTTTTAAAATATATAATTATTCAAAAAGTTTATTTTCTTGATCGTCTAGCTCATTAGTATAAATGAGGTAAAATGCCATATAAAAAAATCCTAAAAAGTAGTAAAAACTCTCTAAATAATTAAAGAAATAAATATCAAAGTAATTAGCGACATAGCCTGAAACATCTGCAAACATGATTAAGTAAACAAAAGTGGTAAAATAGAATGCTCTTTTTGAAGCGTACCTGAAGTAATAATTAGCTACAAAAGTACCTACTAATACCAAAACAAATCCATATATAAAAAGTAAAATCAACTCTAAATTAGATGCTGTTTTTAGAGATACTTGATATAACGACCTAATACCAATAAGTACATTTAGTATTGCTATTGCTGAAACTATTAATACATCTCTTATTTTTACGTTTAAAAAATTAGTCTTTTTTAAAACTCTTTGCAATAAAAGCAGGTAGGCAGATATTTTTACAACAAAATAGTATTCTGGGATAAGCGGGCTATCAAAGTAAAGATCTAAAATATCTGCAGATAAAAGCAGACACACAAAAGAAAGTATTAGATAGTCTTTAATAGTGAAAAGTAAAAAATATATTAGAATAAATAATACAGATATAGCTCTAACAGTTCTAAAAGTTAGCACATCAAAAAAATATACTGATAATAAGTTGACTATTAAGAGTAATGTGATAACAACTTTTATGGCTTGTTTAGAATTCATTAAAAACCCTACTTAATTGGAAAAGGTATTTTGTAAACTGAAACATCTTTTTAATAGACTGTAGCAGATTTATAAACAAAAAAACCTATTAAAAGAAGCAACCATTAAATATACTAAAAATCTACAACAACTCCTATACCTAAAAGCTGTTTCCATTGTACAGACGCACCTCGTTCTAAAGCTTCTGCTTCTTCGGTTTCAGGCTCTTCAATTATTTTAACATCATTATCGTATTTGATATGAGAACCTAAAGTTGCTTTTACAAAGTTATTTACTTTAAAATCGAAAACAACTTCCCAATCCACATCAATATTACCAAAACTGTTTAAATAATCTGTATACAAGCTTAACTGGTTACGTAGGTAAATATTTTCCATAACTTGAGCTTCGTAGGCGTTGGTAATTAAAATTCCCATTTCAGTTCGCATCATTTCTCCATCTTGTATTTTATTTCCGTCTATATCATAAACTGCTGGTGCTACACCAAACGCACCATTGTCTGCTAATTTTTGGTCTAATACAAATGTACCTTTAAAGGTTAGAGGCGATAAATAAAATGAAAGCTTTTCTATATTTTTTCCATACTCTGCTCCACCACCTACAAACACGTATCCTGGTGCCATAAAACGAGAAATAGGATTATCTCTGTTAGGATAGTTATACCCATTAGAGTATTGTGTTTTAAAGTTAAATCTACCTGAAAAATACCAATTAGAGATAGTGTCTTTTCTGTAACCAATTGTAGAGATTAACTCAAGCTCGTCTTCAGTTTTTCTTAGTAATTGATCTTCTTGCTTGTTAATACCATAACGTGTTCTTATAGCATTAAACCATATTAAATTATTCTTCTTGTAACGTAAGCTTGAATTTAAAGCTAAAAGTGCCGAAATTGAATTAGCACCACCAGCACTCCAGTTTACAAACGTAACCTCGTTTATATCTAAACCTACACGATTAACTTGTTTCCAAGTTAAAGTGTCTAAGGTTTTTACAATCGAATCTGTTTCTTGCGCTTGTGTTATTTGGGATACACAAACAGCTAAGATTAAAAGAAAAAATCTCATAATTATAGTTTATTGTTAGTAGGTAAACGTTCCGTATTCGCTTTCTATTGTAAGTTTTTTTGTTGAAGAAGCTTCTACACGTCCAACGATTTGAGCATCAACATTAAATGATTTTGAAATTTTTATAATCTCTTCGGCTACTTCAGGATTAACATACAATTCCATTCTGTGACCACAATTAAATACTTGATACATTTCTTTCCAATCTGTTTTTGACTGCTCTTGTATGAGTTTGAATAATGGTGGAATTGAAAACATGTTATCCTTTATCACATGTAAATTATCTATAAAGTGAAGAATTTTTGTTTGCGCTCCGCCACTACAATGAATCATCCCATGGATATCTTCGCTTGTATATTTTGAAAGAATTTGCTTTATAATTGGTGCATAAGTACGCGTTGGAGACAACACTAATTTACCAGCATCTATAGGCGATTTCTCTACCTTATCTGTTAATTTAATTTGACCAGAATACACTAAATCTTCTGGCACTGAAGCATCAAAACTTTCTGGATATTTCTTAGCTAAATATTTATTAAAAACATCGTGCCTTGCAGAAGTCAAACCGTTACTTCCCATTCCGCCATTATACTCTTTTTCATAAGTAGCTTGACCAAAACTTTCTAATCCAACAATAACATCTCCTGCTTTGATATTTGCATTATCAATAACATCTGCTCTATTCATTCTTGCTGTTACTGTAGAATCTACAATGATTGTTCTTACCAAATCACCAACATCTGCTGTTTCACCACCAGTTGAATGTATCGTTACTCCAAAGTTTTTAAGTTCTTCAATTAACTCTTCTGTACCATTAATTATTGCCGAAATAACTTCACCTGGAATTAAGTTTTTATTTCTTCCTATGGTTGAAGATAACATAATATTATCTGTTGCTCCTACACAAAGTAGATCGTCAATATTCATTATTAAAGCATCTTGCGCTATACCTTTCCAAACTGATAAATCTCCAGTTTCTTTCCAGTACATGTATGCTAAAGACGACTTTGTTCCTGCACCGTCTGCGTGCATTATTAAACAATAGTCAGAATTATTAGTTAGGTAATCTGGTACAATTTTACAAAAGGCTTTCGGGAATAATCCTTTATCTATGTTTTTTATGGCGTTGTGCACATCTTCTTTTGAAGCAGAAACACCTCTTTGACTGTAGCGTTTAGAAATTTCGGAACTCATTGTGTTGTGTTAAGCTACAAAGATATTTATAAAAAAAAAGCACACAAATATTTATGTGTGCTTTTAAGGGTTATTTTGATGTGGTTGGTAAACTTTTTTATTTCCAATCAGGCATTTTTGCATCTTCTTCTATCAACTCTCTTCCGTTAACCTGACCTAATGTTAGTTTATAAATATTACTTTGCGACAATCCATCATTTGGTGTGTTTTCTATTATAATTTCTGCTTCTGTTGGAGAAAATTTAGCATCTAAATCATTAGTCCCTGGTGGTTTTTCAAAAGACACAGCACTATTTGTTGTCATCGTTGTTAAATCATAAATAAATACTTGAGAGTTTAATTGTCTATACTCTTGATTTTCGTTGCCGGTAACGTCTCTTGTATATAATAGTTTTGTACCGTCAAAAGATAAATCAATTCCTCCTGCAGCTCCTGTTACACCTTGTAAAATTATATCCTGAACTACTCCAGATGTATTTATTGTAAAAATCTCTACCTCATAACCATTACTATTGTTTGTCTTTAAGGCTATTGTGGATGTGTTTTGATTCCAATCTACTTCGGTTATAAAATTACCATTAGATGTTTGATATATTTGATTTAATCCAGATCCGTCTGAATCTATTACATACAATTTATCAAAACTTGGATATAAAATTTGAGAATCATTATTTGTCCATTCAAAGTCTATTTCTTCAAAATTAAATCCATTTACTGGTACAGCAGATGTTATTTGCTGAACATCTGAACCATCTAAATTCATAGTAAAAACATGTGTTTGTCCTCCATTACTTCTTAAAAATGCAATTTTATTTAAAGATTGTGCTTTACGAGGTCTCCATGAATTGTTATTTTGAGAGGTTAACTGAATCTCATTCCCGTCATCATCTGTAGAAAAGATAACATTATTTCCGTTTATTTTTCGAGTGAAGAAAATTCTATTTTCTGGAAACTCAATAGTTCTAAAGTTGAAAACATTGCTAGATACAGAATTATTAATACCATCATTAGCGGTTACTTGCCAAAAATATTTTGTGTTATACATTAAACCAGAAACTGTTAATGTAGTATCTGTAATTTCTGTAAAACTTATTACATCTGCATTTTGATCATTTAAAATCTCTACAGAGTAAGTTAACTCATCCTCTTCTGGATCTGATCCGGACCAAACTAAATCTATGCTTAGTCCAACTTCTACACTATCATTTAAAGGCTCTAGCAATATAGGTGCGTTTGGTGCATCATTATTTGCTGTTTCAATTTCAAGTTCAAAAATAACATTAGCAGAAACGGACTCTTGGATAGTTGTTCCTTCAAATTTAACTATATACCCTTCTTTTTCTGCTTTGACTGAATAATCTCCTACATCTATATTAGAAATTTGAAAATTCCCTTCCGAATCAGAAAAAATTGTACTAGTATTTGGATTAGTAGAGATTTTTACATTTTCTAATGGTATGTTCGTACTTTTTTCTACTACTTTACCTGTTAAAGTACCTTGTCCTGTTATTGTGATAGTTTCTTCACTACAAGCACAAAAAAGAACTAAAGCGCTTATTGTAAAAAATATTTTGAATATGTGATTTTTCATGGTTAATTTAATTAATAGCTAATCGATTTAAACAAGTTTATTCTTCTTTTGTTGAATCCTTTTTTTGTTTAAGATTCTCTTTTCTAATCCTACGCTTTTCTTGTTTTAATTCTCTTCTCTGTTGTTTTTTCAGATCTTTATTACTCTTTGGAGCTGAGAAATAATAATTAACACCAATCCCAAACCTGTAATACATATCATCTCTTTTACCTGCCTCTACAAAGTCTAATTGATCTGTAAATGCAGTATTGTGCTCTGCATAGCCAAATACACCTATATTATTATTCACCATATATTCTAAACCTGCTCCAAATTGCATTTTTAAATCTATAGTATCAAAATAATTTGAAGCATTAGATCCTACTCCTGCGAAAACATAAGGTGTAAACTTATCGTATGGTAACATGACATATTCTGCATTCAAATCAAAAGACATGTAACCTTCATTAAGCAGCTGTTTATTTTTTAAATTAAATTTGTTGTAGGTAAAATTTACATTTATAGCAGGATTTAAAAAGTATTTAAACCCAATCTTACTATTAAACTCAAATTCTGGATTTGGTAAATCACCACTAATCCTAGATAAACCTAAAGCACCTGTAACTGCTGTCTTACCTCTTCTTTTTATTAATAACCTATCGTAAATCTCTGTAGACATAGCATCAGATTTTTCTAAGAGATAATCATCAACTAACTTCTTAGAAGCCTCTTGTGTTGCTTGAGGAGCCCATAATTGATCTTTAATTCCTTCAATAATTAAAGCCTCTACCGCTTTTTCAATTGCTTCTGTAACTGCCATTTGTCCTGGTTCATTTTTTGTAATTCCAGTTTCTGCCTCTAATAATCTTTTAAATTTTACATATCTAAATAAACTTGCATCTATAGCTTGAGACAATATAGTTTTTGAAACATAAACGGTTTTTAACACTTCTCCGTTAGATGTAGAAACTGCTCTAAGATATACTGTTATTCTATCTTGTCGATATTGTGTTGATCCTCCTAAACCAAAATATCTTGCTCCAAAACCACCAGTTATAATATTAGAGTCATAAGAAATTATACCTCCTTCTAACAACACACCTGCATATAATAATGGTGGTAATTGAGGTTCGTTTGGATTGGTAGTTTGCCTATATTGCTTTCTTGTTGATCTAATTATATTCCTCTCTGTAGAAAGATTTGTAAAGTTTTCTCTTTCTATTACAGTAAACCATTTAGAATCTTCTAACGCTTTTGTTAAAATTGTTGTAGCGCCTTGTGTTACAGCTGTACTAAAAGAACTACCGTTTTCTGTTGGTTTATATTGACCTGTTTGATCTCTAAAATTGTAAACACCAACAACTATTGGTTCTTTTGGTGGCGGTAGGTTTATTAAGTTTTTATTAGCCTTAGTTTGTTCTCCTAATTTTGCTCGTTCTTGTTGATATGGTTGGTTAAAATAAGTTCCACAAGACGTTAATATAATAGCACAAATAATTAGAACAACAATGTTTAAATTATTGATTTTAGTCATTTAAAATTATTGATTAATTGGGGATAATAAGCTGTGTTTGTTCTCCTGTTCCTGTATCTAATATATCTACCACTAAACCATTACCAGAAGGATATACTTCTACAGATAACGTACCGAAGGTATATGTACCTTCAGACAATCCATCTGCACCTATTTGATCTGCAAATAATGATCTAGAAAGTTGATTTAAAATTTGACTGTTTAAGTTTTCTGAAAAGTTTTCTAATTCTGAGCCATCATTATCATCTTGTGCATCAGGATCCTCTAACAAGTTTTGAGATTCTGCAGAACTTAATAACCAATTATAATTAAATGTATCTCCTCCAAAAGCAGGATTTTTTGGTTTGTAAACCAAATCCTGACTAAAACTAGTCATACTAATTAGTAAACCTACAAGTGTTATTAAACTTTTCATGTTAATACTCTTTTATTCGTTTAGCATTTTCTTTTTCTCTTATAAGATACCTTTTTACGTATCTTAAACAAGACTCCGAATGCTTTCTTATTGATTCTGGATCTGGTTTAATCAAAAATTGATAAACTAAATTATCATCAATCTTTACTTCTATTATTGTTCTTCTTCCTAGACTAAATTTTTCTTCTACTACAATAACTTTTGCAGCATTAACACCATCTTCTCTATATCTATTTGCAAAAACTTCATAAAACTCTCTTCCAAATTTGGTTCGTGTTTCATCTGTTACTAATCCTCTAATTTCTACTCCATCTTCACTTGTATCATCAACATCTATAGTTAAACTTTCTTCTTTAGGTTTAACTGTTTTTTTTAAATTATTAGAAGTTGATAGGTTAACTATTTTTTTACCAACCAGATTTTCTTCTTCGTAAATTAGTAAAAAAATAACAACTTCGTCATTTTCTGACAAATTTATTGATGTTTGAGACAGCTCCATTGTCTGGTTAGGCTCTAAAGCAAATAATCCTTCTTGTTTATTTTTTGAGGAGTTATTAGTCTTTTTATTTTTTTTTATAACACTAAAATCATATTTAAGTGTTTTGTAAACCTCTGTTTTATTAAAGGCTATACTTTTGATTTGATATATACCGTTTAAGCTAGACGTATCTATTTTTGCTTCTATATCTCTATTAGTTATTCTTTGCGCAACCAAATTTGATATTGAAAACAACAAAACAATAATTAATAGTTTGTATTTATAAATAGAAACCATCTAGTTTTTAAGTTTATTTATAATTATTTATGGTTATTGTTCTACTTTGTCCAGTCATATTGATTTGTAATTTTTCTGAAATAGAGTTTGAACCATAATTTTCTATTTTTAAATTATCACCTATTTGATTAAAAGATGAATTTATAACTTTTTGATTACCAAAATTATAATCTATTACCGTATTATTATCTCCTACTTGTAACACCTGATAATCTATAAGCTTAGTTGCTTTTAATTTTACATCTATTAAATTATCATCTCCTACCTGATTTAAATCTACATTATATTTTGGCGCAGAGACTACTGCTTCTACTGTATTATAATCTCCTATTTGTGTAACATAAACACTCTTACTATTTATTTGTAATTGTGATGCGTTTTGTTGACTATTATTTACAGCATTACTAACTATAGCTAATTCTTGATTTTGATCTATTACATTACCATCTTCATCAGTTTCTGTTGATGACAAAATAGCATTTTGAGAAAAAGAAAAAACGCTAAACAATGAAAGTAATATTAATATTAGTTGCTTTTTCATAATTATTTAAATTTAAAAAATAAGGCAGGATTGTTACCTCCTGCCTCACTTTATCATAATAATTTGTAATTAAATTTATTTAAAATTTAATTAGTCTTTTTGTACAGTAATACTTGAATTATTCAAACCAATTTGGTCAACTAAAGAAGTATGGAAGCTTCCTGTTTGGAAAACTCTACCTTCATTATCATTCCCAACTTGAATAATTTCAGAGTAGTTATCATCTCCATTTTGTACTGATCTTGCAAAGTTGCTAGTACCGTCTTGGTAAACATCAGAACCATTACGATCTCCATCTTGTTCTTGACGAGACTTATTCATTAAACCATCTTGGTAAACATAAGCATCGTTATCATCTCCCATTTGAGTTTGCCAAGCTTTATTTTTCTTATCATAGTTAATACCTTGGTCCACAACAGCATAGTTTCTATCACCATCTTGCATTTGATCAGAGAAGTTTCTTCCACCAGAACCTATATCATTTTGGTATGATAATGCAAAGTTATCATCACCTATTTGAGTTTGAAAAGCTTTGTTTCTAGAGTCTCCTTGAACAATGCTTGCACTGTTATAGTTACCATTTTGGTCTTGATCTGCAACGTTTAAGTTACCTATTTGAGATACATAAGCTCCTGCTAATGCTCCAACCATATTGTAACCACCACCATTGTGACCAACTTGTTTTTGATCAGAATCGTTACCATTTCCTACTTGATAAGCATCTGCAAAGTTACCAGGTGTAGTTTGGTTAGGGTTACTGTTTTGATCTTGACTTGCGCTGTTGTTATTACCTGATTGGTAAACATAAGCTTCATTAAAATCGTAACGTTGTTTTTGGTAAGAATCGTTGTTGTTACCTAATTGCTCTGTCATTGCAGTATTTTCTTGAGCATAACCAACACCTGTATCTATTTCTGCAGTGTTATCGTTACCAACTTGTCTTACATCAGCGATGTTTTGATCACCATCTTGCTTAACTTTAGACCAGTTGTCGTTACCTCTTTGTTCTACATCGGCATCGTTCATCCAACCACTTAATGCGTTTACTGAACCTTTTTGATCAACTGTAGATTCGTTGCTCATACCCTTTTGGAATACGTCAGAGTCGTTACTTGTACCATTTTGATACACTTTACTGTCGTTGTCTTGTGCGAACATCATAGACGCACACATTAGTGCTGCTGCACTGAAAATTAATTTTTTCATTGTGAATAAATTTTATTGATTAATAGCTGTTACAAATATATAGAAATATTGAGATGCTATTTTTGAATAACCATAATTAATTATTGTTTTTAACCAATTATTCGTTATCACAAATAAATTTATCGCTGAAATGCAAAAATCACTTCAGAAAATTCCTACAAATAAAAACTTTAAAAATTGAAGAAAAATCATATCTACGTAGACCTACGTAGATATAATTTAAAAATTTTTATATAAAATTGACAATTTGATAACTTTTAAGTAAAACTCTTTATTTAGTAAATAGCAATTCACGGTATTTTGTGAGTGGCCAAATCTTGTCATCAACTAATAATTCTAACTTATCACAATGGTATCTAATTTCATTAAAAAGAGGTTTTACATCATTGCAATAGGCTATAGCTTTTTTATAAACATCTTCTATATTGTTTGATGTTTTTCTAGCAGTAATCATTTTTGTTACTCCAGAGTTTATCGCTTCTATATGATTTGATATTGATTCTATTAACATCAATTGCTCTTTTGCTAGTTTTTTAAAATCCTTATCATAAATAGCTTTTAAGCCTTGTACGTTTTTAATTAGTGTGTTTTGATACTTTACAGCTGTTGGCACTACATGGTTTCTTGCTATGTCACCTAAGACTCTTCCTTCTATTTGAATGCGCATAGCATATTCTTCCATTTCTATTTCATAACGTGCTTCCGATTCTACTTTATTCATTACTCCTAATTCTTCAAAAAGTGTCAACGCTTTTTTAGATACTTTTGCTTTTAAAGCTTCTGGTGTTGTCTTATTATTACTTAAACCTCGTTTTTTTGCTTCTTTTTCCCAAGCTTCTCCATAACCATTTCCTTCAAAAAGGATATTTTTAGACTTTTTAATATACTCTCTTAACACATTAAAGATAGCATCGTCTTTTTTCATTTTCTTATTGTCGATTAATTTATCAACCTCAACTTTAAAATCTATTAACTGCTTTGCGACGATAGTATTTAAGACCGTCATTGGATTAGCACAGTTTGCTGTAGATCCTACTGCTCTAAACTCAAATTTATTTCCTGTAAAAGCAAATGGAGATGTTCTGTTTCTATCTGTATTATCTAAAAGTACATCAGGAATTTTACCAACTACATTTAATTTTAGATCTGTTTTTTCTTCAGGTGAAAGTTTTCCATCGGTAACATTTTCAAGCTCTTTTAAAGTTTTTGTAAGTTGCTCTCCTATAAACACCGAAATTATTGCTGGTGGCGCTTCATTTGCTCCTAACCTATGATCATTACTTGCAGAAGCGATTGAAGCACGAAGCAACTCTTCATTATCACCAACCGCTTTAATTGTATTTATAAAAAAGGTTAAAAACTGAAGGTTACTCATTGGTGTTTTACCTGGACTTAAAAGATTAACTCCTGTATCTGTACTTAAACTCCAATTATTATGCTTTCCAGATCCGTTTACACCTGCAAAAGGTTTTTCATGAAATAACACCTTAAAGTTATGTCTTCCTGCTATTTTTTCCATCACATCCATTAATAATGAATTATGATCTACCGCAAGATTAGCTTCTTCAAAAATTGGCGCTAATTCAAATTGATTTGGAGCAACTTCATTATGTCTTGTTTTTACAGGAATACCTAGTAACATACATTCGGTTTCTAAATCTCTCATAAAAGACATAGCTCGATTAGGAATTGTTCCAAAATAATGATCATCTAACTGCTGACCTTTTGCGGCTGCATGACCTAACAATGTTCTACCTGTTAAAACAATATCTGGTCTAGACATGGCTAGACTTCTATCAATTAAAAAGTATTCTTGCTCCCAACCTAAAGACGCATTTACCTTTTTTACATTTTTATCAAAATACTTACAAACTGCTACAGCCGCACTATCTACAGCTTGCAACGCTCTTAATAATGGTGTTTTATAATCTAAAGCTTCACCTGTATATGATACAAATACAGTAGGAATACATAAAGTTGTACCATAAATAAAAGCTGGAGATGTAGGATCCCAAGCGGTATAACCTCTTGCTTCAAAGGTGTTTCTAATACCTCCATTAGGAAAACTAGAGGCATCTGGTTCTTGTTGCACTAATTGACTACCTTCAAATTTTTCTATTGACATGCCACCACCAACAGTTTCAAAAAAAGCATCGTGTTTTTCTGCTGTTGCTCCTGTTAAAGGTTGAAACCAATGCGTATAATGTGTAGCACCTTTTGAGATTGCCCATTCTTTCATTCCTGTTGAGATATGATCTGCAACTACTCTATCTATTTTTTTTCCTAATTGAATAGCATCTATAACACTATTAAAAGCATCTTTTGTTAAATATTGACGCATTGTTGCTTCATTAAAAACATGAGAAGCAAATAATTCTGAACGTCGTTGTTTTTCTTCTATAAATACAGGCTTATGTTGTAGCGACTGTTTAACTGCATGAAATCTTAATGTAGACATAAAATTGTAATTGTTTTTTGCGAAATTACAATTTTTTGCATCATAAATTTATTATACCCTAAAAAAAATAGGGTTATCGACACTCTTTTAATAAATTTAAAAATATCACCCTTATTTTTTTATAGGTAAAATCATAATTTATATATATTTGCATCAACATAACTAATAAAAATTTTTATACCATGAGTAAATCTAAATTAGAGTACATCTGGTTGGATGGTTACTATCCAACACAAAACATGAGGAGCAAAACTAAGGTTGAAGACAACTTTAGCGGTAAATTAGAAGACTGCCCTATTTGGTCTTTTGATGGTAGCTCTACAAAGCAAGCCACAGGAGATTCTTCTGACTGCTTACTTAAACCAGTTGCTATTTATCCTGACCCTGCAAGAAAAGATGGCTATTTAGTAATGACTGAAGTTTTAAATCCAGATGGTACACCACACGTTTCTAATGGAAGAGCTACAATAGATGATGATGACAACGACTTCTGGTTTGGATTTGAGCAAGAATACTTTATCATGGATAAAAAGACACAACTACCTTTAGGTTTCCCTGTTGGTGGTTATCCTGCTCCTCAAGGTTTATACTACTGTTCTGTTGGAGGAAGAAACACTCATGGTAGAGCTTTAGTAGAAGAACATGCAGATTTATGCATTGAAGCTGGATTAAACTTTGAAGGTATCAATCAAGAGGTTGCTGCTGGACAATGGGAATTTCAATTATTTGCTAAAGGCGCTAAAAAAGCTGGTGATGAAATTTGGGTTGCTAGATACCTATTAGATAGATTAACAGAAAAATATGGCTACTATATTGAATACCATCCAAAACCATTAGGAAAGGATATGGATTGGAATGGTTCTGGTATGCACGCCAACTTCTCTAACACTGTATTAAGAACTTGTGGTAGTAAAGAAATTTATGAAAAAATTTGTGAAGCATTTAGACCTGTAGTAAAAGAACATATTGCTGTTTATGGTGAGTTTAACGACCAACGTTTAACAGGAGAACACGAAACAGCTAGTATAGATGACTTTAGTTATGGTATATCTGACAGAGGCGCATCCATAAGAATACCAATTATCACTGTGGAAAAAGGTTGGAAAGGTTGGTTAGAAGACCGTCGTCCAGCATCTAACGGTGATCCTTACAAAATTGCAGGAAGAATTGTAAAAACAGTAAAATCTGCTAATATTAGTTAATAACATTTTTTGTTAAAATCCATTAAAAAACGCTTTCAACAATTTGAAAGCGTTTTTTTTATTTCTGTTTTAACCTTTAAAAACTAAAAAGATAAATGTGGCGTAAACTACTACTAAAGCAAACCCTTTAAATTTATCTATAGTATTCTTTTTAGGAATTAACCCTAACGGAAGTATAACCGCTGCAAACAAAAGCATCCAAAAAATATCTCGACTCAAAATTAAATGCTCTTCAATAGGGATAGTTTTTATTATTGATGTTAAACCCAATACAGAACCTATATTAAAAATATTTGAACCTATTAAATTACCTAAAGAAATTGCTTTTTCTTGTTTAGCTGCAGCAATAACAGAAGCAGCTAATTCTGGTACACTTGTACCAATTGCAATCATTGTTACACCAATAACAGCTTCACTTACACCTAATTTCTGAGCTATTTCTGTTGCTCCTTTTACCAGCCATTCGCTTCCAAAGTAAAGCGCTAAAGCACCAATAAGCAACCATATAATGATTTTAACATTAGAAACTACAGATAGCGCATCATCTACTTCTTCAACTTCTTCAGTAGATTTTTGACCTTTAATTAAGTAAACAATAAACAACAGTAAACCTACAAACAATACTGCTCCTTCTATTGGAGTTAATTGACTGTCATTCCATAAAAAATAATACAATGCGAAAGAAAACACCATCATGACAGGCCAAGTTAGCCTGTAAAATGATTTATCTATTGCAATAGCTCCTACAATTGCTGTAACACCTAAAACTAATCCAATATTAGCTATATTTGATCCTACTACATTATTAATTGCAATTGCTGGCGAACCTTTTAAGGCAGCTTGTAAACTTACCAACAATTCTGGTGCAGACGTTGCAAAAGATACAACCGTCATACCAATTACTATTTTTGAAATATTAAGTTTAAAGGATAATGCTACCGAAGATCTTACTAAATACTCGCCTCCTACAACCAAAAGCACAAATCCTAAGATTAAAAAAACAATACTCATAAATTATATTTTATGCGAAGATACATTTTGAATTTTAAAATCTAACACTCTCTTTTTTATTTATCACGAGCTATTAAAAACTAAAAAAATAGTTAAAAAACTATTTTTTTAGTTACATAACTATTTTTATAGTTATATTAGCGTAAAATTCATTTTCATGGAAAAACTAACTAATAAAGAAGAAGAAATAATGCACATTTTATGGAAGCTAGAAAAAGCTTTTGTAAAGGATATTTTAGCTGAATATAAAGACAATAAACCACATTACAACACTTTATCTACAATGGTAAGAAACCTTGAAGACAAAGGTTACGTTAGTCATGAAGCATTTGGAAAAACACACAGATACTACCCTATTGTTAAAAAAGAGAATTACCGAAAAAACTTTATAAACACAGCTATCGACAATTATTTTAATAGTTCTTATAAAAATGTAGTTTCATTTTTTGCAAAAGAAGAAAAAATCTCTGTAGAAGAGTTAAAAGACATTATTCGTTTAATAGAAGAACAAAAATAATTATGGAATATCTAATAGAATCTTCTGCGATTACAATTATTTTTTACGTTTGTTACAAACTGTTTTTACAAAAGGAAACCTTTTTCCAATCTAACAGATGGTTTTTACTTTCAGGAATTATTATAGCATTTTCTTTACCTTTTTTAGTCATTCCAATATATGTAGAATACACTCCAGAAACATTTCAATTTGTAACTACAAACCAATTAACTAGTAACAATACACAAGAACCAACTAGTCAATTAAATATTGAAAATATTTTACTTTCAGCTTACCTATTGGTATCTTCTATTTTATTGGCAAGACTTGTACTTCAATACCTTTCATTAAACAAGATATTAAAAAGCGGCATTTCTAAAAGCGAAAACAAGTACAAGCTAATAGAAACAACAAGCAATATCGCACCGTTTTCATTCTTTAATAACATTGTAGTCAACCCAAAAAATTTTAACGAAAAAGAATTAGAACAAGTTATTGCACATGAAAAAACTCACGCCAAACAACTTCACTCTATAGACGTATTAATCTGTAATTTATTAACTGTTGTTTTATGGTTTAATCCGTTTTCTTGGCTTTATAAAAAGGAAATAATTCAAAATTTAGAATTTATAGCAGACCAACAAGCAAATGCAAAAAGCAAATCTGTAAAAAGCTACCAAAAACTACTTTTAAAAACCAGTTTATCACAAAATCAATTATCAATATCAAATAACTTTTATCAATCATTAATCAAAAAACGAATTATTATGCTACAAAAATCAAAATCAAAAAATGTCAACTTATTAAAGCTAACATTGGTTATACCTGTTATAGTTTTATTCTTAATGAGTTTTAACACAAAAGAAGTTTATATCGCAAATAACAACACTAGCGCTAATAACATTGTGCAAACTGAACTTTCAGTTATCACATCAAAATCTACAGACAAAGATTTAAAATCAATAAAAAAAGACTTAGAAAAACAAGGTGATGGAATAGAAATTAAATTTTCTGAAATAGAAAGAAATAATAATCAAGAAATTACAAGTATTTCAATTGAAGCTAAGTTTAAAGACAACGAGGACTTCAAAACAGTGAAAGTTTTTAGTTATAAAAACAAACCTATTGATAACATCGCTTTAAAAGTAGAAAACAACGAACTTATTTTTGCTTCTAAGCAAAACAAATTCAATCAAAAATACACCAATTCTGGTTGGGTATTTGAAAAAACGAATACTACTAAAACTAAAGAAATAGATGAAGATTTATTAATTATCATCGATAAAAAAGAATCTAATAAAGAACAATTAGAAAAAATAAGTCCAGAAGATATCAACTCTGTAAACGTTTTAAAAGAAGAAAAAGCAATTACCAAATACGGAGACAAAGGTAAAAACGGTGTTATTGAAGTTTTTACTAAAGACAAAAAACCTTGGAAGATCGAAGAAGAAGTAAATGTAGTTACAGTTTCTGAGGTTGAAGAAAACCCATGGAAAATAAATCCTGGTGTTACAGAGGTTAACGTTTTTGAAGCAGATAGAACAAACCCTGAAGACATTAATTTTTTATCAAAAAAATTAAATGACCCAAATTCTAAAATTTTAATAATTAAAAATAAAGAAGAAATAACTAAAGAAGAGTTTTTTAAAATACCAAGTTACTCAATTAAAAGTATTACTATTTTAAAAGACGAAAAAGCAGTTATTAAATACGGTGACAAAGGAAAAGATGGAGTTATAGAAATAACAGCAACAGACAAAAATCCTTGGAAAATATCTTACGAAGTCTCTGAAGTTGCATATTCTGAAAATGATATTGTAAATAAAAATGCTGCAGTATTTACACTTTCTAAAACAACAACTGACAAATCTATTGCCATAAATAAAAATTTTATGAAAGAGCACTATGATTTAGAGGTAAAAACCAGTAAAATAAAAAGAAATAAAGAAGGAGAAATAATTAAAATCAAAATTACTTTAGAAGATAAAAAAGGGCAAAAAGCAAGTGCTACTTTTGCATCTGAAGATGGAATACCTACCATTAAATACGGTAATGATTTAAAAGGAAATTTAATTATTAGTTCTAAATAATTATTAGCTCTAAAATAAAGAAAGACCTTCAAATGAAGGTCTTTTTTTATTTTCATATTTAGTCTTAATCGACTAAAATCTTTTTAACCAAACTTTGATTATTTTCAGTTTCAATTTTGACTAAATATAAGCCGCTAGCAACTTTTAAATCTATATAGTTGTTATTAGCGACTTGTTGCTTTAGCACTAATCGTCCTTCTGAAGAAAACATAGAGATATTGTAATTTTGTTCTTTTCCAGAAACGTATAATTTATCTGTTGTTGGATTTGGATAAATTTTAACAAAAGAAGTTTCAAAAGTATCTGTACTTAAGTTTTGATTCCACGTATCACCAACATTTGTTCCCCAAATATATTCTACTAAATCTGGTTGATCTATAAATGGGTTACGGTTAAATTGCCAGTTATAGACTACATTATTTCGATTCATTTCAAAATCGTCTGGTGGATCATTTCTATGCCAATCTAAAATAGTTGCTAAATCTCCCATTTGTCCAGTAGTTGAAGGATAACCATTAACTACACTTAGTCCATTATATCTTATTTGCATATATAAAACACTACGAGCAACATCTCCTTTAAAACTTCCTAAATTACCGCTTGGTCCTGTATATTGTCCGTAATGCTGATTTCCTCTTGAGCTATTTTCTTGCCCGTCTACAGCTCTTAATGCATGCGCATCACTATTGCCATGACGTAAAGAATCAGCTGATGTTGTCCAATAAACATCAATACCATTACTAGTATCATCAGCACCAATATTGTTATAACCCGCTAGAGATCTAGGAAACGTATGCTCTCTATTCCATTTACCAACATTACTTGCATTGGTTTGAAAATCTAATTTTGCACGACCTTGCTCTGTGTAAACCATCCAAATTTGATTTGAATTTTCTGGGTTTTGATCAGCTTCTTTTAAAATATCAATAACATCTGTATAAGTTTGCGCTCTTACAACGGTAGGGTCCGCAATAATATCTTGTAAAGCTTGCTCTAAAGCAGCTCCAGATAAGCCATCTAAACTATCATAATAACCAGTAGGTTGCGTACTTGAAACTACTCCGAAAGTTGGGTTTACTGGCGTACCAAATGGAGCGATAACAAAATCGTTATCTACAATTCTTATCTTAATATTATTGTTAAAAGGTATTAATGGTGTTGGTAAGTTATCAAACCTAATTAAAGGCTCTTCATCTCCTTCATTTAGAGCATCATCAATTAAGGTAATTGTTGTGCTAACTTGATTTTGCCCACTTAATATGGTTAAAGATGTATTTCCTGTATAATCTGAAGTATCAAAACCTTGATTACTCATTACAAAGCTAAACGAGTAATCAGAATCCACATTGCTTTGCGCTGTAAAAGTAATATCGAAAGATGCACCTTCATCAACTTGTGATTGACTTACAGTGATTTCTAAAGCATTTAAAATTACTCCAGAACCATCATTTAATTGTCTTGGTGTTGGTGTTGTAGATGTGTAAGACCCATCGTTGTTACGCTGTATTGAGTTAGTATTATTTCCTGGTCCTTCATTAATTTGTTCTGTAACACCTAATAAAGACATTAAAACAGTATCATCAGCGTCACTAGTATCATAAACTAAAGCATCTACTAGATTAGTTGTTGTTGCTAAAGTCCCTTCAGGAAAATCATAATCATTACCTTGATAAATAGCTATAGCATCGGCTCCATTCTGAATCAAATTTTCACCAATAAAAACTTGCGGATAAGGTGTAACCGTATCACTTCCTATCAAAAGTAATCCATTAATATCTGTAACTGCTCCATCTAAATCTAACGCAAAATAACTGCTATCTCCGCCAGAAGTAGAGCCATTAAAAAACACTAGAACATATCCATCTAAAGGAAAGTTTGGTGTTGCAGACTTTAGCTCTACAAACTCACCATAATCAATTCCTGGTGTGTCGCAATCTAATTCGTTTATAACAACTGCTTGACTGTAACTAATAGACACAATAAACAGTGATAAAATAGTAATTATCTTTTTCATTTTTGGGAGAATTATTTTTACAAATATACCACTATAAACGAGTTACAATTTTATATGAACGTTAATTAACCTTTTTATGAGTAGAAAAATAATGAAAATCTCTAAAATCGGTGTTTTTTAAATAAAAATTGCCTTGTAAAAAATTTTCACCCTAAAAAAAACCCTACAATTATTACATTTTTAAACAATAAATATATTTTATTATTTCAATTAAAAACTTTGTTGAAGGCATATTTTTAAAAGTTGA
Organism: Mesoflavibacter sp. CH_XMU1422-2; assembly: GCF_037029245.1. NCBI lineage: Bacteria > Pseudomonadati > Bacteroidota > Flavobacteriia > Flavobacteriales > Flavobacteriaceae > Mesoflavibacter > Mesoflavibacter sp. CH_XMU1422-2. Next base: position 19,639 of record NZ_JAYMEE010000005.1, on the reverse strand, counting down.
AACTTTTTTGATTTTTTTACTTCATATTTAATAGTCAAATTCATAGATTTTATTTCTTTTGCTTGTAGGTTAATATTGAAAAAATATATATTAAAAAAACAATCATTTAAATGGTTGTTTTTATTAACCCTTAAACCTTAAAAACTATGCTAACAATTGCCAAATTAATAATTGATATTATTACATCAATTATTTACTAAAAACCAAAAAAGTAAAACTTAGTCTAGAATAAGTTTTACATTTTTTTTTAAAATTCGCTATTTGGCAAGCATTAATTAAACCAGTAGTTTTGTAAAAAGGTTTACCATGAAAAAGATTTTTTTTAAACTTTTAGCCAAACTAAACAAGTTAATCTTACCCAGTTATACAAAACAAGGTTTAGACCTTAGTAAAGCTAGTAAATTACAATTAGCCATTTTTGGATGGAAACTTTATGTAACTAAAAATGCTTTAGATTAAATTTTTATAACATAAATTTTGATGTTTATATAAAAAAGGAATATATTTGCACCCACAAAAAAAAGGCCTCGTGGCGCAACTGAATAGCGCATCTGATTACGGCTCAGAAGGTTACAGGTTTGAATCCTGTCGAGGTCACTACAATAAAAACCACGTCTATTTGACGTGGTTTTTTTGTTTTACAAACACTATAAACAAAACAAGTTGTTTATTATTAAGTATATAGCTATATTTATTTATAACTAATCAATACTATTTAGGTTATGAAAAAAAATATGGGAGCTTTAGATAAAAGCCTACGCGTGCTTATTGCTATTATTATTGCTTTATTATATTATTTAGATGTAATAGAAGGTACATTAGCTTACGTTTTAATGGCTATTTCTATTATCTTTTTAATTACAAGTTTTGTTAATTTTTGCCCATTGTATAAAATTTTAGGCATTAACACTAATAGACGTAAATCATAAAACAAAAAAAGAGCCTTTTAAAAAAGGCTCTTTTTTATACTATTTCTGCGCTTAATCCTGCATCAAGAAGCATGGAACAACGTGGTTTTAAATCGTCATAGTCACCAGTTTTTACTGTACACTTTCCTTTGTAATGCACTAAAATAGAACATTGCTCTGCTTGTTCTGGTGTGTGATCACACGCATACATTAATGTATTTATAACGTGATCAAAGGTGTTAACATCATCATTATACAAAACAATTTCGTTATTGTTTTTTTCTAATGTGTCTACTTCAAATTGTTCTTGAATTTTTTCTTTTGTACTCATATATGCAATGATTTTGAGTGTATTACACTTCTAAAATATTAATTTTTAAAATGTAATGCAACCCAATTATTACGTTTTAACGTTTTTGTATGCTGTAAATTATGAGTATTACATTCTTTTTCGATTAACGGAATGTCATCTTCATAAAAACCGCTTAAAAACAAACTTCCGTTAGGGTTTAAGCATTTTGCATACGTAGCTATATCTTGCAACAAAATATTTCTATTAATGTTTGCAATTATTATGTCGTAATGTTTGTTATTTAATAACGAAGCGTCACCTTCGTAAACTGAAATATAATTACAGTTATTACGTTCTACATTTTCTAAACTGTTTAAATAACACCAATTATCGATATCTATAGCATCTATAGATTGTGCGCCTTTCATCTCGGCTAAAATGGCTAAAACTGCTGTACCGCAACCCATATCTAAGACTGATTTATCTTTAAAATCGTTTTGTAAGATATGCTGGATCATCATGTGTGTTGTTTCATGATGACCTGTCCCAAAACTCATTTTTGGTTCGATAATGATATCGTATTCTGTGTCAAATTTTTCATGAAATGGTGCGCGAACAGCACAAACATCATCTACTATAATTGGGTTAAAGTTTTTTTCCCATTCTGCATTCCAGTTGGTTTGCTCTATATCTTCGTGTGTGTAAGTAATATCAAATTCATCAGAATTTAATATTTGAATATCTTCTAAGATATTCTGGTTCCATTCTTCTTTTTGAATGTATGCTGTTACACCTTCTTCGGTTTCTACAAAGCTTTCAAATCCTGCATAACCTAACTCGGCGATTAAAATTTCTACTGCTGGTTGTAATGGTTCTACTTTAAAATAGTAACCTTTATAAATAATATTAGACATTGTTGTTGCTATGTTTTTGCGGTTTTATCCGCGTTAGCGATAGTAGTGGCATCCTTTTTTGAGGTACGAGAAAAAGATATAACGAATAGCGCGACGCTTTGCCTGACTTATATCAGGCAAAGGGTAACGCCCAAATTAATATTTTAAAATGCGTTTACAATTGCAAAAAAGTCTTCTGCTTTTAGCGATGCACCACCTATTAATCCGCCATCTACGTCTGGTTTAGAGAAAATTTCTTTAGCGTTGTTTGGTTTTACGCTACCTCCGTAAAGTATCGATACATTATCTGCTATATCATCACCATATTTATCTGCTAATGTTTTACGGATAAATGCGTGCATGTCTTGTGCTTGCTCTGGGCTAGCTGTCTCGCCTGTTCCTATTGCCCATACTGGCTCGTATGCTAAAACGATATTTTTAAATGCTGATGCGTCTAAATGAAATAATGCATTACTTATTTGGTTACCTACTACGGTTTCTTCTTTTCCAGATTTACGGTCTTCTAACTCTTCTCCGAAGCAAAATATTACTCGCATATTATTTGCTAATGCTGCGTCTACTTTTTTTGCTAAAGTTGCGTCTGTCTCGTTAAAGTATGCTCTACGCTCGCTATGTCCTAAGATTACGGTTTGTATACCAACGCTTTTTAGCATTGATGCACTTACTTCTCCTGTGTATGCTCCGTTTTCTGCAAAGTGCATGTTTTGAGCGATTACTTCTATATCTGATGTACGTAATGACTGAAATGAATGCCAAAGATTTGTAAATGAAGGCGCTACCATTACTTCTGCATCACTTGTTTGCGTTTGCTTTTGTAAATCTGTTAATAAGCCTTCTGTTTGGGCTAAATCATTATTCATTTTCCAGTTTCCTGCGACGATGTTTTTTCTCATTGTTTTTCCTGCGAAAGCAGGAATCTCTGCTTTCTTTTTAATTAAACTTAATATTTTTTTAGTGCCAACTGCTTATTACGGTTTAAAGCACTATTTATTTTTATTTGTCTATTATGAGATTCCTGCTTTCGCAGGAATTTTACTCTAATTTTACCTTTGGATCTAACCAACCGTAGATTATATCTACAAAAATATTAATTATTATGAAGAGTAGCGCTATAATTAGCACCGAACCCATAATTACTGGTAAGTCTAATGTGTTTAAAGCGTTTACAATTTCTTTACCTAAGCCATTCCACCCAAAAATATATTCTACAAAAACTGCTCCTGCTAACATACTTGCAAACCAACCTGATATTGCTGTAACTACAGGATTTAATGCGTTTTTTATAGCATGATTTTTTATAATTTGAAATTCTGAAAGTCCTTTTGCTTTGGCTGTACGAATGTAATCTTGGTTAAATACTTCTAATAGTGAATTTCGCATTAACTGAATAACTACAGCTAATGGTCTAATCCCTAAAACAAGCGCAGGAAGAATTAAATTTTTCCATTTGATGTGCATTTTTTCTCCAAAATCGTCAAGTTCGTATAAACTTCCTGTCATTTCTAAATTTGTGTATTTGTGCAATATAAAACCAAAAAACCACGCAAATAATATGGCACTAAAAAAGGAAGGTACACTCATCCCTAAAGTACTGATAACTTGTATAGATTTATCTAATAATGAATCTTTTTTTAATGCTGAAATAACACCTAAAAATACACCCAAAAATAAAGCTATTGTTATTGCCGAAATTGCTAAAACAAAAGTATTTGGTAATGTTTCTGAAAGTACTTGACTTACTTTTTTACCTTGTTTAGTATAGCTTTCTCTTAAATATGGAAATTTTAAAACTATGGTTGTATTGGCTACAGAAAACAGTTTGGTTGCTGCGTATTTATTTTGACTTAAAAACGTATAATCTCCTTCTGTTTTTGAGTGAAATGAAATTGGCGACAAATCGTTTAAATAGTACAAATATTGCGTACTTATGGGTTTATCAAATCCATATTTTTTTTTAACAATAGCTAACTGTTCGCTATCTTCATTTTGCCCCAACATCATTTGTGCTGGATCACCTGGCAATACACTAAATAAAAAGAAAATAACAGTAACTACTCCAAATAATGTGAGTAATGCATAAAAGATTTTATTTAGTAAGTAGCTTAACAGATGTTATATTTTTATGATTAGGTTATTCTTGTTTAAGTTCAAAACTTGAGACACCAATATATTTTTTACCTTTTACAGTGTTTACTGAATCTAAATATTTTTCGAAAGAACCTTCTTTTTGAACAGGAACAAGCTTATACTTATCTTTATCTAAAGCTTTAACTTCTTCTAGCGTAGCTTCTTTTCCTTCAATTAAATATAAAACTTCTCCTTGATCAACCAAAGACATATTTTTGGTAGGCTCTGGTCGCTTTACTTTTGGTAATTCAATTTCATCGGCATCATTCCAATGTTTCTTTTGGATAATAGTTCCTTCTTCAAGTTTTAAAATACCTGGATTAGAACGTACTATTGTTTTTAAAGCAGTTTCGTCACAGAAATAATAATCAAAATTTAGATTATATTCTTTTTTAAATGTATTTGCTTCTTCTGGTCCTGTTGCTGTAATACCAATAACATCGTAGCCGTTTTCTATAGCTTTATCGGTTAATACTTTTATTGTTTTAAGACCTTCGTTTTCGGCTTTAGCCAAATTATAATTGATAATTAATAAAACGTGTGGACGACTTAAAATATCCTCGGTATAATTTTCTCCATCTTTTTCTATTGAAAAATCATGAATTGGAGCTTCATAACCTTCTTCTATTACATTGGTTTCTACTCCAATATAAGTCCCCGAAGATTCTGGATAACTTCCATTTGTTATGTACTCTATTTCTTCTCCGTTTTCTTTAAACGTCCAAGTATATTCTATGACTGGTTGTGGTGCATCTTCTGGAATGGTCATTTTTTCGGTAATATTATTACCTACTTTAAATGGTCTAAAATCTATACTTGGCAAGTGCATTAAGACATGATAAGCAAACCCTAAGCATGCAATAAAACTTAATAATGCTATTACGGTTGTAATAAATTTACTAAAGAATGGCTTAATATATTTTTGACCTGCAAAAATGATAAGAATCATAACTAGCAAAATAACGTCTTTACCAAAACTTTCCCAAGGATCCATTTTCATAGCGTCACCAAAACATCCACAGTCTTTTACTTTGTCAAAATATGCTGAATAGAATGTTAGGAATGTAAAGAAAACTATCATTAATAACAAACTCCATAATGTAAATTTCTTTTTGTAACCAATAATTAAGAACACTCCTAAAAGCACTTCAAAAACTACAACTACTATAGAAATTCCTAGAGCATAAGGCGTAAAAAATGGTAAATCTAAAACTGTTGGACCAAAATATTCTTCTAGTTTAAAAGCAAATCCTATTGGGTCATTAAGCTTTATAAACCCTGAAATGATAAAAAATATTCCGACAAAAATTCTTAAAAATCCTGTGATGTATTTCATAGCTATACTGTAACCTTTTTTTATTTTATTTTTCGTTCAAATGAATCATCGCAAAAACCGCGTAATTAACCATATCTTGGTAATTAGCATCTATTCCTTCGCTAACAATAGTTTTTCCTGCATTATCTTCAATTTGTTTAACGCGTAGTAATTTTTGCAAGATTAAATCAGTAAGACTACTTACACGCATATCGCGCCAAGCTTCACCATAATCGTGGTTTTTGTCTTCCATTAATTTTTTAGTGATTGCAACATGCTTATCGTATAATTCTGTCGCTTCATTTACATCCATATCTGGCTGTTCTACAACACCTTTTTCTATTTGTATTAATGCCATAATACAGTAATTGATAATGCCTATAAATTCGCTTTGCTCACCTTCATCAACTTTTCTAACGTCATTTTGTTGCAAACTTCTTATACGTTGCGCTTTGATAAAAATTTGATCGGTTAAAGATGGTAATCTTAAAATTCGCCATGCGCTTCCGTAATCAGACATTTTTTTGGTAAAAAGATCACGACAGGTTTTTATTACCGCATCGTATTGTTTAGAAGTATCTTGCATAAATGGTGTTCTTATCTTGATAATTTCCGTAAATTTCGCATAAAATTATTTAAAGTTCAAGGTTTAGGTATTAAAGTTTTTATAAGTTGCCCTAACACCTATTAACTATATAGCAATGACAATAAATTGTAAAGGAAAACTTATCGATTTAAGCACACCAAAAGTGATGGGAATTTTAAACGTAACACCAGATTCTTTTTATGATGGTGGACGTTATAAAGACGAAAATTCTATATTAAATCAAGTTGAAAGTATGCTTAATCAAGGCGCTACTTTTATAGATATTGGCGCTTATAGCTCTAGGCCAAATGCAGATTTTGTAACAGAAGATGAAGAACTGCAACGCATTGTACCTATTGTTGAGTTACTAGTGAAACATTTTCCTGAAATTATTATTTCTGTAGACACCTTTAGAAGTGAAGTTGCAAAACAAACCATTAAAGCTGGTGCGGGTTTGATTAATGATATTTCGGCAGGATTTTTAGATGAAAAAATGCTGCAAACAGTTGCAAACCTAAGCGTGCCTTACATTATGATGCATATGCGTGGTACACCACAAACCATGCAAACGCTGACAGATTATGATAACTTGACAAAAGACGTTAATTTTTATTTTTCTGAACGTATTAGCAAAGCAAGAGCTTTAGGTATAATAGATTTAATTTTGGATCCTGGTTTTGGATTTGCAAAAACAACACAGCTAAATTTTGAACTTTTAAACCAATTAGAGCTTTTAAATATTGCCGATTTACCATTTTTAGTTGGCGTGTCTCGTAAGTCTATGATTTACAAAACACTAGACACAACAGCTCAAAACGCACTAAACGGAACAACTGCTTTACACATGATTGCTTTACAAAAAGGCGCAAAAATTTTACGCGTACATGATGTAAAAGAAGCTAAAGAATGTATCACACTTTATAATCAATTACATGCTTAAAAAAATAGGATTTATAGGATTAATCACGCTCTTTTTATGGTCTTGCGGAAACGAAAAAGTCATCCAATTACCAGAAGTACAACACGCTAAAATTACTAAAATTTTAGATGTGTCGCCTGCATATATTTTTTATAACGAAACACAACCAGATAGTGTTGAACTTAACAGAAAAAATCTAATCATCTCTACCAATTGGTTATTTAATGTAGATAAACGCTTGACTTTAAAGCAAGCAATACCTAAAATTAAATTTTTGCAAGACAAAAAACGAAATGCAAAAATGCATAAAAATGAAGCTGCAAAAAACTATTACACTTGTAATGATACTAGCATTAAAAATTTAGGATTTATTGAGTTTACAGATATAAATTATATTGAAGAAACCAATCCTAAAAACAATAGCATAATAGCAATTAATGGTTTAAATGATATTACAATTCAACATCAAGACTTAAAGCTTTCTGGAGTTGAAATTGATGATTTAATTATTCAACTTGAGAAAAATTTTAATAAAAATGTAGAAAATACTGTTTTGACACTTCATTTAAATAAGCAATTAAAATTTCAAGATTACATTACAGTAAAAAACAGACTTCAAAACTTAAATTTTGAAACTATAGTTATTGACAACAACGAGTATATTTTTTAATTCAATTTCATTAAATTTACAAAAACCGACTTCACTTTGGAGATATTAGATGATATTTTAAAATTCAGTTTAATAGACGTTATCGATGTTATTTTAGTTGCATTACTTCTCTACTATGTTTACAAATTAGTAAAAGGTACTGTGGCTATCAATATTTTTATTGGTATTGTTATTATTTACATTATTTGGAAGGTTACGCAAGCACTACAAATGCAAATGCTTAGTAATATTTTAGGCGGATTTATTAGCGTAGGAATGTTTGCGTTAATTGTGGTTTTTCAGCAAGAAATTAGAAAATTTTTATTAATGATAGGTTCTACCAATTTTGCTAGCAGACGCAAGTTTTTCAGTCAGCTTAAATTTTTAAAAATGGAAGAAAACGCTACAACAAATATTGATGCTATTATTGCTGCTTGTAATAAAATGAGTGCTTCAAAAACTGGTGCGTTAATTGTTTTAGAACGCAATAACAACCTAGACTTTTTAGCCAATACTGGTGACGAAATGAATATAAAAGTAACACAACCTATCATAGAAAGTATCTTTTTTAAGAATAGTCCTTTACATGATGGTGCGATTATTATTCAAGACAATATTGTAAAAGCAACGCGTGTTATTTTACCAGTTAATAACGAAAAAAATATCCCACAGCGTTTTGGGCTTCGTCATCGCGCAGCTGTTGGTGTTACCGAGCGTACAGATGCTGTAGCTATTGCAGTAAGTGAAGAAACCGGACAAATATCTTGTTTTAGAGATGGTGAATTTGTGCCATTTTCTGACACTACAGAATTAGCTGAAATTTTGAAAAAAGATTTGGTTTAAGCCACTTCAGATTGCAAAAACTGAACTTCATAAAGGTTTCTGTAGTAGCCATTTTCCTTTTTAAGTAATTCTTGATGTGTACCTTGCTCTACAATTTGACCATTATCCATTACAATAATATTATCTGCTTTTTGTATGGTTGCCAAACGGTGAGCAATAACAATAGATGTACGACCTTTAGTTATCTTATCGGTAGCATTTTGGATTAATTGTTCTGAATACGAATCTACAGAAGACGTTGCTTCATCTAAAATTAAAATACTTGGATTAGTTACGTACGCACGCAAAAATGATATTAATTGGCGTTGACCAGAAGATAACATAACACCTCGTTCTTTAACATTATAGTGGTATCCGTTTGGAAGACTCATTATAAAATCGTGTATACCTATATCTTTTGCAGCTTGTATGACTTGTGCTTCTGTAATTTCTGGATGATTTAAAGTAATATTACTTAAAATAGTATCTGCAAACAAAAACACATCTTGTAACACAACTGCAGTTTGTTGCCTCAAAGAACTTAGTGTGTAGTCTTTAATATTGGTGTTATCTATTTTAATTTCACCTTTATTAATTTCGTAAAAACGATTTAATAAATTAATGACTGTACTTTTTCCTGCGCCAGTCGCACCAACAATAGCAACGGTTTGACCTGCGGTAACTTCAAAAGAAATTCCTTTTAAAACTTCTTCGTCTTCAACATATCTAAAATGAACATCTTTAAAACTAATGCTTCCTTTTAAATCTTCAGCAACGATGGTTCCTGAGTTATCAATTTGCGAAGTGGTATCTAATATTTTGAATACTCTGTTAGCAGCTACAAGTCCCATTTGAAGCGTACTAAACTTATCTGCTATTTGACGTAAAGGTCTAAATAACATAGGAATCATAGTTATGAACATAAACAAATCTCCTGCTGAAACAGAACCGTCAATTATCACTCTTAATCCACCAAAATATACTACTGTACCAACAGTTAATGCCGATAAAACTTCTAAAATCGCAAAGAAAATAGAGTTATACCAAACAGTTTTTAACCAAGCGTTTTTGTGTCTTGTATTTATCTCTTGAAAGTTTTTATACTCGGTTACTTCTCGGGTAAATAATTGCAGAATTTTCATTCCTGTAACGCGTTCTTGCACAAACGAATTTAGATTAGAAACTTCATTTCTAATATCTTCAAAAGCTTGTTTCATATAACGCTGAAACACTTTTGTAGCATACAATATTATAGGAAGCATTACAAAAACGATTAACGCTAATTTCCAGTTTACATAAAGCATAGCGCTAGACACAACAATCATAATTAACAAGTCTCTTATAATTGAAAACAGTCCATCACCAAATACAGACGAGATGCGCTCCATATCTGTTACTGCTCTAGTAATTAAAACTCCAACTGAAGAATTGTTAAAGTATTTCATTCTAAAATTAAGCATGTGATCAAATAACTTAACTCTAATATCTTTAACCATTTTTAAACCCAGCCAAGAAGAATAGTAGATAAATAACAATTGAAAAACAACTGTTGCTAATAATAGCAAAGCCATAATAGTGATCAAGTTGACAAAGCCATCATAATCCTGCTTAACCAAATGCTGGTCTACAATTTCTCTTACTAATAAAGGTGTAGCAATACTTAATGCTCCTAAAATTAGAACCGAAACTATTAAACCGTAAAAAACTACACGGTAAGGTTTTGTATATTTAAAAAGACGTTTAAATAAGTTAACGTCAAATATGTTTTCTTTTTTCTTAGTCATCTATTTTAATGAAATCTGGATATTCTACAGCTGTTAAATATAACCCTTGTGCTGGTACAGAATAACCTGCTTCTCCTCTATTTTTTGATTTTATAATTTGATGCATATCGGCAACTTCAATTTTACCAACACCAATATTTATTAACGTACCAACTATGGCACGCACCATATTACGCAAAAAACGATCTGCTTTTATGGTGAAATGAAGCTCGTCTTCAACAATATTAAATTCAGCTTCTTTGATATCACAATTATACGTTTTTACATCTGTATGCACTTTAGAAAAGCATTGAAAATCTTTATAATCCAATAAGATTTTTGCTGCTTCTTTCATCTTTTCAACATCTAATTGCTGTTTTACAAAATACGCTTGCTCTGTGTTAAATGCATTTTTTTTAAGTGAAATTCTGTATAAATAACTTCTGCTTAAAGCATCAAAACGTGCATGCGCATCAGGCTTTACTTTAAAAACATTGTGTATAGCAATGTCTTTTGGTAAAAATGAATTCAATTTATAAACTAATTGCGCTTTTTCAACAATTTGTTCTGTATCAAAATGAGCAAAAATTTGTTTAGCATGTACACCTGCATCGGTACGTCCTGCTCCGACAATAGCGACAGATTCACCTAATAAAGTACTTAACGCATTTTCTAAAACTTCTTGAACAGAAATAGCATTAGGTTGATTTTGCCAACCGTGATAGGCTTTTCCGTTGTATGATAATTCTATGAAATATCTCAATTAATCGCTTATTTTTACAAATTGAAATGCAAAGATAAGATAAAGCATTAAGTTAAAAACTTGATGATACAAGTTTTAAGAATAGTTTAATTAAGAGATGAAAAAAATACTGCTACTTTCTGATACACATAGTTACATTGACGACACTATATTAAAACACGTAAAAAATGCTGATGAAGTCTGGCACGCTGGTGATATTGGTGACTTAAGTGTTACAGATCAAATACAAAAGCTAAAACCTTTACGTGCTGTTTGGGGAAATATTGATGGTGATAAAGCACGAGTAGAATTCCCAGAACATAATCGTTTTACTATTGAAGGTATTGATGTTTGGATTACGCATATTGGTGGTTATCCTGGTAGATATAATATTAGAGTTAGAGACGCTATTAAAGCAAATCCACCACAATTATTTATTTGCGGTCATTCTCATATTTTAAAAGTTATGCCTGATAAAAAATTAGGTTTATTACATATGAATCCGGGAGCAATTGGCATACATGGTTTTCATAAAGTACGTACCATGTTACGTTTTACAATAGATAATGGTAAGATTGATAATTTAGAAGTTATTCAATATGATAGAAAATAAAAAAACCGAAGTTATTCACTTCGGTTTTTATCTTATATTGAATGATCAAATATGTGTTAAAGTTTCTGTTTTATCACATCTTGAATTATTAATCTGACAATCTGTACAATATCCATCTCCATTAGAATCTCTTCTAGGGTTACAACCTCTTCGACATCCTTCACAAACTACAGTTGAACCATCAGCTAAACGAAAAGAATTATCCTCTTTATAAATATTTAAAGCAAGCTTAATATTAACATTCTTAAAATTGCAATAACTATCACCAATAAGTATATTAAATCCATTGTTTTCAATAGCTGGGATATATATATATTCTTTGTCAAAACTTGAATCAAATCCAGAATTTAATGCTGCTAATCTAAATACTAAATTCAAATACTCTTCATTTTTAACAATAAACTCATTATTCAATATTTTCCCGATAGTAATCTCTTCTTTAGATTTACCTAACTTGCTCTCAAGTTTCGATATTGCTTCTTTTGTTTTTTTTATTTCATCTATAAAAAAAGCTCCACTATCATAATTACGTGCTTTAATTAAACTATTTTCAGAAGCAGAATTGACTTCATTTTTATTTTCAGTAGTTGTTTCTTCTGAACATGAGAAAATGAAGAATAGTAAAATAATTTGTAAAAGTGTGGTTGTTTTCATTTTATTATATTATTGATTATTCACTCAAACATAATAATAATAATAATAATAATAACATGCAAACAATAAAATAAAAAACCGAAGTTATTCACTTCGGTTTTTCTTTCGCACTAATACTACTAAGATGATAGGTTTATCGTAATCTATCTACTGATTTTACAAGATCTTCATCCTTTTTAATGGCTCTATTGGCAAGAACCAAAAATACGATAGAAATGACTGGAATAAAAATCCCAACACCTTTCTCTGAAACTCCATTAGCTTCTCCAGGTGAGTTAAGTATTCGATACACGAAAAATCCTAGTAAAATTAAGTTTAATATCATATTTAGACGTCCCAACATAAATTGAGACTTTCTATTTTTGAAATTGAAAATCGAGATAATTGCTAAAATAGCTGAACCTACAAAAAGTCCTAAAGCAAGCACTTCGTCTTTAGCATACACAACAGTTCCTTCTGCAGTGGTCCACAGATTAAATGCAAATATTAATCCGCCAGAGATAATAGCAACAATTAATAAATATACAGTTTGGATGCGTTGTAGCATAATAATTTTTAAATTTTAGGATTACAAAAATATAGTTTCTTTTAGAATTATAGAACTAAAAATTAAAATAAAAGTTGTATAATTGCATTAACGTTACGCAACACTCACAATAGCAAAGCGTTAATTCTTCAGAAATATCTTATTTTCTTTAAGAAACAATCAATTAAAAATTATAACATTACATAAGTTAATTCAACATCAATGTTTGAAATCTCACAATTAAAAGCCATGAAGCTTCCTGAATTACAGGAAATTGCTAAAAAATTGAGCGTTCCTAAATTTCGCTCTATGAAAAAATTAGATTTAGTATATCAAATACTAGACAAACAAGCAGCAGATCCAAAAGCTGTCTTAGAAGTAAAAAAGGAAGACACAGAGGATAAACCAAAACCTCAAAGACAAAAAAGAACAAGAGTTAGCAAAGCTTCAGCAGACAAGAAAACTTCAACAGAAAAAAAAGATGATAACCAAAGTAAATTAGATTTAGAGTCTGATAAATCTAAAGAAAAGAAGGAACAGCCTAAAAAAGCTACCCAACAAAATCATCAAAAAAATAAACAGTCAAATAACAACGACAACAAAAAAGACGATAAGCAACAAAAGGACAATAAAGCTAACAAACCTAATAATAACAATCGTCAAAAAAATAACAACAAGAATAACAACAACAATCAAAAAGGTAATAACGGAAACAAAGATAACCGCAACCGTTATAGAGAACCTGATTTTGAGTTTGATGCTATTATTGAAAGTGAAGGTGTTTTAGACATCATGCAGGACGGTTATGGTTTTTTAAGAAGCTCTGATTACAATTACCTTTCTTCTCCAGATGATATTTATGTATCACAATCTCAAATTAGATTATTTGGATTAAAAACAGGGGACACTGTTTTAGGTAATGTTCGTCCTCCAAAAGAAGGTGAAAAGTATTTTCCTCTTATAAAAATTAATAAAATAAACGGTCAAAGTCCTAATGTGGTTAGAGATCGTGTATCTTTTGAACATTTAACACCACTTTTTCCAAAAGAGAAATTTAATATAGCAGAAAAGCAAAGTACAATTTCTACTAGAATTATGGATCTATTCTCTCCTATAGGGAAAGGTCAACGTGGTATGATTGTATCACAACCAAAAACAGGTAAAACCATGTTACTAAAGGACGTAGCAAATGCAATAGCTGCTAACCATCCAGAAGTATATCAAATGATTTTACTTATCGATGAGCGTCCTGAAGAAGTTACAGACATGCAACGTAATGTACGCGGAGAAGTAATTGCTTCTACTTTTGATAAAGAAGCTCATGAACACGTAAGAATCGCTAATATAGTTTTAGAAAAAGCTAAAAGATTAGTAGAATGTGGACACGATGTTGTTATTCTTTTAGATTCTATTACCCGTTTAGCTAGAGCTTATAATACTGTACAACCAGCTTCAGGAAAAATACTTTCTGGTGGTGTAGATGCAAATGCTTTACACAAACCTAAGCGTTTCTTTGGTGCAGCTAGAAATATTGAAAATGGGGGATCTTTAACTATAATAGCTACAGCTTTAACAGATACTGGTTCTAAAATGGACGAAGTTATCTTTGAAGAGTTTAAAGGAACAGGAAACATGGAACTACAATTAGATAGAAAAATTGCTAATAGACGTATTTTCCCTGCTATTGATTTAACTTCTTCTAGTACACGTCGAGACGACTTATTATTAGACGACAACACAGTACAACGCATGTGGGTAATGAGAAAATACCTAGCAGATATGAATCCTGTTGAAGCGATGGAATTTATTAATGAAAGATTTAAACAAACAAAAAACAATGAAGAGTTTTTAATCTCTATGAATGGTTAAGACTTAAAGAATGTTATATATAAAAAAAGCCTTGAAATTATTCAAGGCTTTTTTTATAATCTTAAAATACGCTAATATTATAACTGAAAATTATTAAAAACAAAAAAACGCTTCATAAAATGAAGCGTTAAAATAATATTATATAACTAATAATAATTTCTTATAATGCAGCTACGTGCTTAGCTAATTTAGATTTAATATTAGCTGCTTTGTTAGCATGAATAATGTTTTTCTTAGCTAACTTATCTAACATAGATACAACAGAAGGTAATAACTCTTCAGCTTCTTTCTTGTTATCTAAGTCACGTAATTTTTTCACAGCATTACGAGTTGTCTTATGCTGATATCTATTTCTTAAGCGCTTAGCTTCGTTACTTCTTATTCTTTTTAATGCTGACTTATGATTTGCCATTAGTTCTTTTTTTATTAAAAAATTGTAGCCCGTAGGGGAATCGAACCCCTCTTACCAGGATGAAAACCTGGCGTCCTAGCCGATAGACGAACGGGCCATTTGTTATTTTGAGAGCGCAAATATAAATTATTTTTTAATACTTGCAAAACTTTTTTTATTTCAAAACAACTAACAATGTTTCCATTGCGGATGCAAAAATACAACTATTTTTGACTATTGCAACAACTAATTAAAAAAAATTAAAAAAATTTTTTATTAGTATGCTTTTGCAAACAATACTCTACGGTTTGAAGGCTTACCAGTAAGCACACATTTACCTTCTTCTTCCTTTCCATCTAAAGGAATACATCTTATTGTTGCTTTAGTAAGTTCTTTTATTTTTTCTTCTGTTTCTGGTGTACCATCCCAATGAGCAGAAATAAAACCTCCTTTTTCTTTAAGTATAGTTTTAAACTCTTCAAAAGTATCTACTTTAGTTATATGATTATTTCTGTAATCTAATGCCTTATTAAATAGAGACTCTTGTATTTCTGTCATTAAACCTTCTACTTTTTCTGTCAAGCCATTTAGGTTTACTATTTCTTTAGTTAAGGTATCTCTTCTTGCTAATTCTACAGTTCTGTTTTCTAAGTCTCTTGCTCCTATTGCTATTCTTAGAGGAACTCCTTGAAGTTCATGCTGTGCAAATTTTGCTCCTGGTCTTAATGTATCTCGATTATCAAACTTAACTGTAATGTTTTTACTTCTTAAGTCTTTCATTATACCATTTACAACCTTTGTTACAGCTTCTAGCTGTTCTTCATTTTTATATATAGGAACTATTACAACTTGATTTGGTGCTAAATTTGGTGGTAAAACTAAACCTTTATCATCACTATGCGTCATAATTAATGCTCCCATTAATCGTGTTGAAACTCCCCAAGAAGTTGCCCATACGTAATCTTGCTTTCCTTCTTTAGAAGTAAACTTTACATCAAAAGCTTTAGCAAAGTTTTGACCTAAAAAGTGCGATGTACCAGCTTGTAAAGCTTTACCATCTTGCATAAGTGCTTCTATACAGTATGTTTCTACTGCACCCGCAAACCTTTCACTTTCTGTTTTTAATCCTTGCACTACAGGTATAGCCATGAAGTTTTCTGCAAAGTCTGCGTAAACATTATTCATTTGTTCGGCTTCTGCAACTGCTTCTTTTTTTGTTGCATGCGCAGTATGACCTTCTTGCCATAAAAATTCTGCTGTTCGTAAGAACAATCGTGTACGCATTTCCCACCTTACAACATTAGCCCATTGATTTACTAGCAAAGGAAGATCTCTATAGGACTGTATCCAGCCTTTATATGTATTCCATATTATAGCTTCACTTGTTGGCCTTACCACAAGTTCTTCTTCTAGTTTTGCCTCTGGATCTACTCTTAATTTACCTGGATTATCAGGATCGTTTTGAAGTCTATAATGAGTAACTACTGCACATTCTTTAGCAAACCCTTCTGCATTTTTCTCTTCAGCTTCAAAAAGTTTTTTTGGTACAAATATTGGAAAATATGCATTTTCATGACCTGTTTCTTTAAACATTCTGTCTAACTCTGCTTGCATTTTTTCCCAAATTGCATAACCGTAAGGTTTTATAACCATACAACCTCTAACTGCTGAATTTTCAGCTAAATTAGCTTCTACAACCAATTCATTATACCATTTGGAATAATCTTCGGCTCTACTTGTCAATTTTTTACTCATATCGGTATTTTGGCACAAATATTGTGTCTATGTTAAATAATAGAATAGTTTAGCAAAACTAACTATTTTTGTATAGTTCAACAATTAAAAATAAAGCGTTATGAAATTATTTACTTTTTTATCTAACAAATTAAACGCACTTACAGCTATAATGGCTGCAATTGCACTAACCTCGTGTGGGTCTTATCAATATGTTGGACAAACAAATGATGGTATTTATGAAACATCTGACGCTTATGGGCAACAAACAGTTGTTATAGAAGAAGGAAGTAATAATAATAACAATGATTATTACACTAACTATTTTAGAGAGAAAGCTTTAGAAGCTGAAGCTTATGACAATAATAACAACGAAATTTTTACAGATATTGACACCTATGAAGGCACATACTCTGATACTACTTCTGTTGTCCAAAAAGCTGGTTGGGGAGATTCTAATGACCAAGTTGTTATTAACGTTTACAATGACGTCTATTCAAACCAAATAGCTAGATACGGTTGGAACAATTGGGGATGGAATTCTTGGGGTATGACACCTTGGGGATGGAACTCATGGAGATGGAACAGACCATGGGGATGGAATTCTTGGGGATGGAATGCTGGTTTCTACGACCCTTTTTGGAATAGAGGTTTTTACGGATATGGTCCATTCTTTTATGGATATGGTTACGGAAATTACTATAATGGATACGCTTACAATGGTATATACACTAGAAGAGGTATTTCTTATAATGCTGGAAGAAGAGGATCTATATTAAGAAACTCGTCAGTTCTAAATGGTAGAAGTAACATAAATAGAGGTAACACAAATGTAAGACCAAGATCTGTAACAAGACCAAGAACTAACTCTGCAACTAGACCTAGAACAAATACCACAAGACCAAGAACTAATTCTACTACTAGACCTAGAACAAACACTACTAGACCTAGAACAAATACTACTAGACCAAGGACTAGCACAACAAGACCTAGTAGAAGTTCTCCAACAAGATCTTTTGGAGGAACAAGAAGTGGTGGATCCTCTTCTAGAGGAACATCTTCAAGATCTTCTGGTCGTAGAGGTGGATGATTAGAATATAAATAAGTCATTACTATTTAACCTTATTTATTCAAATTTATAATTACTTAAAAAAATTGAAATGAAAAAAATTGTTATGCTTGCCATAAGCAGCTTTGTTATGTCCTTTAGTTTTGGCCAAACAGTTACAGATGCTTTAAGATACTCTAATGATGATTTAAAAGGAACTGCTAGATTTAGAGCTTTAAGCGGTGCATTTGGTGCACTAGGAGGAGATTTAAGCGCTATAAGTATAAATCCTGCAGGTTCTGCTGTTTTTACAAGCAGTCATGCCACATTTACTTTAGAAAATCAAAACATTGATAATGAAACAAATTATTTTAATGTAAACAACACATCATCTGAATCTAATTTTGATTTTACTCAAGGTGGAGCCGTATTTGTCTTTAGAAATAATCGACAAGATTCACCTTGGAAGAAATTTTCAGTTGGAATAAATTTTGAAAATTCAAAACATTATGATGATAATTGGAGAGCTTCTGGAGTAAGTCAAAACTCTGTTGACCAATACTTTTTAGCTAATGCGCAAGGTTTACCTTTAGGTGAAATTTCTGCTTATGAGGATGAATTTTTAGAAGATGCATATGCTGACATTGGTTCTTCATATGGATTTCAGCATCAACAAGCTTTTTTAGGTTATTATTCTGGTATTTTTGACCCTGAATTTGACACAAATGATAATTTCACAGGAAATTACATTTCAAATATTGATGAAGGAATTTTTAACCAAGTCTATAATTATTCTGCAACAGGATATAATGGTAAAGTAACTTTTAATGCTGCCGCTCAATATACTGATGACTTATACATTGGCTTAAATTTAAACTCACACTTTTTAAATTATGAAAAGTATTCAAGTTTTTTTGAATCTAACAACAACCCTAACTCTTTAGTCAATGAGGTATATTTTGATAATATTTTAACATCAAATGGTACAGGTTTTTCATTTCAATTAGGTACAATTTATAAAGTTACACCAGAGCTTAGAATTGGTTTCACCTACGATTCTCCTACATGGATGACTATCGAAGAGGAACTTATTCAAGACATAAATACAAATTATGCTGATCCTGAAATAATTTACATATCTGATATAGTTAACATATTTCCTAGCTACAAATTACAAACACCTTCTAGATTTTCTTCTAGTATAGCATATGTATTTGGACAAAAAGGTCTTATTAGTTTTGACTATTCTACTAAAGACTTTAGTAACACAAAGTTTAAACCAACTTCTGATCCTTATTATAGCGCACAAAACAATATTATGTCTAATTTACTAACTAGAGCAAATACTTACAGAATTGGAGGAGAGTACAAAATAAAGCAGTTTAGTTTAAGAGGTGGTTACCGCTTTGAAGAAAGTCCTTATAAAAACAACGAAATTATTGGCGATTTAACTGGTTATTCTTTTGGATTAGGTTACGACTTTGGAAACACCGTATTAGATTTGGCTTATAGTAATTCTTCTCAAGAAAGACAGGAGCAATTTTTTGATGTTGGTTTTACCAATGCAGCAAATATTGATAGAACAAACTCTAACATAACACTTTCTTTAAGTTTTAAGCTTTAATTCTAATAAAAACATAAATATAAAAGCTTGAGTTTTTACTCAAGCTTTTTTTACATATTAAAAGCAGTAAAACACGCATCAAAAAGTGTAAAAAACATACGCTCTGTATATGTACAAGACCAAAGCGCTATTGTTAAAAGTGG
>NZ_JAYMEE010000053.1:0-565 GCF_037029245.1 Mesoflavibacter sp. CH_XMU1422-2 | reverse complement strand
TCATAGCCGAGACCGTTGTAGGTAATTTGACAACCCAAGAAACTGAATGGAAAACTTAATTGGAGCAATTGTCTTTTTAATAGTTGGAGGTGGATTTTTATACGCTGGATTTGACGTTCGGAATTCAAATCGTAGAATACAAAGAAGTGGAATTAAAACTAAAGGTAAAATAATTGACTTTATAGAGGAACGTAACAAAGACGCTGACGGAAATTCACATATCTATCACTTTCCAGTTGTTCGATTTAGAGACAAAAACGGAATTGAAACAACCCAAAAGTTGGACTCAAGTGCGAATCCAAAACGGATAAATGAACCGATTGATATTATTTACTTGAAAAAGGATAACGAATACGAAATAATGATAAATAGCGAGTTCTGGAAAACCTATTTTCCAATGATTTTTATAGTTGGTGGATTTTTATTCTCTGGAATCGGAATTCTATGGTTGATTAACAAAATATGAATAAAAAACTACCTACAACATTGTATAAATTCAATTGCGGCTGAATTTCCTACGGAAATTCATTGCAATTTTCTATCTTTCAGCTCAATCGGAAAATCG
>NZ_JAYMEE010000052.1:0-623 GCF_037029245.1 Mesoflavibacter sp. CH_XMU1422-2 | reverse complement strand
CAACAAAAAAGTGGACTGAAGAAGGATGATTTCAATACTATTATTAATTCCTTGGATAATATTTGGATTCAAAAACCCAAATCGGAATTTGATTGGACTTAATCAAACTAAAAAATCCTTGCTTTTACTTCTAGGAATTGAAATTATATTTTTTCTAATTCTTTATCTGTCTTTACCTGAACCGACTTCAAAAATTGCAGGCCTACAAAGTTTTGCGTGGAATTATTTTATTTTATATTATGCAAAAGGAATTATCCCAACAACAGTTTTTAGCGAATATTTAGACGGGAATTTAGGAGATAAAATTGATTTGAATTATCAATATGTATATTTGATTGTAAGTTTAATAATTGACTATTTAATATTGCTAATAATTAGTCCGAATATAAAAAAAATGTTTAACCGAAAAAAAGCCAGCACACAACAATGGCTATAAGTAATTGCTTGTTCTCGCCTACTTCTGAAAATCCTCGCGGATTTTCAGTTTGGTGTGTACTTGCAAAGTTAAGTGCTAAACCACGCAACTACTCATAGCCGAGACCGTTGTACGTAATTTAAAAACAAGCATTTAGAATGTCAGTAAGTAATTATAGAAATAAAGTAAGCCAACTTAATTCTCAAAT
>NZ_JAYMEE010000051.1:0-4040 GCF_037029245.1 Mesoflavibacter sp. CH_XMU1422-2 | reverse complement strand
CACAACATAACATCTGTTAAGTTATATAACATTTTATCTCAAGAAATATTTAGCGAAACAGATATTGATACTTCAGATTATACTACTTTAAAAACAGGTAAATTAAGTACAGGCACTTACATTATTAAAATGAAAACAGATATTGGTGAAATTTCTAAAAAAGTCCTGATTGAATAAATAAACCTAAGCCTTACAATTAAAAAGCCGAAACGTATGTTTCGGCTTTTTTTATTAAACAATCATTCAAAACGACATATAAACGATGAAAAATATCTTTTTATCGTTTTATTGTAAGTAATTTCTACTTAACAATGTATTTCATCGAATATTTTTGCACTTAATCATTGATTTACATAGTTTTAACAAATATTAATGTTAATCCTAACCCAAAACAAACCTGCTTATGAAAAATTCTACCCCAAAGAGTTTGAAAAAGCTAACATTAAAACAAGTGTACACATTAGTATTGTTTTTAATGTTTGTAACATTTTCTTTCGCACAAACATCAATTGTTGAAGTAAGTGTAAATTGGCCTAATTGGTCTTCAGAAAATAGAGTAGAAATCTACGATCCTTCTAATACGCTCATAGCCACTATAGATAATGGTTACAATGGGTGTTGTGACGATTCTTATTCTACAACAGTTTCATTAGGTTGTATTCCTGACGGGAATAATTATTACATAATAATGTACGATACTTATGGAGATGGATGGAATGGAGGCGCATCAAATATAACCATAACCTCATCAGGAAGCACAGTGTTAACTAATTCTGGATCAAGCGCTAACGCTTCCGGTACAACTTTAAACTTTAATGTTAGTGGTGGCTGTTCTGGTTCTTGTTCTTCTATAGTTAGTAGTTTCCCTTATAATGAAGATTTTGAATCTGGTATAGGGCAATGGACGCAAAGTACAACAGATAACTTTGATTGGACAAGAAACCAAAACGGAACGCCTTCTAATAATACTGGTCCAAATAGTGCTAATGGAGGTAATTGGTATTTATACACAGAAGCATCAAGCAATTTTAACAATACAAGTGATTTAATAAGTCCTTGTTTTGATTTGTCTTCTGCAAGTTCTGCTAATTTTTCATTTTACTATCATATGTATGGAAGTAATATGGGAACTTTAAGTGTAGACTTAAGTACTAATAATGGTGTAACATTTGATCACAATATATTTTCAGTTACAGGTCAACAACACACAAGTAATGGTTCTTTTTGGAGCCTAGCCTCTATAGATTTATCAACATATTTAGGACAAACAGTTACTATAAAAATTTCTGGAACAACTGGTTCTAATTATAGAAGCGATATGGCTATTGATGATATTTCATTATCAGCTGTAACTACACCTTTACCAGAAATAGCGGTAGAAGGTAACTCTACGGATATTTTAAATAATGACATTACACCTTCTACTGCAGATGATACAGATTTTGGAAGTATCAATGTTGCTGCTGGATCAGCTACACATACTTTCACAATAAACAACACTGGCTTATTAACATTAAACCTTACAGATCCATCTCCTTACATCACTATATCAGGACCTAATTCAGGAGATTTTACACTTACATCAACACCTTCAAGCTCAATTTCTGCAGGAAACTTTACAACTTTTGATATAACATTTGATCCTTCTGGTAATGGTTTAAGAGGCGCTACTGTTTCTATAGCCAACAATGATTCTAACGAAAACCCTTTCACTTTTAATATTCAAGGTTATGGATTAACTCCCTTAAGTGAAGGACCTGGTGGAGTAACTACAGATTTAGAATTATGGCTTAAAGCTAATGATGGTGCTGGTATATCTGACAACCAACCGTTAAGTACATGGTTTGACCAAGCTAACACTAACAATGCAACGGTTCATACAACAGGACAAGAACCTTCTTACAGAGATATTTATGGTAAAAATGTTAATTATAATGCTGTAGTAGACTTTAATAATACTCCTAATGCACCTTACGAGACTAATTTTAATTACACGCCACAACAATATCTTGAAGGCTCTACAGGCTTTCATACTCAAGATATATTTATAGTTGCTTTTCCTGAAGAAACTGTAAATAGCTCTTATGGTGCTATGGATATGTTTTGTGGTGACGCTAATCCTGGAGATAATACAGATAAAGATGTTACAGGAATTGGTTGGGGCGGATATACCGTTAGAATGAATAACGAAGTTTTAACTTATGCTATATCCTCTACTCCAGAACCTAATCCATCTGATATTAATTTAAGAGGATATGGTGTTGCTCAAACTGGTGCTGCACCTTCATATAATAATGTAGGTATAATTAATGCTAGAAATAATAGCAGCACATCTCCTACTGCTCAAGAAGTATTATATAATGGAGTTAAAGTAGATAACTATGAAGTAGGTTCACCTCAATTTACAAATATTAACAATTCAAATTATTGGATTGGTAGAAGTCAAGCCTACAGAGCTAGTTACTACGGTACAATAGCGGAAATTATTACTTTCTCTTCTAGAAAAAACAATGCTTCTGTTACAGATGAAAGAAATAGAATAGAATCTTATCTAGCAATTAAATACGGTATTACTTTAGGCGTAAACGGTACTTCTAAAGATTACGTAGCTTCAGACGGAACTATAATTTGGGATACGTCTGCTAATGCAGGTTATAATTATGATATTGCCGGTATTGGTCGTGACGATAATTCTGATTTATATCAAAAACAATCAAAAAGTGTAAATAATGGTGCTATTGTTTCATTCTCTTTAAATAACACTGAGTTAACTAATAATCTAAATTCTCAAACTTTTAACACAAGTAACGAATATCTTGTTTGGGGAAATAATGGACAAAATACAAACTCATCAGCCACATCAATTGTTGTTAGCTTAGGACCAGCTACTGTTACAACTGTTACTGATGTAATGAATAGAATTTGGAAAATAGTCGAAACAGCAGGTGACGATGTTGGCACTGTAGAGCTATCTGTTTTTGACTCTGACCTAGCTGGCCTACCGCCTTTAACAGGTAATGATGCTTATGTAATGCTTGTCGCAGATGACCCTACTTTCTCTACAAATTTAAGAACAGTATTTTTAGATCCATCTACATTTAATGGTATACCAACAAGAGAAGGTACATTTGACTTTGATGGCACAAAATATTTCACAATTGGTATTGCTCATGAAGAAGTTAGAGAAAGACAACTTGGTTTTGACGGCATTGATAACTATACTAATATTGGTGATAAAGTAGATCTAGCCGGTAGCTTTACAGCTTCTGCTTGGGTAAAACCAGATGGAGCAAATGCTTTAGGTACAGATAAAACAATATTAGCTAAAAATAATGGTACTGTTGGTTATAAATTATTTTTAACAAATAATAATTATCCTGCTTTCTCAGTAGGCACAAATACAACTACAGATAGGATTGATGCAAACACACAACTTCCTGATAACGTGTGGCATCATGTAGCAGTGACATATGATGGTACAACAGCAAATATTTATATTGATGGTGTTTTAGATAACACCAAAGTAATCACATCATCAACACCAAACGGATCTTCTTTAGCTATTGGAGCTGTTTACATTGACAAATCTAATATTATTGACTTTTTTAAAGGTGATTTAGATGAAATTAGAATTTGGGATAGAGCTTTAACTTTAGATCAATTAAGGTTTGTAATGAACCAAGAATTAATTGAAAATGCAGCAATGGTAAATGGTGATGTACTACCAGCTACTGTAACAAAAAATGATATTTCTGTTGTTAACTGGAATAATTTATTGGCTTACTATAATATGAATTCTTACATAGGTACTCATTTAAATGACGTATCAGGTAACGGAAACAGAGGTAGTTTAGCTGAACCTTCAGAATTTAATTTAGAGTATCAAACATCTCCATTACCATATACAACAACAAGTAATGGTCTTTGGGCTAACAACTCTTCTTGGACTAATGGTGCTGAGCAATACATACCTGGTTCTGCTTCTATAGTCGATCCTACCATTACTGTAGATTGGAATATTGTAGAAACGTCTCATAATA
>NZ_JAYMEE010000050.1:0-587 GCF_037029245.1 Mesoflavibacter sp. CH_XMU1422-2 | reverse complement strand
AATTTCAGTTGCGGAAAATCGGTACGATTTTCCGATTAAGACTGAAAGATAGAAAATTGCAATGAATTTCCGTAGGAAATTCAGTAGCAATTGAATTTATACATTGTTAGCAAATCGGCTTTTTTCAGTTTATCCATTGTTCAGTCAGCTGAATAAACTCGCTTAACTCATATGCAAAGAATATTATCAAAATTGATAATTCGTTTTCATATTTTTCTTTTTTTCTCAAAGTCAGTATGAAACATGCAATTGGAATTATCATTAATAATTTCAGTACAGTCGCATAAGGATAGTGATTTAGTTTCGAGAAAAACGAAACAAAAGCGAAAAGTCCTATAATCAAATTCAGCCATTTTCTTTTAATTACACTATAAATTACAAATATCAAGCTCAAAATTCCGAAACTGATAAACGAAATGTTTTTTAGAAGTTCATTTTCGATAAAGGACAGAATAAAATTAACAATTAGTCCAGCTAAAATTCCGGCTAAAAATTTCGGTTTAGTTTTCTTAAAAAGAATAATTCCGATCAAGATTCCAACTCCGATTATAATTTTTGGGTAGATCATTTTCAGCTGTTTGCTAACG
>NZ_JAYMEE010000049.1:0-1037 GCF_037029245.1 Mesoflavibacter sp. CH_XMU1422-2 | reverse complement strand
CGTTGTGCGTCATATAACCAAAACCGAGAAATGGCAGTTCCAAAAAATAAGAACGAATTGATTTTTGAAATTGAGAACAACTATTCCAAACTGAAAAAGGACTTGGAAAATATTCCAACGGAATTGACCAAAGAAAAAAAACTCGAAGGACACGCAAAAGAAACCAAAATGAGTATTTCGGATTTGGTCGCCTATCTCATTGGTTGGGGAGAACTTGTGCTGAAATGGAATCGAAAAAAAGAAAACGGAGAAATCGTTGATTTTCCCGAAACGAATTACAAATGGAATGAGTTGGGAAAACTTGCCCAAAAATTTTATTAGGACTACGAAAATATTGACTATCCTAAGTTGCTGAATAAATTAGACCAAACTGTAGAGAAAATACAAAAACTGATTGAAAATAATACGAACGAAGAACTTTACGAAAAATCTTGGTACGACAAATGGACAAAAGGAAAAATGATACAATTTAACACTTCTTCACCGTATAAAAATGCGAGAAGCAGAGTACGAAAATGGCAGAAAACATTAAAAGAAACAAACTAATATATGAAATACGCATATACAATTATCTACGTGGAAAACGTAGCTGAAACTATTGAGTTTTATAAAAAAGCATTTGGCTTTGAACAGAAATTCGTAACGCCTGAAAATGATTATGGAGAATTGATTTCAGGAGAAACAACAATTGCTTTTGCTTCCATTGAACTTGGCAACTCAAATTTTAAACAGGGATTTGAAAAAATAGATATATCAAAAAAGCCATTTGGAGTTGAAATAGCTTTTACCACAGAAAATATCGAATTGGACTTTAAAAAAGCGATTGATGCCGGAGCGAAAGAATTTGAACCGCTTATCAAAAAACCTTGGGGACAAAAGGTCGGTTATGTTTTAGACAATAATGGATTTTTAATTGAAATTTGCACACCAATAAAAAGCTAAAAAATACGAACGCACAACAATGGCTATAAGTAATTGCTTGTTCTCGCCTACTTCTGAAAATCCTCGCGGATTTTCAGTTTGGTGTGTACTTGCAA
>NZ_JAYMEE010000048.1:0-1057 GCF_037029245.1 Mesoflavibacter sp. CH_XMU1422-2 | reverse complement strand
TACAATGGTGAACATAGAAGTACTCTAGCAATAAATAATTAATATTTTACTTGTTTATTGCCTCAGTTCTTTGTTGGCTGTAGTTTTTATTCAAATGTACTCAATACTTTATATGTTATCGATGTGTTATTTGTATTAAGAACCTCGATTCGTAGTCCTTTAAATCCAATTATATTACTGTCATCTATGTCATATTGTAATTCTTGAGTGAAACTTGAACGAGCTAAATTATCTACATATTCTCTGTATACAAATTTCAAATCGTTATTTACTCTACCATTATATATAAATTCTTGTTTAAAACAGTTATCACAGTCGTTTGGCGTGAATTTAGTTATTTCATATTCAAATTCAGGAATATCTTTAGTGTAAAATCCACCAGAGTAAGAGTTCACAAAAGATTTAAACTCACCAGTTTTTTTGTTTTCTGCTATTCCAATTTGATATGTATTGTCTCTAGACATACTTTTATCGTAGTAAAAATAATATGAACTATTCTGTCCGTTTAAAGGTAACTTTTCACCAACAGAATAAGGGAATTTCATCATGCTGATATTAAAAGATTTCATGTTTTTAATTTTTACCGCTTTCTGTTGGAGGAAATCTCCTTTAGTTACTAGTGGACTACCTATTTCTTTGGTGTATTCTTTTTCTAGAATTATGTCATTTTCAGTTAATCTTTCAGGTAGAACAGAATTCATAGTAGCACCACAAGACACTAATATTAAAGAAAGTAAAAAGATGGTTTTTTTCATTTTTGATAGTTTAATTATTGATTTTTGCGTTTATCTGTAAATTACTGGCAACGGTTGTGTATATGAAAAGTAGCGCTGAAAATAAGCGTTATCTATTCGGATGAAACACACGCCAGATTTTTAAATTTTACTATTTATTTTATTTTCGGGAAATCGTCAAATTTAAAAATTTGGCGACTTCCCGAAAATGCCCGAACCTTTGTGTTAGCGAATGCTCGCGCTATTTTTTATATACGTCTTAAGTTAGCAATCTATTAACTTTAACATTTAATCATAAAGAACCAAAGAGAGGAATAAGGTTA
>NZ_JAYMEE010000047.1:1668-4202 GCF_037029245.1 Mesoflavibacter sp. CH_XMU1422-2 | reverse complement strand
CAATTGCAATAATTGACTTGAAGTTCTGAATTTCTATGGTTGTTAATTTATGGCTCATAGGTTGGTTTTACATTATGCACAACGGTCTTGTATATGAAACGTAGCGTATAAATAGACACTAACTTTTCGGATTTAGCACGAGCCGAATTTTTTATTTTTATGTTTAATTTTCTTTATAAATATAACCAAATAAAAAATTTGGCGTACTTTGTAAATATACAAAAACCTCTCGGAAAGCCTATAATAGCTATGCTTTATACACGTTGTTGGTAGTAGTTTTTACTTCAATAATTTTATTCCTATGTTGAAGAAGAACTTATTATCAGTACTAAAATCTAATTCTGAATTTAAGTCATCATCCTGAAATTCCAATATATTACGCATTGCTATACCAGCACCAACATTCAAATGAAAATCTCCAAATAATTTGGTCTGAAAATCTGGGCCTATTGTAATTCTGGAATAAGAAACACGGTTTAAATCTATATTTGAGGTGGTATTACTAAATACGGCATTATATAAATTACCGTAAACAGCTAATTTCCCACCTAATTTGGTGTTTTTATTAAATAAATAGTTCTGTGAAATATACGCTGGTAATATCACCAAAGTCTCCCAATTATTAACTTTATAAGTTAAGTTTACTAGTGGAATTAAAGTCGCATTACCAAACCTTGTCGTATAGGCGACTCCAAATCCATATTCAAAATTTTGGGATGACCTTTTCATTGCTAAAGCTGCTGCTTGAAAAATGAAGTCGTCCGAATGCAATGATTCTTCAAAATCAGAAGCTAGAGTAGGTGTGAAACTTGCTACTAATTTCCAGCGTTTGGGTAAAATTTTAATTATTCCTATAGAATAGGCGATGGAATGAAAGTCTTTTGAAGCTTTGAAATTGGTTAGCTCAGTTGTTGCCTCAAATGTAAAATAGGTATATTGAACTCTATTAGATAAATACCATTTTTTTTCTTTTATAGGAAAAGCGAATTGAAGCATAGTAGTCCATTCATCCATCTCAATTTTTCCTTTTTGATTATTGATATCAAATTCAGAACTACTATAATTAAAATAGTTTGTTGAAAAAACTGGAAATTTGGTAAGTCTTTTGTATTGTAAAGAATCTGTTTTACTTTGAGCATAAGTTAGATTTATTGCTAAAGTAGCTGTCAATATTATAATTAATCTCTTAGTCATCATTTGGGTTAAATTACTACCAACGTTGGTGTGTATGATTAGTTGCGGAAAAGGACGCAGTCATTTTCCGCTGTAAACCAAAGATAATTAATAAGAATGAAATTCCGTTAGGAATTTCAGCCGCAATTAATTATACACGTTGTTAGCGGTAGTTATTATTTCCAAGTTTTAATCTTAGTTTTAAATTTTTTTAAATTAAATGAACTCATCATTTTCTCAAGCTCAGCATTATTAATTTCACCTCCATTTTTTTCATGAATTAGAATGTCATTATTCTCTCTTTTAATTATGTATAAAGAGTCTTTTTTTTCATCACAATGTTTGCTGAAAAAGTCAATTTCATAAATTATTCTGTTTAAATTTTCTTTGTCGTCAAAAAAATATTTACGATTTGTTTTTCCGCATTCTGGATTTGAAATATATTCAATTCCAATTAGTTTATTGTTTTTCAAATATGCGTAAGCTGGATGTAAAAAATCTCCGTCAAACAATTTTTTGTCATACCCAAAAACGTGATATTTGAATTCTAAATTATATTTATGATCGTAAATTATTACAACTAAAATAAAAGTTGTAAAAATCAAAAAAATCGACTTGAAGCGTTTCTTCATTTTTAATTACCGCTAAACGTTAGCGTATAAATTTCAGTTGCGGAAAATCGGTACGATTTTCCGATTTAGACTGAAAGATAGAAAATTGCAATGAATTTCCGTAGGAAATTCAGCCGCAATTGAATTTATACTATGTTGTAAATAGTTATTTTTTTAATTCAAATGTTTTTCCATTCCAAGAATATGTTTTTACAACTTTAATAGATTCAACTTCATAATTTTCATTCAGAATTGATTTTGTCAATAGAATCTGATTTTTTATTCCAAACTTTTGATTCGGGAATCTGTATTCAGTTATCGGTGTTGGTCCGTCACAATGAAGATATTCCGATTCAGGAAGTTCTATTAAATTGCCATCTTTTGTCTTTAGTAAATAAGTCGAATAATAATTTGAGCAACAAGTATCATAACCAGATTTCAAACGTATTATTTGTTCAACATTTTTCAAATTATCAACATTTAAAATCTCAACTGTAGTTCCTCTATAAAATTCTAATTCAGATATTTTTATTTCATAAAGTGATTGTCCGTTGTTGTTTTTTAGATAAATAGAAATTGGTTCAGGTGAGTTTTCAGTTTGAAAATTTTCCCAATACTTTTTTATTGTTAATGAGTCAATTTCAGTTAAATAATATTGTTCAGATTTTATAAAATCTTTTGATTCTTGACTAAAAGAGTTCAAGAATGTCATTAAAATTATTATCAGAAATGAGTTCTTCATAATTATTT
>NZ_JAYMEE010000047.1:0-1658 GCF_037029245.1 Mesoflavibacter sp. CH_XMU1422-2 | reverse complement strand
TTGACCGAATAAAGTCAGACTTATAGCTAAAAATAATATTGTTAAAATTCGATTTTTCATTTTTTGGTCAAATGTTGCACAACGTTAGCGTATAAATTTCAGTTGCGGAAAATCGGTACGATTTTCCGATTGAAACTGAAAGATAGAAAATTGCAATGAATTTCCGCAGGAAATTCAGCCGCAATTGAATTTATACATTGTTGGT
Source organism: Mesoflavibacter sp. CH_XMU1422-2 (assembly GCF_037029245.1). Classification (NCBI taxonomy): domain Bacteria; kingdom Pseudomonadati; phylum Bacteroidota; class Flavobacteriia; order Flavobacteriales; family Flavobacteriaceae; genus Mesoflavibacter; species Mesoflavibacter sp. CH_XMU1422-2. Next base: position 1,453 of record NZ_JAYMEE010000047.1, on the reverse strand, counting down.
TACAGTTATATTTCAGTTTTTTAAGGTTCATTCAGAGTTTGTTTTGCGTTTTGCTATTCAATTCCACGTTATGATTCCACAATTTTGGAATTCGATAGAGTAGCAGTAATCAATTCACGTTTTTTAAATTCCGCTCAAGTTGATTTCTGCGCATAGTTCCGTTTTACATTTTTCAATTCAGCGTTACGTTTCGGTCTCGAGTATTAAATTCAGTTTCCGTTATTTTTTTGCGCAAAGTTCCGCTGTTTTCAAAGTTCGGAATTCGCACGATTTTTACGTTTAGTTTTTAATTCCGCTATTGTAACCAACGGTTTTGGCTATGATACGTTGCGGAAAAATCCGCAGGATTCTTTCCGCCATAGCCGAAAGATAGCAAATTGCAATGAAATTCCGATAGGAATTTCAGCCGCAATGGATTATAGCCATTGTTGTACCTCGTTTTTTTTAAGTTTTGTTATTCCAATTATTTCAGTCAGTTTATTCAGTCCGTTTTTTGATATAATTCTAAATGCTAATTCAGTGAAAATAAATCTAAAAACAACGATAGCCATTAAAGTCGGAATTATCAAAGAAATTATAATCTCCTTTTCTTTCGTAAATAATGCTATTAAAAATCCGATTATTGGGAATAAAAAGATAAGTGATAACATTACTCTGAAGGCTTTATGAATTCTGATTTCAAGAGTTCCGTTATAAGATTCAACTTTTCCCTCTAAAACGCAAAATGCTCCACGTCCAGGTTTTGATGAAATTATTTTAAATCCGTTTCTGTTCACTTGTCCGATAAACGCTTTTTTTGTCCACTCAGAAACAAGAGAGTTAGTTATCAATGTGTTTTTTTCCAATTCAGACAACGCATCTGAACTTTCTTTTTTAAGTTCAAATTGATAATTATTAGTCGGAAATATTTTCATTTTGCGTTCGGTTTGGAAATGAGGTACAACGTTAGCGTATAAATTTTAGTTGCGGAAAATCGGTACGATTTTCCGATTGAGCTGAAAGATAGAAAATTGCAATGAATTTCCGTAGGAAATTCAGCCGCAATTGAATTTATACAATGTTGGTTGCAGTTATATTTCAGTTTTAAGAGATTCATTCCGTTTTGATTTGCGTTCAGCTATTCAATTCCACGTTTTGATTCCGTAATTTTTGGAATTCGATAGAGTAGCAGTGATCAATTCACGTTTTTTAATTCCGCACGAGTTGGTTTCAGCGCACAGTTCCGTTTTACATTTTCAATTCAGCGTTACTTTTCGGTCTCGAGTTTTGAATTCAGTTTCCGTAAAACTTTTTTGCGCAAAGTTCTGCTGTTTTCAAAGTTCGGAATTCGCACGATTTTTACGTTTAGTTTTTAATTCCGCTATTGCAACCAACGTTAGCGTATAAATTTCAGTTGCGGAAAATCGGTACGATTTTCCGATTGAGACTGAAAGATAGAAAATTGCAATGAATT
>NZ_JAYMEE010000046.1:0-1352 GCF_037029245.1 Mesoflavibacter sp. CH_XMU1422-2 | reverse complement strand
GTTTCATTTACTATTAACTGTAACTCGACATAGCTTGCGCAGTCTGTTACTATGGTTTGACTCTCTACTCTTACATAAATAGTCTGTGTTTCAAAAACAATGTTATCGTATGGACTTGATAAGGCATTTACATTGTTCTCTGCATCACTCATCGTTTCATGATACGTAACCACTAATCCTGCTGCGCCGCCTGTTACTTGCGTGTCTGCATCGGTTAACATAAATTCTCCAAAACCATCACTGTCTGGATCACAAAACTCTAACGCTGTTGGTGTAAAGGCTGTTGGTGCTTGTTCTACTTGTAACTCTAACGTAGTGGTATCATAACATCCTGTATTTGCGTCTTCTACTCTTACATAAACTATTTGACCATTAGCTAAGTTTGTATATGGGATTGGTAGTGGGTTTGTAGCTGTTTCTGCTTCTGGTAATGTTAAGTAATAACTTGCTACATAACTCGCTATACCACCTGTAACTTCGGTATCTTTTAATGTTAAATCGATTTGTGTGATACCGTCTGGTATGTTATCATCACATACTTCTAATGGTGTTGGATCTATTGCTATAACCTCTGGATGTACAGTCACATTTTGTGTTGTTGTTGTTGGACATGCTCCGTTAGTCGTATACTCTACAGTATGTGTTGATCCTGGTAATGCTCCTGTTACTTCTCCTGTTGTAGGATCTATCGTTGCGCCTGTACTTGTTAATGTAAAGGTTCCGCCTGTCATACCTGTGATTGTGGCTATTGCTCCGTCACAGGTTGGGTCTAACGTAAAGCTTGAATCGTCTGCTGGTAATACATTTAATACAAATGTGCTTGTTGCTGGACATTGGGTTGCTGTGGTATATTCTACCGTATAACTTGTTCCTGGAGTTGCCATCGTTACTTCTCCTGTTGATGGATTGATTTGTACGGTATCGCCTGCTGGTGCTGCTGGGTTAAACGTATACGTCCCACCTGGCATCGCTACTGTATCTACAGTTCCTCCATCACAATTTGGTATCATTGTAAAGCTTGGATCATCTTCTGTTAACGTGGTAACAGTTTGCGTGCTTACTTCTGGACATGGTCCTGCTGTGGTATATTCTATCGTATATGTTGTACCGTAATCGCCGCCTGTTACTTCTCCGGTTGCTGCGTCTATTGTTACTGGTGCGCCTGGATCTGGGTTTAAGGCAAACGTTCCGCCTACGTCTCCTGTTATTGCTACTGTTGCACCATCACAAGTCGCTGTTGCCGTAAAACTTGGGTCTTCTAATGGATATACTGTTACATCTACTGTTGTGGATGCTGGACATACTCCACTTGTAGTATGTTCTACTGTATAGGTTGCTCCTGATGTACCGTT